>JBBRCA010000053.1:0-17478 GCA_038205325.1 Terriglobales bacterium | reverse complement strand
AACGTCGTTACGCAAGCCCTGCTTGGCAAATGGGGAATGATGTCTCCAACGCAGATCGCAGCGTCAACCTGAACAGGCAGCATGGTACAGGTCGCAAGGGCGCAAAGGTCATGCAGAACGGGGCGGATGGGAAGGCTCTTCGCGCGCTGCCGGAGCTCCTCCAAGAGCTGTGCATTGGCATCGATAGCCGTAACGGAGAAACCGAGCTCGGCCAGCGCAATGGACTGCGACCCGGGACCGCAGCCAAGATCAAGCGCCTCTCTCGTTGCCGCCGGAACAATGTTCGCGCGCTTCAGTAAGCCGTGCTGATGCGTAACCTTATCGGTATACGGGCCAGACATCCAGGTGTAATGGTCCGCGAGAAAGCTCTCATAGTGCTCGATAGCGCTAAGCATCGGTGCAGCCATGCCTCTGTGATCTCCGTTATAGACCTGTAGCGCATTGAAACCCGAGACGTTTGATACGACCCGTCGGTCCGAATAAACGGTCGGCTTCTTTACGAGTCTAGCCCAGAACGTAAGACCAAGCGGGCGCTAGCCGAACGAAACTTACTTCGGCACATTGAAAAATTCCATGTCACCGCCGCTCCAACACAGTCCCATGACTTTCACTAGATGAGAGAACACATGACATCGTCGGGTGACTCTCAGCCGCCGAAGGATTGGTGGCTGTAAAACGCCTTTCACATCGCGGCATTCCGTTAGCAACAAGCAAAGTATCTCAGCGCAGATACCGTCTTATTGCGTGAGCAGGTGCGGACAGAATGGAATTTGTTCGTATCGCGTTATGGGAAGAGATTGGGCGTTCCCTCCGAGATGAGTAAGGAATCGCAATGGTCTAGCTCTCGCGAGGCACCTGTAACAGACCATACTTTCGTCATGGGATCATCCCCTTCCGTCCATCAAGGCATGGCATCGCTGTTCGTTTGGAGGATTACTACGGGGTCGCTAGCGGGCTATCGCGAAGCGCCGTCAAGAGCTATCCATTGCATCTAACGACATTAGCGACGTCAAATGCAGGACAAACGAACCGTCGGCAACGCGCGAGGACTTAACGGATCTTCCTCAGTTATAGGTGACTTTTCGAAAGGTTCAAAAAGATGAAGGCATACGTTGTGGAGACTGCGAACGGGCCATTCCGCGAGTTAGAGGTGCCGACGCCTCTGTCAACCCGAGGTCAGGTGATCGTGAGGATTCGCGCGAGCGGGATCAACCCGCTGGACACAAAGATACGGGCGGGAGAAGGAGGGCATGCGAAGCAGCCGCTTCCTGCAGTGCTGGGCATGGACATGGCTGGTGTTGTGGATACCGTCGGACCGGGTGTAACAGAATTCCGCCCCGGCGACGAAGTGTTCGGCATGGTTGGGGGTGTCGGTGGATTGCAGGGAACATTGGCAGAGTTTGTTGTGGCGGATGCGGCTTTGCTCGCCCCTAAGCCCAAGAGTCTCACGATGCGACAGGCCGCTGCTCTTCCACTTGTCACCATCACAGCCTGGGAAGGCCTTGTCGACCAAGCCGCCGTTCATTCGGGGCAGACGGTGCTGGTTCACGCCGGGGCCGGCGGTGTGGGGTATGCAGCGGTGCAGATTGCCCTTGCACAGGGTGCAAAGGTGTTTGCAACTGTGTCAGACGACAAGCGAGCAATCGTTGAGGATCTTGGCATAACTGCGATCGACAGATTCGCAACGGTAGAACAGTACGTCGCTGAGTACACTGGCGGCGAAGGATTCGATATCGTCTATGACACCCTGGGTGGCGCAATGCTGGACGCCTCGTTTTTGGCCGTCAAACGCTATACGGGCCATGTAGTCAGCTGTCTTGGCTGGGGTACGCACTCGCTTGCGCCTCTTTCCTTTCGTGCGGCTACATACTCCGGTGTCTTCACCCTGTTTCCGCTCCTGACGGGACTGCGGCGTGCCAGTCATGGGTACATTCTTCGTCAGGCGTCGAAGCTTGCCGAGCAGAATCAATTCAAACCGCTGCTTGCCGAACAACAGTTCGGACGTGAAGAGATTGCAGCCGCCTTTGAACTCGTCGCTAAGGGCAGTAAAGGCAAGGTCGTCATTGAGCTTTGATCGGCGGCTCTTTTTAGCGTTCGTTTTCGCCAGCATGGTGACATTTCTGTGAAAGGGTGTATCGTGTGATGCCTTCCAACGATCGCATTAAAGCGGTCTGACATCCGCCGTCTGGAGCTTTGCTAGAGTCTCGGAGGGTCGAAAAGAGGGTTTTCGTAAAGTGGTTACAAAAATGTAACAGTGACGAAAAGAAAGCCAGCCGTTCAGGGCTGGCTTTCTCGTAATTTCTCGATGCTCTGGATTGGTGCGGAGGAGGGGACTTGAACCCCTATGCCTTGCGGCGCTAGCACCTCAAGCTAGTGCGTCTGCCAATTTCGCCACCTCCGCGAAGCCTGACACACGCGGGGTGCGACAGGATGCGTTGCAATCCGTTGTCTAGTGTAACACTGTACTTGCGGGCCTTTCGGAGCTGTATCGTGCAAAGATGTGGGCTTCGCAAGCAAGAATTCGGAGTGCCCCCTAGCCTGCGCCGAGCTCGCTCGTGGGTCCGGATTTGTGACCTGGGTTTGCACAACGCTGTCAATCGCTGTACTCAAGTGAAATTCTACGGGACAACTTCGCGAAGTAGATAGACTGTAGTTACATCTCACGTTCAAGGAGTTCCCGTGATGCACAACAAACTTCGACTGCTGCTTCGGTTAGGAATCGTCACCTCAACGCTGGTTGGGTTCGCGCAGCAAGCGCCGCTCACGACGAAGGCTCCAGCCGGCAAATGGGCCATCGTCATGCACGGCGGTGCGGGCGTCATCGAGCGCGGTTCCATGACGTCGGAGCGCGATAGGGCCTACCGAGCCGGCCTCGATGAAGCCGTCCACGCCGCAGCGGCCGTGCTCGATAAGGGCGGCTCCTCGATCGACGCCGTTGAAGCGGCGCTGCGCAAGTTCGAGGACAACCCACTCTTCAACGCTGGCAAGGGAGCAGTTTTCACGGCCGAGGGCAGGAATGAACTCGACTCGGCGATCATGGACGGCAAGACGCTCAAAGCCGGGTCCGTTGCGGGGGTCACGCGCACGAAAAATCCGATTTCGCTCGCCCGCGCGGTTATGGAAAGGTCTACGAATGTGATGCTGGTCGGTGCGGGCGCGGACGAGTTCGCCGCCAGCGTCGGCTTGCAACAGGTCGACAACTCATACTTCTTTACCGAGCCTCGTTGGCAAGGTCTTGTGCGCCAGTTGAAGAAGGAAGGCCACCCGATTCCTGCGCGCCCCGCAGGTGCGCCTTCGGAGCCTGCGAAACCGGTTGCGGAACTCGAAACACCCAACGCGCACAAGTGGGGAACGACCGGCATCGTCGTCCGCGACCGTCATGGCAACATCGCCGCGGGAACCACCACCGGCGGCACGGAGGCCAAGCGCTTTGGCAGGGTAGGGGACTCGCCCATCATCGGCGCGGGCACCTATGCCGCCAACGATTCATGCGCGGTCTCGGCCACCGGCACGGGCGAATACTTCATCCGCCTCACCGTCGCGCGCACCATCTGCGCGCTCGTTGAGTACAAGGGCATGGGCTTGCAAGCCGCGGTGGACGACGTCATTGGCAAACAACTCACCGCGCTCAAAGGCGACGGTGGAGTCATCGCCATCACCCCTGACGGCCAGCTCGCATGGGGGTTCAACACGCCGGGAATGTTCCGCGCGCGCATGGTTGAAGGCGGCGCGCCTCAGATGGGGATTTACAAAGACGAGCCGTAACGGGACTAGAAATGCTGCGTCAATTCCGCGAACGCGCTGAGCTCGATGAGCCGCTGCCCATTAGGTGGCGCGTCAATCACCTCGTGCTCCAGCACCCACGTAAAGTCATGCGGGATGAAGATCGCATTCAACCCCGCCGCCATCGCCGGATTCACGTCGGACTTCGGCGAGTTGCCAATCATCCACGTCGTCTCGGCGTCGCATTGATGGCGGCCTGCGAGATCGCGGTAGGCCGCTTCGTGCTTCTCTGGAAGCACTTCAACGCCTGAAAATAGGGCAGCCAGTCCGGAGCGTTCCAGCTTATCGCGCTGCTCCTCTGTCCTGCCTTTTGTCACCAGGATCAACCGGTGCCGCCGCTTCAAATCGTGAAGAGTTTCCTCGACTCGCGGCAGCAATTCAATTTCTTGATCGGCAATCGAGTTCGCGAATGAGACGATGCGCGCATGCTTCTCCTCCGTAACGGGTTCGACGGAAAGCTGCTCAAAACAATCGACCAGGGACCTGTGAAAACTTTTCAGGCCATAGCCGTGGGCCGCTATAGTGGCGCGTTCGCAAAGATTCAGATGCTCTCGGACTTCATCATTGGTGTGAACGCGATGGTCCAGATAGGAGATGAACGCGGCGATCGCGCGCTCAAAATAAACATTGTTCTCCCACAGCGTGTCGTCCGCGTCGAAGAGCAGTGTCTGGTTCGGAAATTGTGCATGGACGCCGCTCACGTCCCAATTATAGTTGCGCCAGTCGCCGCTGCCACTCTTCAATCGCGGCCGTTTCCGAAGCGGGAAATGTAAGATGTCCGACTTTTCTTCCGGCCCTCGCGTCTTTGCCATAGTCGTGGCGAGACAGCATTGGGAAGGGCTTTGTTTCCATGACCGTTGGCATGGCGCCGATACAGTTCAGCATCACCGTGGGGCGGCTCCGCGTGCTGCCAAGCTCCATTCCCGACATCGCGCGCAGACAGTTCTCGAATTGCGATGTGTCGGCGCCTTCAATCGTCCAGTGTCCCGAGTTGTGTACGCGCGGCGCCATCTCGTTCGCCAGCAACGTGTCCCCTAGTACGAAAAATTCAATCGCCAGCACGCCGGTATATTTAAGTCGTTCGAGCACCGCTCTCATGTAACTTTCAGCTTTTATTTGGAGTCCGGCATGAATGAAAGGCGCGATGGATGTCCGCAAGATGCCTTCGCGGTGCAAATTCTCGGTAAGAGGATAGAACGCAATTTCACCAGCCGCATTGCGGGCCGCGATCAGCGATATCTCCGCCTCAAATCGCACTGTCCCTTCCAAGACGCAAGGCACACCACGAACTTCGGCGAAAGCGCCAACAGCATCTTGCCGATGCTGCAATCGCACCTGGCCTTTGCCGTCGTAGCCTCCGCGCCGCGTCTTCAGAATCGCGGGCACGCCCGCTATTGTGAACGCTCGCTGGAAGTCTTCAATACGATCGACCGCGGCAAACGGCGCTACGCCAATCCCGCACTCCTCAAAGAACCGCTTCTCGAGCAAGCGGTCCTGCGCGATGCCGATGGCCCTCGCATTGGGGTACAGATTCAGGCCTTGCAAAACACTCGCGTCGATATTCTCGCTCTCAATCGTGACCGCATCGACCTGCGATGCGAACGCGCGCACCGCGGCCCGATTTTCCAGATCAACGACGACCAACCGCGCGACCTGCTCGGCGCAATCGCCCCGCTGGCCCGCGCAAATCACTTCAACGTCGAGCGACCTGCCAGCCTCAGCCAGCATCAGCGCCAGTTGCCCGGCGCCCAGAACTCCAATGCGTGGGCGGGAAAGTTTCATCGGCTCGGATTGGGGTTCCTCAGAACAAATTTCGTCTGCGCGGCGCGATACTTTTCGAGCTTCATCGCAATCTTCTTATCTTCAAGCGCCAGAATCGCGACCGCGAACAACCCCGCGTTCTTCGCGCCCGCCTCGCCGATCGCAAACGTCGCGACCGGGATCCCCGCCGGCATCTGCGCGATCGACAGCAGTGAATCGAGACCGCTCAACGCCTTGCTCATCACCGGAACGCCCAGCACCGGAAGGCTTGTCTTGGCGGCAATCATGCCCGGTAGATGCGCCGCTCCACCCGCGCCTGCAATAATCACTCGCAGTCCACGCGCCTTCGCGGTCTCCGCATAGTGCGCCATTTTGTCCGGCGTGCGATGCGCGGACACGACTTCCGCCTCATAGACGATGCCAAATTCTCCGAGTACCTCTGCCGCCCCTTCCATCGTCGGCCAGTCAGACTTTGAACCCATGACGATACCCACGACGCTGTCTTTTCGCTTCGCCATCACGCTCTCCAATCACGCAACACTTCGACGAACGCCGCCTGCTCCAGCGCCTGCACGCGGTTCTTCAATGACTCCACCGTATCATCCGGCAGCACTGCGCATTTCTTCTGCAGAACGATCGGCCCGGCATCGACGTCCGCGGTCACTTGATGAATTGTGCAGCCCGTCTCGGTCACGCCGTCGGCCAGCACCGCCTCATGCACGCTCCTGTTCATCAGGCCGCCGAACGCGGGCAGCAGCGAAGGATGGACATTCAACAATCTTCCGCTCCACTCTGAAACGAACGCGGACGAAACGATCCGCATGTATCCGATCATCAGCACCAGCTCTGCTCCCGCGTTCCGCAGTGCGTCCGTCACCCGTGAATCGAACTCATCGCGCGTCAAGCCCGCAGGATTGATGAACTCCGCGTGAACACCATGTTCCGCGGCGCGCGCGAGGATGTGTGCTGTTGCCTTATCCGAAACAACCAGCACGATCTCAACATCCAACGCGCCTGCCGCAATCGCATCGATCACGCCTTGGAGCGCCGTCCCGCGCGTCGAGCCAAGCACTCCAATCCTTAAACTCATGCCAGCCTCAACATATTCATATGCGAAACTCGCTTAGCAATCGCGGTCGAGGTTCCGATGTCCGCGCGATGAAAAAATCGTCCCGTGACCTGCGTCGCGACCCGCTCACACAACGCTTCCGCCTCAGCGATGCTCTCAGCCACACTCACAATCCCCAGGGTGCGCGAACCCGTTGCGATCAACTCGCCACCCCGCAAGTCCACGGAACCAAGGTAGAGCGTGACACCTTGAGGCAACTCATGAGGCAACTCAATCGAATCGCCTGCGCGCGAATGCTCAGGATAGCCTTCCGGGACAACGTACTTACAAACGCTTGCTTTAGCCGCGAAACTCACAGCAACCTCTGCGAGTGTTCCATCAACGATCGCCCGGCAAATCTGCACGAAATCCGTCTTAAGAAGTGTGAGCAGATTGAGGCATTCGGGGTCGCCAAAGCGTGCGTTGTATTCGATGAGCTTCACGCCGTCTGCCGTCGCCATGAAGCCTCCATACAGAATGCCCCGATACGGCGCGCCGCACTCCACCGCGAGCGCCGCCGCAACACGCTCATTGGTCTTTTGAGCTGCGACGATGTCCTCATCTCTTAGAAACGGCAGCCTTCCATCGGCGTCGCTATAACTGCCCATGCCACCGGTGTTGGGGCCCTTGTCGTCTTCGTATGCGCGCTTGTGGTCCTGCACCGCAGGCATGTGACGCAGAGTTTTCCCATCGCAGAAACTGAGCAGCGAAAACTCCTCGCCCTCCAGCTTTTCTTCGATCACAAACGAATGACCCTGCGCGACAAGCTCCTTGCAATAAGCGAGACTATCGGCGAGCGACAACAAATGGTCGCCGCACACTTTTACACCCTTGCCGCCGGCAAGGCCATCGTCCTTGATGACATGGCGCGCAGGAAAGCGCGCGAGAATGTCCGTGACACCCTCAAGCGATTCGAACCGCTTGAAAAAAGGGTTTCCGGCAATGCCGTGTTTCGAGAGCAACTCGCGAGTGAAGCCTTTGCTTGACTCAATCCGCGCCAGATTCCTGGTCGGCCCAACAACCGGAACGCCGATGGCCCACAGAGCGTCGGCGACACCCACAGCAAGCGGGGCCTCCGGGCCGATGATCGCCAGCGTCGGTTTCTCCAACGTAGCGAAGGCCACAATTGCCGCTACCTCAGTCACACTTTCCGTCCGATACGCGCTGCAAAGTTTCTCAATCCCGGGATTTCGCGCGGAACCAAAGCATATCAACTCAGGCTTCCGCGGAGACCGCCCCAGCACGGCAGCGATGGCGTGTTCACGGGCGCCTGAACCGACAATGAGAATGCGTTCCGTCATCGCGCCAACGCCGCCATGACCGTCTCTTGCAACGGTCGCACGTCCGGCAAAAAATCCTCGCCCGTGATGGCTTTAAACAACTGGATGTACCGCGCGGCAAGCTCGGCGATCAGATCGTCCGGCGGCACGGGCAGTTCAGCGTCTGCATAGGGATCGCACCGCTCCCTAAACCACAAGCGAAAGAATTCCTTGTCGATCATGTCGGGTTCCCGGCCTGCGGACACGCGCGACGTATAGCTGTCCGCGAGCCAGTAACGGCTTGAATCTGGCGTATGGATTTCATCGATCAATACAATCTCGCCGTCACTCGCAACGCCGAACTCATACTTCGTATCGACCAGCATCAATCCACGCTCGGCTGCGATTTGCTGTCCAAACTCAAACAGCAACAGCGCTTTCGCTGATGCTAACTCCCATTCATCCGCCGTCATCCAGCCTTCAGCGACGATCTCCTCCGCCGTGATGGGGCGATCATGTTTCGATTCTTTGGTCGTCGGCGTCACAATATTTTCGCGCAGCTTTTCGTTCTTCGACACACCCTCCGGCAACGTATGCCCACAGAACTGTCGCACACCGCCTTTGTACTGCGTCCAAATCGCCGTGTCGGTCGAGCCCGTCATGTATCCACGCACCACGAGTTCAATGGGCAGCACACGGCACTTTCGCGCGAGCAAAGCATTGGCATGGGGACTCGCAATGGCGTGGTTGCCGATGATGTGTTTGGTCCGCTCAAACCAATATAGCGAAATCCGGTTGAGCACCTGCCCTTTGAACGGAATCGCGCCAAGCATCCGATCAAAGCCACTCTGCCGGTCCGTCGTCACGAGAAGCAGTCTCCCATCATTGAGGTCATATGTATCGCGCACCTTGCCCGGATATTTCGCAGGCAACGAAAGTTCGGTTGCCGTCAGGCAATGCGGAATGGCTTCGAGGAGTGTTTTGCGATCGATCACAGTCCGCCAAACCTCACGCCGGAAACTGCCGCTTCAACCCGGCCAAGTTCCCACACGCGCAACGCTGGAAAGCCGCTGATCGCGGCAGCAATATCTCCCTGCAAACCCGCGGGTGCAGCCAGTACCAGGCCTACTCCCATGTTGAACGTCCGATACATCTCCGGTTCCACGACGTTGCCGATCCTTTGCATGAACTGGAAAATCGGTTGCGGCCTCCACGTCGCGCGGTCGATCAGCGCGCCAAGCCCTTGCGGCAAAATGCGCGGGACATTTTCGACCAGCCCGCCGCCGGTAATATGCGCCATCCCCTTGATCGGAATGCCCGCGTCGAGAATGCAGCGCACAGGACCAACGTAATTGGCATGAGGCGCAAGCAGAACGTCGGCGAGCGACTGTCTGTCGAGCAGTTCGGGCTTGGCATCAATCGCATATCCGCCAATGTCGAAGATCAATTTCCGTGCCAGAGAAAACCCATTCGTGTGAAGCCCGCTGGAATTGATACCGTACAGCATGTCTCCAGGTGCAATGCTTTCACCTGTCAGCAGCCGCGCGCGGTCCACAACGCCGGTCACAAATCCAACGACGTCTAAATCACCTAGCGCATAGACAGCGGGCATCTCGGCTGTCTCGCCACCGACAAGCGCGATGCCCGCTTCCACGCATGCCGCGCTCATACCGCGAACTAGCGCTTCGACAATCGCAGGGTCAGTCTTATGAAAGCCGAGGTAGTCGAGGAACGTTAGTGGGCGCGCGCCCATGACCGCAATGTCACCGGCGACGGCCGCCACGAGGTCCCGCCCGAGATCCTCGTAGCGTCCGGCCATCACCGTCACCTTGGTTTTCGTGCCTACGCCGTCGGTGCTCTGCACCATGACCGGGTCGTTCATGCCGGCCAACGCATCGCGCAAACTAAAAAGCGTTCCGAACGACCCAACGCCCGTCAACACCGCCGCCGAGTGCGTCTTCGCCGTATGCGACTTGATGCGTCGCACCGCCTCATTGCCGGCTTCGATGTCCACTCCTGCCGATTTGTAGTCAACGCTCGTGCTCATATCTTTGCTTATCCTACCCACTTGCGTGCGTTGTCGAACAGGCGTTGCCACGGGCTGTCTTTTAGCTCACGAGTCCATGTGTGCTGCACGCCCAGAAACATCCGCTCTGGATGCGGCATCAGAATCAACGCCCGTCCATTCTCGCTGCTAAGACCGGCGATGCCGCCAGCCGAGCCGCTCGGATTGAGCGGATACTGCTCCGTCACGCGACCGTAGCCATCAATGTAGCGTAGCGCAACTGCTCCACTCGTTCTGCTCACATGACCTTCGCCATGCGCAACAACAATTGGGACCTTCGCCCCGGCCATGCCCTCGAAAAACAGCGAAGGCGAGTTCTCGATCTCGACCATGCACAGTCGCGCTTCGTATCGCGCCGATACGTTGCGGTCGAAATGCGGCCACTCGGAAGCTCCCGGAATCATGCTCTTCAACTGCGCCATCATCTGGCACCCGTTGCAGATGCCGAGCGAAAAACTGTCCTCGCGATAAAAAAACTGTGCGAACATTTCCTTTAGCCGCTCGTTGAACAGGACCGTCTTCGCCCAACCGCTCCCCGCTCCAAGCACGTCGCCGTAGGAGAAGCCGCCACACGCCGCAAGACCGGTAAAATCGGCCAGGTCCGTGCGTCCTGCGAGTAGGTCGCTCATGTGGACATCGACAGCGGCAAAGCCCGCGCGATCAAAAGCCGCCGCCATTTCTACCTGTCCGTTAATTCCCTGTTCGCGAAGAACAGCGACTCGCGGACGCGTGGTATTGAAGAAGGGCGCAGCCACGCGCTCCTTCAAATCAAACGGCACCGTCACTGACAATCCGGGACGGACCGGATCACCGAGCAACGAGAATTCCTGCTCGGCGCAGTCTGGATTGTCTCGCAACGATTGAACATGAAAGCTCGTCTCCGACCACATCTTCTGTAATGCGGAGCGCTCCCGACGGTACAGAATTTCTCCACCGTGACGGAAGACGATGTCATTGCCGGGAGCACCACGTCCGATACTCCGTGCCGCCAATCCCGCTTCTGTCAGGGCTTGAATTACGGCGACAACATCAGCGTCAGAAACTTGAACGACTGCACCCAGCTCTTCTGAAAAGAATCCGGCCAGATCGCCGAACGGTAGATCGACATCCAAGCCCATCTGCCCGGCGAACGCCATCTCTATCAACGTTATAAACACTCCACCGTCGCTGCGGTCGTGGTAGGCGAGCAGTTTTCGTTCGCGATTGAGCCGCTGCATCGCATCAAAAAACGCCTTCAGCGCGTGGGGCTGCGGGGCCTCCGGACACACATCGCCGGTCTGCGAATATACCTGCGCCAGGCATGATCCTCCGAGACGATTTTTTCCGGCACCGAGATCAATCAGGATGAGCGAATTCGCACCCGCTTTCAGCTCCGGCGTCAGAGTGTCACGCACATCGCGCACTGGCGCAAAGCCGGAAGCAATCAGCGACAGCGGCGACACTACCGACTTCTCTGCGTTGCCCTCTCGCCACTTCGTCCTCATCGACATCGAATCCTTGCCTACGGGAATCGTCATCCCCAGCGCGGGGCAGAATTCCATGCCGACCGCATGGACAGCGTCGAAAAGCTTCTGGTCTTCCCCCTCCTCGCCTGCGGCGGCCATCCAGTTCGCCGAGAGTTTGATATCCGAGAGCTTCTCAATCGCCGCACCCGCCATGTTGGTGATGACCTCCGCCACCGCCATGCGCGCGGAAGCAGCAGCATCGATCACGGCCAACGGCGTGCGCTCGCCCACCGCCATCGCCTCGCCACAAACTGTGTCGTACGCGCTCAGTGTCACGGCGCAATCGGCGACCGGAACCTGCCACGGCCCCACCATCTGGTCTTGTGCAACCATGCCGCCCACGCTGCGGTCGCCGATGGTTATCAGGAACGATTTTGAAGCGATGGCCGGAAGCCGCAACAAACGCTCAGCGGCGTCCGCAATCGTGACGCCGGAAAAATCCAGCGGCGCTGCTTCGGTGGCCGTTCGCGAGAAGGCACGCTCCATCTTCGGCGGCTTGCCGAACAGAAGTTGAAGTGGAAGATCGATGACCTTCTCCACCCCACCCATCAGCGTCAAATGCGCGTCGTTTTCCGCATGTCCGATCACCGCAAAGGGGCACCGCTCGCGCTCGCAAATTTGTTCGAACGCAGAAAGATGTTCCGGCGCAATCGCCAGCACGTAGCGTTCCTGCGCCTCGTTGCACCACGTCTCCAGTGGGCTCAAACCGGCTTCACCGCGCGGAATCGCGTTGAGGTCGAACACCCCACCGCAGCCTCCGTCCTTCACCAACTCGGGAAAAGCGTTCGACAATCCGCCCGCGCCCACGTCGTGGATAAACGCGATCGGATTTTCCGCGCCGCGCTGCCAGCAGCGGTCAATTACTTCCTGGGCTCGCCTCTCCATCTCCGCATTGTCGCGCTGCACCGAAGCGAAGTCCAGGTCGCTGTTGCCGCCGCTCGCGGCACTCGAAGCCGCGCCGCCGCCAAGCCCAATCAACATCGCCGGGCCACCCAACGCGACGAGCGCATATCCCGGCTTTATCGCATCCTTCTCAACATGCTCGACGCGAATGTTACCCAGCCCACCGGCGAGCATGATGGGCTTGTGATATCCGAAAATCCGGTCGCCGCTCTGCTGCTCATAGGTCCGGAAGTAGCCGCACAAATTTGGGCGCCCAAACTCATTGTTGTACGCCGCCGCGCCCAGCGGCCCATCCATCATGATGTCGAGCGGGGAAGCGATATGCGCGGGCCGGCCATACACCTGCTCCCACGGCTGCGGCGCCTGCGGCAGGTGCAAGTGTGAAACCGAAAATCCGCACAGTCCTGCCTTCGGTTTCGCCCCACGCCCTGTAGCCCCCTGGTCGCGAATCTCGCCGCCGGCCCCGGTCGCCGCTCCAGGCCACGGAGAAATCGCCGTCGGATGATTGTGCGTCTCCACCTTCAGCAGGACGTGAATGTCTTCCGCGTGGTAAGCATATGTCCCGTCCAACGGGTCGGGGAAGAAGCGCCCGCCAGCGTTCCCGCGGATGACGGCGGCGTTGTCGCGATAGGCAGACAATACATCGCTGCCAGAGACCTCGTTTGTGTTCTGGATCATCTGAAACAGCGAGCGCTCTTGTCGCACGCCATCGATCGTCCACGAGGCGTTGAAAATTTTGTGGCGGCAATGTTCGCTATTGGCCTGCGCGAACATGTACAGCTCAACATCGGTGGGATTGCGTCCCAGTTTTCGGAACTCCGCAACCAGATAATCGATTTCGTCGGCCGCCAGCGACAGACCCAGGTCTCGGTCCGCGGCCACAATCGCCTGTGCTCCGAAGCCAAGCACATCGATGTGCGCGAGCGCCTTGGCCTGTCTCGGTGCGAACAGTTGCTTCAATTCATCAGGGCCGTCGAAGTAAACACTCTCCGTCATCCGGTCATGCAGTGTGCCCACCAGCGATCTCATATCGTGCCCACCCGCAATGCAGATGGTTCGCGCTCTCTCGATTCGCGCGACATTCTTGAAACCCGTATTGTGCAAAATGTCCGTCGCCTTACTGGACCACGGCGATTGCGTTCCCATCCGTGGCGCAACCCACAGGCATGGCCCCGGCGGCAACTCCGGCCCCGTTTCCAGCAACTCCGCAAGCCTGCCGAAGTCGACTGCGCCTTCACATATCTGCAACACGTAAAGATAGGCAGCAGAAACGCTCTGCACGCCGGGATCCAGAGCACGCAGCCGCTCGCGCAGTCGCGTTGCCTCGAACGCGGTCAGCGCCGAAGGGCCGGGAAGGATCTGCACCGTCGTCGCGCCCCTAGAGATGGGCGGAGAGGTTTCTGGTAATGTGGCTGGCGACATCTTCTGTATGTTTTGCGGCGTAAGTGCGTTGACGTTCCAGCGTATCGAGATATTCTTTGCTGATATCGCCGGTGACGTAGACCCCATCGAAGACGGACGTATCGAAGTGCGTCAGGCCCGGCGCGGCTTCGGTAATTGCGTCTTTCAAATCGTCGAGGTCTTGAAAAATCAGTTCATCCGCGCCAATGTCCTTCGCGAGTTGCTCCACGGTTTTGCCTGTGGCAATCAACTCCGAACGCGCTGGCATATCGATGCCGTACACATTGGGAAACCGCACGGGCGGAGCGGCGGAGCAAACATAAACTTTCTTCGCGCCCTGTTCGCGCGCCATGGCGATGATCTCGCGAATGGTCGTTCCGCGCACGATGGAATCGTCGACCAGCAGAACATTCTTGTCTTTGAACGCTTGTGGAATCGGGTTCAACTTTCGCCGCACCGACTGCTTACGTTGCGCCTGTCCTGGCATGATGAACGTGCGGCCGACATAGCGGTTTCTGACCAGCGCGTCGCGATAAGGGATGTTGAGCCGGGTTGCAATTTCTTGCGCGGCCGTGCGGCTCGTCGACGGAATCGGGATCACGACATCGATTGGCACATGCGCCCACTCGCGCTTGATCTTTGCCGCCAGCTTGACGCCCATGTTGATGCGGCATTGGTACACCGACGCCCCATCGAGTACGGAGTCAGGCCGCGCCAAGTATACAAATTCAAACAGACACGGTGACTTCTCGTGCGCCAACAGGCTTGCATGAGTGTGAAGCTCGCCCTCCATGTCGATGAACACGGTCTCGCCGGGCGCAAGGTCGCGCTCCATCGTGAAGCCGCTGACTTGCAGCGCTACGCTCTCCGACGCGACCATGTACTGCATCTTCCCACCGTCGTTGCGCTTGCCGAATACCAGCGGACGAATGCCGTGCAGATCGCGAAACGCCACCATTCCCACGCCGGCGACCATCGCGATCACACTGTATCCACCCTTACAACGCCGATGCACTTCTTCAACGGCCGCAAAAATGTCGAAAGGGTGGGGTTTCACAGCGCCTCGTCGTGCCATCGCGTGCGCGAAAACGTTCAGCATCACTTCCGAGTCGGACGTCGTATTGAGGTGGCGCAAGTCCTTCTGAAAAAGACTGTCGACGATCTCCGCAACGTTGGTCAGATTTCCATTGTGGGCGAAGATAATTCCGTACGGCGAGTTCACATAAAACGGCTGGGCCTCTGCGACCGACGCGCACCCCGCAGTGGGATAGCGCACATGGCCGATGCCCATTGTGCCCAGCAGGCGCGCCATGTTTCCCGCGTCGAAGACATCGGTGATCAGTCCATTGCCTTTATGAAGATAGAAGCGCTCATCGAAGCACGTGGCAATGCCCGCCGCGTCCTGCCCCCGATGCTGGAGCATGGACAGCGAATCGTAGACGACCTGACTGACGGGACTATGTCCGAAGACGCCCACGATACCGCACATTGTCCCTCGTTGGTTGTCCTATCGGCGAATAACGATGTGCCGCAAACTTGCGGCTGAAATCGTTCAGATAAGCACACTCTCTAGGATAACCCGGCGACCTGTGCAGAGCGCTCCCCGCTTAGCTAGATTGTGCCGAGCGCCCAGAGAATGATGACGATCAGCAGGATCGTGCCTAGAACACCGGAGCCGCGATACCCCCAGCTGCGAGAATAAGGGAAAACCGGAAACGACCCGAACAACAGCAAGAGCAGAACAATGACGATGATTAGTTCCAAGGCGTGCCTCCAGGGGTGGTATAAGTTGCAACAAAGTAGATGCACAAGTCGCGCGACGGTGTTATCCGCCCCGAAATCTTTGGCCTGCTTTCTTGCTGAGCCAGTCCTTTTGGGTCTACAAAGACGAGAGGCCGAGCCCTCTGGACTCGGCCTCTTATTTGCGAACAGCAATCCTACTGATGCGCTACAGGTTGCACCGGCATCAGTGCGGGCGGTGGAACGGGCATGGCGTTTGCCAAGGCCTCGGGAATCTCTTCTGCGAGCTTGGGCAGCTTGCCCGCGAGCGCGATCTCCAAAACTTCATCCATCTGTTCGACCCAATGCAGCTTCATCGTAGACTTGATGAGCTCTGGCAGATCGGCAAGGTCCTTGCGATTGTCGGCGGGTAGAATCGCCTCAAAGATGCCCGCACGATGGGCCGCCAGCAGCTTTTCTTTGAGGCCGCCGATAGGCAGTACCTTGCCGCGCAGCGTAATCTCGCCGGTCATGGCAATGTCCCGTCGCACTTCGATTTTCGTGAGGGCACTGGCAAGCGCCGTAGCCAGCGTGATCCCCGCCGAAGGGCCGTCCTTCGGAATGGCGCCTTCGGGCACATGAACGTGAATGTCGATCGTGCGATAGAAATCGCGCGGCAACCCCAGGTGGTGCGAACGCGATCGGATGTAGGTCAGCGCGGCCTGCGCCGATTCCTGCATCACATCGCCGAGCTGCCCGGTCGCGGTCATCTTGCCCTTGCCATCGAGCACCTGCACCTCTGTTTGCAGAATGCTGCCGCCCATCTCCGTCCACGCCAAGCCTGTGACGAGGCCCACTTCCGATTTCTCTTGCACCTGTGAGTCGCGGAACTTTGCAACGCCGAGCAGATCGCTGAGCGACGCATCGGTGATGGCCTCGGTGTGGGTGAGGTCCTTCACCACCTTGCGCACGATCTTGCGGCAGATGTTGCCAATCTCGCGTTCGAGATTGCGCACGCCGGCTTCGCGTGTGTAACCGCGAATGATATCGCGCAAGGCTTCGTCCGAGAATTGAATTTGTTCTTCAGTCAGGCCCGTCGCTTCGCGTTGCTTCTTGACCAGATACTGCTTCGCAATTTCGAGCTTCTCGAGTTCGGTGTAGCCAGTCAAGCGGAGAATTTCCATACGGTCTTGCAGTGGGCTGGGGATAGTGTGCAGCACGTTCGCTGTCGCCACGAACAGCACCTGCGAAAGGTCGTACTCGACATCAAGGTAGTGGTCTTGAAAAGTATTGTTCTGCTCCGGGTCGAGCACTTCGAGCAGCGCCGACGCAGGGTCGCCACGAAAGTCGGCGGCCATCTTGTCGATCTCGTCCAGCATACTGACCGGATTTTTCGTGCCCGCCTTTTTCATCGACTGAATAATCTGGCCGGGCAGTGCGCCAATGTAGGTGCGGCGGTGGCCGCGAATCTCAGCTTCATCGCGCACGCCGCCGAGCGATAGCCGGACGAATTTGCGGCCAGTGGCCTTCGCAATCGACATGCCCAGAGAAGTTTTACCGACGCCCGGAGGTCCGACAAAGCAGAGAATCGAGCCCTTCGGATTCTTGACCAGTTGACGAACCGCGAGGAACTCAAGAATGCGATCCTTAATCTTTTCCAGTCCGTAATGGTCTTCGTTGAGCACTTGTTCTGCGCTCTCAATGCTGCGAATTTCCTTGCTGCGCTTCTTCCACGGCACGGCCAGCAGCCAGTCGAGATAATTCCGCGAGACAGTCGACTCTGCGGACATCGGAGGCATGGCTTCGAGCTTTTTGAGCTCCTGCATGGCCTTGTCCTGAACTTCCTTGGTCATGCCGGCTTCTTCGATCTTCTTTTTGAGTTCGTCGAACTCGGACTTCTCGCCGCGGCCAAGCTCTTTCTGGATCGCCTTGATCTTTTCGTTGAGGTAGTACTCCTTCTGCGCGCGCTCCATC
>JBBRCA010000052.1:0-17634 GCA_038205325.1 Terriglobales bacterium | reverse complement strand
CTATGAGCCTAGTACGCGGACCCGGTTTTCCTTCGAGGCGGCAATGCAGAAGCTCGGAGGAGGAGTGCTTACTGCGGAAAACGCCCGTGAAAGCTCGTCTGCGACGAAAGGAGAATCGATCGCTGACACTATCCGGATCGTCAGTGGGTACGCGGATGCTATTGCGATGCGGCATTACGACGAAGGTGCGGCGAAGTTGGCCGCAACGTTTTCTCCGGTGCCAATCATCAACGCGGGGGATGGCATTGGGGAACATCCAACGCAGGCGCTGGGGGACATATTTACGATTGTTCGTGAACTGGGAGACGTGGAGGGTATCAATGTTGTACTTATTGGGGATTTATTGAATGGAAGGACTATTCATTCGCTGCTTCCGTTGCTATCGCTTTATAGGGGAGTTCATATCACGCTCGTTTCTCCGCCGCAGTTACGGCTACCTGCGAAATACAAGCGCTTTCTTGGGGAGAAAGGCGTCAGTTACACGGAAACCGGCAAGCTCAGGGCAAGTCTTCGGTCGGCGGACGTGGTTTACGTCACGCGGATTCAGAAAGAGCGGTTTATTTCGGAAGATGAATATTCAAAAGTAAAAGACGCTTACGTTATCGATGCCGAGATTGCGGGTAGATTGAAGCCAAAAGCGATCATTATGCACGCACTGCCGCGGGTCGGTGAAATATCGCCGGAGGTGGATGTTAATTACAGAGCAGCCTATTTTCGCCAGGCTAAAAATGCGCTTTACGTTCGCATGGCATTGCTGGCGCATTTGTTGGGTTAGAGGCGACTATCCCCTCTTCAAGCCGCCGACCCACCTTAGCCGCATAGTGCGCTGCGAAGATGGGCGACCCGGCCGATGGGGGATGCGCTTTTTGACTCTGGCACAGGCTGCGGTCTAACATCCGGTACGCGCATGGTTTACCTATCCAAGTCGAAGTGCAATGTCTTCCTGGCCGCTGTGCTGTTGAGTGTGTTTGCGTGCGAATCGGGCAGTGCTTTGAATGTCAAGCACCATAAGCCCCAGAAGCGCGACACTCGTCAGACGGTCGAGGGCCTCGAGGAGCAGTGGCGGCACGCCCAGCTCAGCGGCGATGCGGCGGCCATGGACGGCCTGCTCTCCGATGACTTCATCGGCATCACCGCATCGGGGCGTGTCAACACCAAGGCGCAGGAGCTGACGCGCGTTCGCGACCGGGCCATCGTCATTACCCAACTTGATTTGTCAGACGTCAGAGTCAAGCTGATTGGCCCCATCGTCGCCGTTGTGACGTCGCGCGCGGAGGTTGCGGGCAGTAGCGATGGCGAGCCGCTTCGGGGGACTTTTCGCTTTACGCGCGTTTACCAGCGGTTGTCCAACGGAGTGTGGAAGATCACCAGCTTCGAGGCTACGCACGTTCCCTCAGAGAAGGAGCGTCGTCACCCTACCGAAACGGGCGCATCTCAATCTCCGCATTCACGCCCGAACTAAACGCCGCGAGGATAACCTGTTCGCGAAGATGTCTAAGCGACTTTACTTGTGGGGAGCGGTGTTTTTTGCGCAGACTTTGGGGCTTTTGGACGCATCAACTGACCCAGATTGAGGCCACTCAGGCGACGCATCAAAGACCGCGTTCCGCCCGTCAGGCGCGCGTCTTCGGGCTCACCGGCGGAGAACTTCAATAAGCGGGACGCAATGTCCGCGACCCGGCCGCGCGATTCGCTTGCGCCGTCCTGAGGTTGATAAAGTTTGGTCGCGCTCGTCGAGGCGGACGACGCCCATGCGATCCCGCCGTGCCTGGTACGGCGCGGCATTTCAGGTGGGGACAATAAGTGACTTTTTGAAGGGGGGGTGTTTTTCGAAGGGCCGATTAGAGGTTGAAGCATGGCGTATTCCCTGGAATTGGAAGCGCGCGGAGTTGCTCACATCCAATACGTCATAGGACGACGTATATTCTTATCGCGTTGCTTCTGAAGATCGGGTTGTATTTGGGAGACAAATTCTATCTGGAACTTCGCCCGCCAGCGCCGCTCTCAGACGTTGCCAGCTTTCGGAGAGCATCTCCGGCAGGACGCGCGTTTCGCCGGTCACGGTCATGAAGTTAGTGTCGCCGCTCCAGCGCGGAAGCGCATGAATGTGCAGGTGATGCGCGACGCCGGCACCGGCGGATTGGCCCAGGTTAAGCCCCATATTCAGGCCGTCGGGCTGGTAGACCCTGCGCAGGACGCGTTCCGCGCGCCGCAGCAACGACATCATCTCCATCGCCGTTTGCGCTGGTAAGGCCGCCAGACTGGCTTCGTGCTGGTATGGCACCACCATTAGATGGCCGTTGCTGTAGGGAAACGCGTTCAGCACAAGGAAAGCCGTCTGGCCGCGTTCCAGCAGGCCCACGGCCGCCTCGGCTTCAGCGCCGTCCATGCCGTGTTCGATGGCGTAGTCTACCGCTGCCAGCATGTTGCAGAAAACGCAATGGAAATCCCCAGGCCATGCGCCCAGCTTCTGCGGTACACCCTTCCGGGCTTGCTCGGCATCTTTCTCGGTGATGTAGGCATAACGCCAGGGAGTGAAGAGGCGATCCATACATCGCAATATAGTCGATGCGGTTGACCGCGTTTTGCGTGGCTGTTAGAATTAGCACTGAGCAACTGTGCGCGGGATTCGGTCGCAGCCGCTCTTCTACATGCTTCACAACACTCCTAACAACATCATCGCTTAGAGTTCTGCCTTACTGGCGGCGGCGGTTTATCGCATCCAGCTTCAAGCGATGGCAAGTGGCAAGAGTGAATCACTGGATTCCGGAGTCACATACATTCATGGCCGACAACGACCACATCCCTTCAACCGAGAGCACACCCCTGAACACGACACTCGAACCCCACGCGACAGACGCGACGACCGAAGTTTCTTCGGAGTCGAACGACACTTCCTCCAACCCCGCTTCTGAGGCCGTCCACACTGCGGATGCCCAGCAGCACGACGCGCCCCAACACAATGCACCCCAACAGGACGCATCCCAGCAGGACGATCACGCCCAGCACGGTGAAGCCCAGCACGGTGAAGCCCAGCACGAAGTGGCCCATCACGATGCTCCCGCAGACTCGCCTTTCGGCGACACAGCGCAGCACGCCGCCGCCGACCCGATCCCGTCCATCTCGGCAAGCGCTGCTTCTGAAGCGGAGCCCGAGTACGACGCCGAAGACTTTGCCAAAGCGCTCGAGAGCTTCGACCGGGAGCAGGCCGCGGAGAAGGAATCCGCGCAGTCCATGACGGCGGAAGAGGTGGTCGTTACCGGCACAGTGGTAAAGATTACGGACAAGCACGTTGTGATCGACATCGGCCTGAAGTCCGAGGGATTGATTCCGCTCGACCAGGTGCTGGACCACACCGGAGCGCCGAAGTTCAACGTCGGCGACACGGTTGAGGTGGTTGTCGAGCGCGAGGAATCCGAGGGCGGCTATCTCGTCAGCTACGAGAAGGCCCTGCGTCACAAAGTTTGGGACAAGCTTGAAGAAGCCGCCAACACCAAGACGCCGGTCAAGGGCATGGTGCTGGCGCGCGTCAAGGGTGGCCTGACGGTCGATATTGGCATCAAGGCGTTCTTGCCCGGATCGCAGGTCGAGGTGCGCCCGGTGCGCAATCTCGACGGCTACGTTGGCACCGAGATCGAAGTTCGCGTCATCAAGCTCAACAAGAAGCGCGGCAACGTGGTCATCTCGCGCAAGGAACTGCTCGAAGAAGACCAGAACGCCAAGAAGGAAGTCACGCTCGCAACGCTCGAAGAGGGTGCGGTCTTCACCGGCGTGGTCAAGAACCTCACCGACTACGGCGCGTTTGTTGACATGGGCGGCCTCGACGGTCTGCTGCACATTACCGACATGTCGTGGGGGCGTCTGACGCACCCACGCGACCTGGTCAACGTCGGCGATGAGATCCAGGTTAAGGTGCTCAAGTTCGACAAGGAAAAGCAGCGCGTTTCGCTGGGCTTCAAGCAGCTCACGCCTGACCCGTGGCTCGATGCCACGGAGCGCTATCCCATCGGCGCGCAGGTTCGCGGGCGGGTTTTGTCTGTCACGGATTACGGAGCGTTCGTCGAACTTGAACAGGGCATCGAAGGTCTCGTTCATGTGTCTGAAATGACCTGGTCCAAGCGCATGAAGCACCCCTCGAAGATGGTCAAGCCGGGCGACGAAGTCGACACCATCATCCTGAGCGTGAATCCGACCGACCGCCGTATTTCGCTCGGCATGAAGCAGCTTCAGGACAATCCCTGGGAGCAGCTTGAGGACAAGTACCCGACCGGCGCGATCATCGAAGGCCGCGTGCGCAATCTCACCGACTTTGGCGCATTTATCGAAATCGAAGACGGCATCGATGGCCTGGTACATGTCTCGAATCTGTCCTGGACCAAGCGCATCAAGCATCCTTCCGAAGTCTTGAAAAAGGGCGAAAAGGTCAAGGCGATCGTACTGGGCGTCGAGCCTGAAAACCGTCGCCTTTCACTCGGCGTCAAGCAGCTTCAGCCCGATGTGTGGGACACGTTCTTCGCGCAGCATCGCATCGGCGACGTCATCAAGGGCAAGGTTCTGCGCACCGCGCAGTTCGGCGCGTTTGTCGAAATCGCCGAGGGTGTCGAAGGCCTGTGCCACATCTCGGAGGCGGTTGACGAGCATGGCAAGCAGGTCAATCTTGAAGTCGGCGCGGAGCACGAGTTCAAGATCGTCAAGATGAATCAGGAAGAGAAGAAAGTCGGGCTCTCGATCAAGGCCGTTGGCGAAGAAGCCAGCCGCGCCGAAGTTGAAAGCTACAAGGAGTCGAACAAGGGCTCCGGCGGCCACAAGGGCGGCGGCAAGGGACAGGGCGGAAGCTCATCCTCCAGCAGCAGCTCCTCTTCTTCGACCACGCTCGGCGACCTACTCAAGTGGAAGAAGTCCGAGAACGAAGACAATAGCTAAAAGCAGGAAACAGGAAACAGAAAACAGAAGGCCGCCCACACCGGGTGGCTTTTCTGCGTATTGTCTATTCGCACGCCGGCTACGACGCCCAAACGCTTAAATCCAGCCACCATATTTGAAGTCTCACTTAAATCGAAGAAACACAACCTTCCGCCCCGGTGTCTACCAATTTGTGGAGCACAAAATCTGTCGTCCGACAGGTTAGAGAGCTAAAAGCATGTAAAGCAACAATTTAGGTAACGCCCACTCGCGTCGCGGTATGGAACTGGAATTGCCTCAATGACTCTATGAAGATGTTACGGAACCATTTGCCAAGGAACTCAGGAATGGAACCTAAGGAGGAATCAACGTGAATCTCATTAGAGTCGTACTCGCCGTTGCAGTTTTTGCCATCGTCTCCATTTGCGCCCTCAGTGTTCGGGGGCAGGGCATTGTTACCGGGACGCTTGCCGGTACGGTGCAGGACCCCACCGGTGCCGTCGTTCGTGGCGCAACGGTCACCGCGACCCGGCCCGACACCAACGCCGTCTCCACAGCGACGACCAATGGCGGCGGATTGTTTTCACTCAACGATCTGCCTGTGGGCATCTATAACGTCAAGATCGACGCCCCGGGTTTTGCCGGCTTGATGCTCAATAGTGTGCGCGTAGACGCCAATCACACCCTGGATCTGGGGATCGAACATCTGACGACTGGTTCGGCGGCTGCGACTACCGTGGAAGTCACCGCCGACAGCGCCCTGCTGGAAACGACCCAGGCCCAGGTCACAAGTACATTCGGCACCGAACAAGTCGCGAATCTGCCCATCGGCGGCGGGTTTGACGAGTTGGCCCTTCTGGTTCCCGGCGTCGTGGCGACCCATGGCAACACCTTTTCGAACTCCAATGGCCCTGGCTACTCGTCCAACGGACAGCGCGGACGTTCCAACAACTTTGAAATCGACGGCCAAGCCAACAACGACAATTCCGTCGCCGGCCCGCAATTCTTTTTCGGCAATGAAGAGGCCCTCGATCAGATCCAGGTCATCACCAACAACTTCAGCGCCCAATACGGTCGCGATGCCGGGTCGGTCACCAACTACATCACCAAGTCGGGAACCAACAGCTTTCACGGGTCGGCGTTTTACCGCTACTCGGGCAACTTCACCAGTTCGCTGGACACGGGCGTCTCCAAGGGCCCGCAGTTTGGCTTTTGCGCTTCGGGCCAGACCCCCGCGCAGGATGGTTGCCGCGCAACGGTCGTTCCGCGCTACGTCTACAACCTCTACGGCGGAAATTTTACGGCGCCCATCATCAAAGACAAGCTTTTCGCCTCGGTTGGAGTCTATGGCACGCGCTTCTTCGAGAATGGCGGTGCCACAACCTCCGGGGTGAATCTATTTCCCACCCCGGCGGGGCTTCTAGCGCTCGCTGCGGCCTTCCCCAACAACCCGGCGATCACGATCCTGAACCAGCTCAACCCGTTCAATCTCCAGGGCAATCCTCACGTTTCGAGTGCGCCAGTTTCGCAGGTCGTCACTGATGGAACGACCACGGTTTCAATTCCATTCGCCAAGATCTCACGAAACTTCATCACGACATCCTTGGATCGTGAGTATCTGGGGCGGCTCGACTACCAGGCGACCGGCAAAGATCACTTCAGCGCTCGATACATCTATCAGAACGATCCTCTAAGCCCCGTCAACGCCACTGCTGCTGGCGGAACCGTCAACCTGAGTGCCGTCACGCACTCCATCGGGGCGGACTGGACTCACATCTTCTCTCCGCGCTGGGTCAACCAGCTGCGCTACAGCTTCCAACAGAGCGACGTGATCTTCGATGGGGGAGACACCCCAAGCTGCACCATCAACAATTTCACAAATTGCCCGTCGCAGATCGCGCTTGGCAACGGTGTTCCAGGCATTGGCCTCGGCAGCGGCTTGCCGCAAGGACGTATCGTCAAGACCGGCCAAGTCCAAAACAATGCGACGTGGAGTTTCGGCCGACACAGTATTACGTTCGGCGGTGAATTCGACTATCAAAACTCTCCGAACGTTTTTCTTCCCAGCGCTCAAGGTGTCTTCCAGGCTCCGGGTCGCAACGACTTCACTCAACCCACAGTACCGCTCGAAGCGTTCAGCAACTTTCTCCAGGGGATTGGCACCACGAGCCTGACACAAGGCAGTGTCTCGACTCCTTTCAAGGAAAAGGACGTCGCAGCATATTTCCAGGACGACTGGAAGATCAACTCGCAACTCACCTTGAACATCGGTCTTCGCTGGGAGTTTTTCCAGCAGGCGCTCAATCTGTTGCATGACCGCTCAGTGGCGCAGCAGACTGGGCCGCATCCCATCTTTGACACGGCGCTCCCGCTTTCAAAGACCACCTCTCCCAGAATTCCCGAGAGTTATCGCAACTTCGAGCCGCGTTTCGGCTTCGCTTACAGCCCCAGTTTTGACAAAAATCTGGTTCTTCGCGGCGGGTACGCCATCAACGTCGAGCCGGTCTTTTACAACATCAATCTAAACGTGGCCACCAATGCCCCCGTAGTCAATGCGGTATCGTTTACGTGCACCGGTGTTGCGACCCCGACTGCACCGGCCAGTTGTCTGCCCAATGGCGGAGCCACCTTCACCACAGCCAACGCGACTTTTGGCCCATTTATCCCCCGCAATGGCGACCCAGGGGATGACATCCAGGATAATGTCACTCCCAACTTTCGCCAGCCTCTCACGCAGTCCTATACGCTGGGGGCGCAGTTTCAGGTAACGCACAACGCCGTTGCGGAAATTCGCTACGCGGGCAACCCTACTGCAGGCAACTTCCAGTCTTTCAACAGCAATCCTCAACTGTCGCAGGTTGCCGCCGACTTTCCGAACTTTGTCAGCCCCAGCAGTCTCTGTAACGCCAGTACCAGCACTCTAGCCAGCGGGGCCGATATTGGACATCTTCACTGCGGTTCCACGATCGTGAATACGGTCGGCAACACCGCATTTTCTCTCTATAACTCTTTGCAAACCAGCCTGACGATCAGGAGGTACCACGGCGTAACCGCAACCGCAGGCTACACCTTCAGCCGCGGCATCGACAACTCCAGCGAGATATTTGGCACTTTCGGTGGCGGCAACACATCGGCCTATGCCCAGAATCCGCTGGACATCGACCATGCAGAGCGCGCCGTTAGCGGTATCTCCTACC
The DNA here is from genome assembly GCA_038205325.1 of Terriglobales bacterium. Classification (GTDB taxonomy): domain Bacteria; phylum Acidobacteriota; class Terriglobia; order Terriglobales; family Acidobacteriaceae; genus Granulicella. The sequence continues at coordinate 9,535 of JBBRCA010000052.1, read as the reverse complement.
CCAACGTGGCCAGCGTCAGCCTCGTCTACGAGGTGCCGAAGTTTGGATCGGCCACGGGTCTGGTCAGCAAGCTGATCAATGGCTGGCAGACCAACACAGTCTGGATATACAACAGTGGCCAGCCCTATACCGACTTTGACATCTTTCAGAACGGCTCACCACAGGCGAACGGGAATGATCCCAGGACCTTCAACTCCTACAGCGACCAGGTATTCGCGATCGTCAATAACGGCCAGATCGATACCGAGCGGCCTATCCTGTCCAATGCAGCGGCTCCGGTAGGTAGCATCGGTATTTACACGACAACCACAAACAGCCTAGGGATAAACTCCGCGCCAGAACTGGTCGACTATGTCACCGGCGCACCTGTCACTCGCAGTCAGGTGCATTGGATCGCGAACAACCAGTATGCGGCGCTCATCGCGGGCACTCCCTACCCCGGTTCGGGCCGCAATTTGCTGCGTGGCGATTCCTTCAACAACGTGGACTTCAGCGTCTACAAGAACACGAAGTTCGGCGAACGCGTGACATTGCGCTTCGAAGCCGATGCCTTCAACGTCCTCAACCGCTCTTACTACGGCGCCCCGGATGCCTTCCTCGCCGATGCGCCTGCTGGCAGCTTCAATAACTTCCTCTTCAACAGTGCTTCCGGCGGTTTGGTCGGCACCGGTACCGGTGTCCGAAACATCACGTTCGGCGCCAAAATACTCTTCTAAGAACAGAAACAAGCAAACAGAAAGGCCGCCCCCACTGGGCGGCCTTTCTGCTTACGCTTTATCACGACTCACTTCCTCACCGTTTGGCAAATCTGCTATCCTCCACCCAACATGCGCCTATTATTCGCTGCTGCCCTACTCACCGTTCCTGCGCTCTGCCAAGCGCCACTCTATCCCAACCTTCCCTCCGAATCACCCGCGTCGGTCATCACGCCCGATAACTTCGGCGACTACACGCGCCGCATCGTCATGATCCCGATGCGAGACGGCGTGAAGCTCAACACCGTCATCCTCGTCCCGCGTTCGGCGACGGCGTCCGCGCAGGCTGCGATCCTGCTGACCCGTACGCCCTACTCCGCCGCAGTCCTGACGAACAATGCCGTCTCCGCGCATCTCGGCGCGAGCCTTTACGGCTACGACAACGCCACGGATGTCATCATCGATGGTGGATACATCCGCGTCATTCAGGACGTGCGCGGCAAGTACGGCTCGGAGGGCGACTATGTGATGAACCGCCCCTTCCGCGGCCCGCTCAACCCCACGCCTGTCGATCATGCGACGGACACCTATGACACCATCGACTGGCTGGTAAAAAATATCCCTGAGTCGAACGGCAAGGTCGGCATCCTCGGCATTTCGTATAACGGCTTCACTACTCTGGCGGCCCTCGTGCATCCGCATCCTGCGCTGAAAGTCGCCGTCCCGATGAACCCCATGGTCGACGGCTGGCGCGGTGACGACTGGTTCCACAACGGCGCCTTCCGCCAGCAGAACATGGTCTACATCTACGAACAGGACGGCAGCCGCGACAACTCCGCCAAGTGGCCGACCTCGAACTTCGACGACTACGACATGTTCATGCAAGCCACATCGGCGGGCGAACTTGGCCACCGTCGCGGCCTGGAACAGATGGGGTTATGGCGCAAAATGATAGCGCACCCGGCTTACGACGAGTTCTGGCAAGACCAAGCCGTCGACCAGATCCTTGCTAGAGAGCCGCTTGTGGTCCCGACACTGCTCGTCCACTCGCTCTGGGACGCGGAAGACATCTACGGCGCGATGGCCGTCTACAAAGCTCTCAAGCCGCACGACACCGCGACCGGCACACCCGGCGAAAAGGTCTTCCTCGCGATGGGTCCGTGGCATCACGGCGGCTCCATCGACGAGGGCAGCGCCATCGGGGCTGTGAAATTGGGTGGCGATTCCTCGCTCTACTTCCGCCGCAATGTGCTGGCGCCGTTCCTCGCGCACTACCTCAAGGACAGCTCGATTCCGTTGCCCGCGCCAGTTACAGCGTTTGAATCCGGCAGCAACGAGTGGCGAAAACTGCCCGCGTGGCCCGTGGTCTGCACCCAGGCACCAAACGAAACTCCCGCTGCAGCGGCCTGCGCGACGCAGCCTGCGCGCCTCTACCTCCACGACGGCAATGCGCTTAGCTTCAACGCTCCGGCAGCGTCTGAAGCGCGTGAAACGGAGTACGTCTCCGACCCATCGCACCCGGTACCGTTCCGCGCCCGTCCCATCCAGCCCGTCAGCTACAGCACTCCAGCGGCCTGGGCAGACTGGCTGGCGGATGACCAGCGCGAGCAGTCAGGCCGACCCGATGTGGCAACATTCACGTCCGAAGTCCTCACCGCTCCGGTCAAGATCGCCGGCGAACCCATCGCCAACCTGATCGCCTCGACCTCCGGCACCGACGCCGATTGGGTGGTCAAGATCATCGACCTCTATCCCGATGAAGTTGCAGGCCAACCGAAGATGGGCGGCTACCAACTCGCGGTTTCGATGGACATTTTTCGTGGCCGCTACCGCGAATCGTTCTCGCACGCCGCCGCGATTCCCGCCAACCGTCCCGAACTGTATCGCTTCGCGCTACCCAACGCGAATCACGTCTTCCTGCCCGGCCATCGGATCATGGTGCAAGTGCAATCGTCGTGGTTCCCACTCTACGACCGCAACCCTCAAACCTTCGTCCCCAACATCTTCTTCGCCAAGCCGGCGGATTACCAGAAGGCCACACAGCACTTATTCCACTCCGAGAAGCAAGCGTCGTACATCGATCTGCCAGTGGTCGCTGCACCGTAAACCACCGCGCCTGCCAACTCGACCCTGAGCGCAGTCGAAGGGCAAGCGCTCTTTGGCACCCCACCCGCTGTCATCTCGACCCTGAGTGCAGGCGAAGGGCAAGCCCCTTTTGCCCCCTGACCCGCTGTCATCTCGACCGAAGACGGCGCACTTTGCCGCCGCAGTGTAGAGATCGCGGCATTCGCGTCCGCGATTCAGCGGTGCTATCCTCGCCACATCATGCGCGTCCTTCTCACCGCCGCCCTCGTCCTCGCCGCCACTGCTGCCCCTTCTCATCTCCACGCCCAACTCTCCGCCGACACCACGGCGAAGATCGACGCCGCCGCAAATAAAATCCTCGCCGAATCCGGCGTGCCGTCGGCCTCGCTCGGCATCGTCACGGAGGGCAAGATTGCTTATACCCACGCCTATGGGCTGGCACGCATTTCGCCACCACTGCCCGCGACGCCCGACCTCGCATACCCCATCGGCTCCATCTCCAAGCAGTTCACGTCGACCGCTGTGCTGTTGCTACAGGAGCAGGGCAAGCTTTCCATCGACGACCCGGTTGCGAAGTACTTCCCCGCGCTGACGCGAGCCGGCGACGTCAAGCTGCGTAACCTGATGACCATGACCTCGGGCTATGAGGACTTCGCGCCGCAGGACTACTCCATCCCCGCCTGGTATCAGCAGCGCGACCCCATCGTCACCGTGCGCGAGTGGGCTGGTAAGCCGCTCGACTTCGAGCCCGGCACACAGTGGCAATATTCCAACACGAACTACGTGCTGCTCGCGCTGATCGTCGAGAAAGTTACGGGCGAGCCTTTCTACAAATATCTGCGCGAGCATGTGCTTGACGCCGCGCACCTTTCTGGAGCCTTCGTCGCTTACGCCGACCGCGACAAGCTCAAGACGACGGGCTACGTTTCCTACGCGATGCAGCCGCCGCGCGTGCTTCCGCTCGAGGCCAACGGATGGTACTTCGGCGACGGCGAACTCGCCATGCCCGCCGCCACGCTGCTCAAGTGGGACCTGACCTTCATCAACCAGTCGATCCTGACGCCTGCCAGCTACAAGCAGATGGAAACGCCTTTCGCCCTCAAAGACGGAAAGGACACCGCCTACGGGTTGGGCATCTTTGTCCGCGAACGCAACGGACATCGCATGCTCGAGCATGGTGGCGAAGTAGGCGGCTACGTCGCGGAGAACGTCGTCTATCCCGACGACAAGATGGCCATCGTGGTGCTGACCAACGAGGTCGCCTCCGATGCCGCGGCCGGGATCGCCGCCGCCGTCCATGCGCTGTTAGCGCCGAGTGCAGTGGTGCCAGCCAACGCGTCGGATCCGCTCGCCGCGCAAATGCCGACTATCCTCGCGGGGTTCGCTAAGGGTGAGATCGACCGCTCGCTGTTTACCTCGAACTGCAACTCCTACTTCAGCAAAGAGGCGCTCGCGGACTTCAAGGCCACGCTCGCGCCGCTGGACGCGGTTACCTCCGTCAAGCGCACCCGCACCAGTCTGCGCGGCGGCATGACGTTCGGCCTGTGGAGCGTGACGTTCGCAGGCGGGACGACGCTAACAATGGACACCTACACGCTGCCCGACGGCAAAATCGAGCAGTTCCTGATCCTCAGCAAAGCCTAGCGCGCTCTTGCGACGAGTGGGCGTCCATCCATGGGTGACCAATTCACCTAGCGTTTGCCCTTGCTCTTCTTGTTGCGTTGGCGGGTCTTGGATTTGCCGCTGCGTTTGGTCGTCAGAGCCGGGCGAGGTTCCTCGACGCGGGTCTTCTTCGAGGACGCGCGCAGCGATGGGGCCTTCGGCTCGGTCCCCAGCAACGCAAATTGAAGCCGTCGCTGCTCGCGGTCGATGCGGTCGAGCAGGACTTCGACCTTCTGCCCAATCGCAAAGCAATGCCCGGTGCGCGCGCCGCAGAGGGTGCGGTCGGTGTCACGAAAACTGTAAAAATCGCCCACGAGCGAGTTCAGCGGAACCAGACCTTCGATAAAGATGTCGTTTAGTTCGACGAAGAAACCGTACTTCGTGACGGACAAAATAATGGCGTGAAAGTCCTCGCCGATGCGGTCCTGCATGAACTTGATTTTCTTCCACTCGATGAGTTCGCGCTCGGCGTCGGCGGCGCGACGCTCGGCCTGCGAGCTTTCGAGGGCGATGTCGTTCAACTCCTCCGCCGCAATAGGAGCAACAACGGACTCTTCGTTTGTAGTCGGATTCCCGAAAAAGCGCGCTGCCCACCGTCCGGATTTTCGGACGTGTATTTCCGGACTAGAGTTAACCGCGTGTTTCCCTTTTGACCTGTCCATCTCCACTTGCCAGGGTTGGGCATCCGTCGAGATGATCGGGCCACCGCGCGGGTTTGCCCCGCGTCGCAGCATCGCGCGCAGCAACCTATGCACGATTAGGTCCGGATAGCGCCGAATCGGCGACGTGAAGTGAGTGTAGGAGGGCGAAGCGAGCGCAAAGTGGCCCTCGTTCTTCTCCGCATAGCGCGCTTGCTTCAACGACCGCAGCATCAGGTAGGCGAGAATGCGTTCCTCAGGATGGCCGCTGATGCGCTTGACCAGCTTCTGGTACATCTGCGGCGTCACTGGAATGCGCTCGGGAATCTCGTGCGTCTGCGCAGCGCGAGAATCCTTGCCGCGAGCGTTGCGGCGCTGCGTGTCGCGGCGGTCGGCCTTCAGGGTGAGCTTGCGCACCGGAAGGTTGCCAATCCCTAGCGAGTGCCCAAACGCCGCGGCCGTCTCCTCAAAGTCGACGATGCGCTTGGGGTCGGGCATCTCGTGGATGCGATAAATGGAAGGAATGCCCGTCCGCTCCAGCCAGGTCGCGACGCACTCGTTGGCGGAGAGCATAAACTCCTCGATGAGCCGGTGCGCCCAGCCGCGCTCCGATCGTACGATGGCCTTCATGTTGCCGTCGGGGTCGAACTCCACCACCGGCTCGGGCAGATCGAAGTCGATCGACCCGCGGCGGGCGCGTTTAGCATTCAACCGTAACGCGAGGTCGAGCATCCGGTCGAAGGCGGCGGGAAGCGCAGGGTTTCCCGACGCGATGCGCTCGCGTTGGGCGATGTCTTCTGCTGATGGCTCAGGTGTCCTCGCCCTGTTCGCATTCCACGTTGCGGCGTTGGGAGAAGCGTCGATGCAGTGCTGCACATTCGTATAGGTCATCCGCATCACGCTGCGAATCAAGCCTTCGCAGACGCGGTAACCCACGATCTCGCCGCGCGGGTCGATCTCCATCACGCAACTGAGCACCAGGCGGTCTTCGTTGGGCAGCAGGCTGCACATGCCGCTCGAAAGCGCGTGTGGCAACATCGGCACAGCGCGGTCGGGGAAGTAGACGCTGGTGCCGCGCACTCGCGCCTCCGTGTCAAGCACCGATCCGGGATGCACGTACCAGCTCACATCGGCAATATGGACCTGCAATTCGGTATTGCCGTTTTCAAGCGGACGCACCAGCACGGCGTCGTCGAAGTCGCGCGCCGTCTCCCCGTCGATGGTGACGATGGGCAGGGCGCGAAAGTCCTCGCGCTCGCGAAGATCGTCCGGTGTCAGCGTCGCGACAGACTCCTGCGCTCGATGGGCCGCTTCGGCCAAAACGGGCGCCGGAAATGTGTGCGGAATATGGTGCTTGCGGATAACGATTTCAACGTCCACGCCGAACGCATCGAGTGGCCCCAGGACCTCGATCACGCGCCCGCGGGCGGGCCGACCCGGGGTAGGGAAGTCGGTAATCTCCACGTCCACCGCCAACCCCTCCAACGGTCGCCAAGGATCTCTTGACCGAGAATTCAGACCCTTGGCACCCTGCTTCTGAAGCAGAGAGAGGTCGGAGTGCATCCCTCCGCTCGAACGGTCCAGATCTTCGGATAGGGGTTCCACCACAGCCCGGCGCGCATCATCCCCCAGCGTCCGGTGCGGAGACTCAGGTCGGACCGGAACAACCTCCGCGCCATCCGGGATCGCAATCACCGACCCGACCCTCTCATCCAGCGGTGTCACGAAGTTGCCCGATACCGAAGCCTCCCGCCCATCTCGCCGCGCGGATCCCGCGTAGTGAAACACGCCCACCACGGTGGGATTGCTCCTCGTTAGCACGCGCGCGATTTTGCCCGAGCGTCGTCCGTCGCGGCCCGGAGCGGCCTCGTCCACCAGCACCAGGTCGCCCTGCATCGCGCCATTGATCTCGTTGGGTGGGATGAAGATGTCTTCCGTGCGTCCGGTTTTGCCGCTCGCGTCGGGCCGAACGAACCCAAACCCGTCGCGGTGCAGATCCAGCCGTCCGCCGATCAGGCGGTCACGCCCGGAGCGGGCCTGCGCTTCGATGCCGTTCGACCGCGTCGTGTCCCGCCTCACACCCGGCGTTGCAGGATCGCTTTTCGGAATGGCCCACACATCGTCTTCCGGCTGCGTCAGGTGGCCCCGCGCGACCAGGAGGCCGAGCTGTTCCAGCAGCAGACGGCGTTCCCGCCCACCGCCCAGGCCAAGCTCGCGAATGAGTTGTTTGTAACCGGACTTCTGGCCTGTGGACCGGGTAATCCGCGCCAGCAGGTCGCGGTCGGTATGCGGATAAGGGGAGCTGGCCATCGAAGACGAGGATACGCGATGAGCAACATCCCGTCCGCGAAGTACATCCCGCTGTTACAAGCTTTGGGCTGGAGATGGGGCTGGCAGTATCGTTTCAGTAATCAACCGTGATGTTACTCAGGTAACGTTACGGGTGGTTACTGTTTATCTATGTAAGTGACCAAAATAGACGCACGCGAACGTCCAGAATAATCTTTTTATAGCAGGAAGTCAAGCATTTTTTACGTTTCGAGCAAAAGTAATTCCAAACGTTGCTTTCGAATGTTTCACCAATCTTTTCCAGGAGATCTGAACCCATGAAGAACTTCACGATCCGCGCCTTTGTCATCGCCCTCGCACTTACCGGAGCAGTCTCGACGGCCCATTCCAAGGACACCGGTCGTGTCATGGTCTCAAGCGCCTCCGCCTATCCCACCCCTCTCTGCCCGCGTAACGATCCGAACGGCTGCGGCATCGACTAAGAACGCGACAGTTTCTTAGGAGTGGCTACAACTTCGGCTGCATCCCGCAAAATAAGTTCTTGACTTCACCCGTCCTCGCGCTATGATGAGGCCGGGGGAAATCCTGATGACTGCGAAGATGCTGGTTGAGTATGTGAGCATCGCTGAGTTTGGTTTGTCGACGTTGATCCTTGTCGCGATGTTTCTACGAAAGACTGTTCGCGAGTTCCCCATGCTCGCGGCCTTCCTCGGTCTTCGGTCGGCGTATGGTCTGCTGACGATCCCAGTATTGTTTTTCCGCAATGATCTCGGTATCAGCAAACTCATAGCTTACAACATTTACCACGACACATTCTGGACGGCTGCAGTTGCGCAGACGGGACTGATGGTGCTGTTGGTTTACGGTATCTACTCTCTCGCGCTTAAACCTTTCGAACCACTAAAAAAAATCGGTAACATCATCTTTCGCTGGGTAGCGGTTGTTGCTGTCGTGGTATCGATCGGTGTTGCAATCACACCGCACGTCCCGGGCCCGTCAAACTTCGTGACCATCGTCGGCCAGATGCAGCAGACCACAAGCGTACTCACATTATGCATACTGGTGTTCGTCTGCTTCGCCCTCAAACCCCTCGGCCTGACAAAGCGAAGCCGCGCTTTTGGGGCCACTCTCGGCCTGGGTATTATCGCAACAACTCAGTTGATTGAATCGTCGTGGTTTCCCACTGCGGGGGCCTCAAATATGTATTCCATCATCTACTTTTATACTGGCTTGGGCGCATGCGCTGCGCTGCTGGTGTGGGGCATGTACTTCGCACTGCCTGAAGCCAAACGCGGCATGGTGCTGTTGCCGACCACGTCGCCGTACTTCTACTGGAACACGATCTCGGAAGCGTTGGGCGATGAGCCGGGGTTTGTCGCGGTCAGCGGCTTCACGCCCGATTCGCTGGCGCCGGGCGAACTCGAAGCTTTGTTCGCCGCCAATGGCCCCCCCATAGAACATCATCCCATCCGCCTACAGCCTATGGCCGTAAACTAGCGTCGCTTTACAGCTGTTACACGTCTCTATTTACGTCCTTAGACTCTGTCATCTCGACCGGAGCCTTCGCTCTTTTTTGCGAAGGCGTAGTGGAGAGACCTGCAGATTTTCTGTGGTGGTTAGGATATTCGGTCGCGCGGAGAAGATGCGGGTCTCTCCACTCCGGCGCAAAAACGCGCACCGCTCGAGAGGACAGCTTGGGGGAGAGCCAATAGAAATAGTGAACAGGTTCCTAACTTGACCAGAGTTCGCTGGCTGGTTTGAAGTAGCATTTCAGGATGGAGCCGGTCACACATATTCTGACGGGCGCGTGCATGGCGCGGGCGGGGCTCAACCGCCGGGCAGCATACGCCACGCTGACCATGGCGGTTGCCGCCGAGTTCCCCGACATCGACACACTCTGGGCCCTGCGCGGGCCGGTCGCCACCTTTCAGCACCATCGCGGCATTACTCACACTTTCATCGCGCTGCCGGTAGAAGCCGGCCTGATTGTCGCTGCCGTTTATGGTCTGCATCTCTTCCGGATCAGGCGCGCGCGGGTGGGCCAACGCGAAGAGATAACGCAAGCTCCAGTGCGCTGGGGCCCGCTGTTCATCTTTGCGTTGCTGGCACTACTGAGCCATTTGGCGCTGGATTACGGCAACAACTATGGGCTGCGGCAGTTTTTTC
>JBBRCA010000051.1:0-17651 GCA_038205325.1 Terriglobales bacterium | reverse complement strand
CGTCGATGAGAAGGCGACCGAGCAGACGCAGGCAGCGCCGCTGGGTTTGAATGGCGACACCGCGAAGAAGAAGGCGAAACGTAAACGCCAGAAGGGCGAGACCAAGGAACGTTTGCAGGCGAAGCCGAAGCCGGTCGATACGTCCACTCCGGTGGCCCCGACGGTGAACTCAACGCTGGGCGGGACGGCGGTGCAGCCTGCTGCCGCGCCGACTTCCGACACGACGACACTGCCTCCTGCGAATGCGACCGCGCCGGGTGTGCCGCCGCAAGGGCAACCGCTTTCGCCGACGACTCCGACGGAGCCGGCGAACACGCCGAACAATCCGCCGAAGATGTAGTTTGTCTTCTGTCGAGAAACGCGGAGGCACTTTGCCTTCGCGTTTTTCTTGTGCCGGGAACAGAGCGAGTATTCTGAGGGTCGACATGAAAGATTTTTATATCGCCGATGCGCCGAGCTTCGACAACCAGTCGATCACTTCGTATTTTTGTCTTTCTTCGCTCAGCGTGCGCGAGCGCAAGCAGGGCGGGCAGTATCTGGCTCTGACGCTTTCCGACAAGACCGGGCAAATCGAAGCGCGCATGTGGGAGGAGTTCGCCGACGCGCTGGTGCATTGCAGCGAGGGTTGTTACGTCAAGGTGCAGGGGCAAATTTCGAAGTACCAGGGTAAGTTTCAGATCACGCTGACCAAGCTGCGTCCGGCCGCCGACAGCGAGGTGGAGGTTGGCGACTTTATTCCGACGACCCGCTTCGACATCGACGAGATGTATAGCGAGTTGATCGGTTACGTCGAAGCTTTCAAGAACGCACATCTGCGCGAACTGGTCCATGCGTTTCTCGACGATGAGGCGATTGGGCCGCATTTTAAAAATGCGCCAGCAGCGAAACGGCTGCATCATGCGTGGATTGGCGGGCTGCTGGAGCATGTGTTGACGCTGGTACGGGTGTGTCTGGCGACGGCGCCATTTTATCCGGAGGTCGATCCTGACTTGCTCGTGACGGGAGCGATTCTGCATGATGTGGGCAAGGTGCGGGAGCTGTCCTGGAAGTCGAGCTTCAGCTATACGCTGGAGGGGCAACTGATTGGGCATATCAGCATCGCGCAGGGGATGTTGCACGAGAAGATTGCGGAGATGAATGAGCGTTCTGGCGAGCCATTTCCAGATAAGTTGCGGCTGCTGGTCGAGCACATGATTTTGGCGCATCACGGCAAGCTGGAGTTTGGGTCACCGAAGCTGCCGATGACGCCGGAAGCAATGTTATTGAGCGCGCTGGATGATTTGGAAGCGAAGTTTCAGGCGATGCGTGGAGAGTTTGCGGCGGCCAAGGCCGCGGGTAAGAGCGCGGACGAGGTCACGGAATGGGTACGCTCGATGGAGAGGTCGTTGTTGAACTCGCAGGCGTTTTTGGGCGAGAAAGGGTAACGTGTCTCGCTTCAAAGAATTGCGACGCATCGAATCCGCCATCAAGAACAACGACAAGGCTCAACTCGAGTGGGCGACTTCCTACTGCAAGATGAGGATCGGCATCGCTGTGCGGAAAGACCACCAGAAGTATTGGCACGACATTTTGGAAAAAGTTGGCAAATCTTTGGCCAGCTTAGACTAATTCACCCGACAACGGCGTCAAGGGCGTTGGCATCGGCAGCCCTCGTTATAATCGATAGTTCATGCTTCGATTCTCTACAGCCGGTGAAAGCCATGGCGAATCGCTGGTCGCCCTGGTGAGCGGGATTCCGGCGGGAGTGCCAGTGGACCAGGTGTTTCTCGACCATGAACTGTGGCGGCGGCAGCAGGGCTACGGGCGCGGCGGGCGGATGCGGATTGAGCGCGATACGGCGCATATTCTTTCCGGTGTGAGGCACGGCAAGACTATCGGTTCGCCCATCGCGATGACGCTTGAGAATCGCGACTGGAAGAACTGGGAACAGATTTTGCCGGTCGCTGAGGGCGATGCTCAAAAACATAAAGCTGTTGCGAGTCCGCGGCCCGGACATGCCGATCTCGCGGGTGCGTTGAAGTACGATTTCGCGGATGCGCGGTATGTTCTGGAGCGCGCGAGTGCGCGGGAGTCGGCGGCGCGGGTCGCATGTGGCGCAGTCGCCAAGATGCTGTTGCGGGCGTTGGGCATTAAGGTTGCAAGTCATGTGGTGCGCGTGGGTGGGGCGGCACTTTCGCGCGAGGCTAGCTTCGCGGAGGCCGCGGCGCTGGCGGAGCGCGAGGAAGTTTTGCTGGCGTGCGTGGATGCGGAGTCCGAAGCTCGGATGAAAGCGGAAGTGGATATTGCGTTGCGCACCGGCGACACGATCGGCGGCGTGTTTGAGGTGTTAGTGCATGGGTTGCCGCCGGGAGTGGGGACGCATGTGAATTGGGACGAGCGGCTAGACGGGCTGCTGGCGCAGGCGGTGATGAGTCTGCAGGCTGTGAAGGCGGTTGAGCTGGGGCGCGGGGTGACTGCGGCGCAATCGCTGGGCTCGACGGTGCATGATGCGATCGCGTATGAAGGCGAACCGGCGGAGGAGGGGAGCGCGTCGTTTACGAAGTTTTCGCGCGACCATAACAATGCGGGCGGCATTGAAGGTGGTATTTCGAATGGGGAAGACCTGGTGGTTCGCGGCTACTTGAAGCCGATTTCGACGCTGCGACGACCGCTGGCTTCGGTGTCGTTTGCGTCGCGCGAAGCGACCAAGGCGGCGTATGAGCGCTCCGACGTTTGCGTGGTTCCGGCTGCGGGCGTGGCGGCGGAGGCGATGGTGGCGCTGTGCGTCGCGCGGCTGTTGCTGGAGAAGTTTGGTGGGGACTCGTTGCGTGAATTGCGACGGAACTACGACGGATATTGCGAACAGATTAGAGCGTTTTGAAATTTAAAACATGAGCAAGCGCCATCGCATTCACGAGGTTGTGAAGTATCCAGACCCGGTGCTGTCAAAGCCCGCCGAGACCGTGACCGTGTTCGATGAGGAGATTGCGCAACTGGTGGAGGAAATGTTCGACAGCATGTATGCGGCGCAGGGGATCGGGCTGGCCGCCCCGCAGATCAATATTGCAAAGCGTATTACGGTGATCGACGTCAGCTTTAAGGAGCGCCCCGCAGACAAGCTGGCGCTGATCAATCCCGTGGTCCTCGACAAGAATGGAAAGCAAGTTGAAGAGGAAGGCTGCCTGAGTCTTCCGGAAATTCGCGAGAAGGTGCAGCGTGCGGCGTGGGTGAAAGTGCGGGCACAGAATGTGAAGGGTGAGACATTTGAAGTGGAGGGCGAAGAGTTGCTAGCGCGTGCGCTTCAGCACGAGATCGACCACCTGAACGGCATTCTCTTTATCGACCACTTGAGCCGTCTGAAGCGCGACCTGGTGCAGCGACGCATCAAAAAGTTGCAACGGAACGGCGAGTGGTAGGGTGCCGGAAAGTAGAAGCAGGTTCCCTTCGAGAATGACCAAAAGAAACGCAACAGCAACAGCGCTGCAGTGCGGGGGAGTGGGATGAAACTTGTCTTCTGCGGGACGCCGGAGTTTGCGGTCCCGACGCTGCGGGCCGTGCTCGGTGCGGGGCACGAAGTCGCGCTGGTGCTGACGCAGCCTGATCGTGCCGCGGGACGCAAGCTCGAAATGCAGGCTTCGGCGGTGAAGCGGTTTGCCGTCAAGCGCGGGCTGACCGTCGCCCAGCCGGAACGCATCAAGGCGAATCTTGAACTGCGTGAAATGCTCGAAGCGATTCGTCTGGATGCGATTCTTGTGGTCGCGTATGGGCGCATCATTCCGCAGTGGATGCTCGATCTGCCGCGATTTGGGAACATCAATCTGCATGGATCGTTGCTGCCGAAGTATCGCGGGGCCGCGCCGATTCAGTGGGCGATTGCAAATGGCGAACGCGAGACGGGCGTGACAACAATGCGGCTGGATGCGGGACTCGATACGGGCGATATGTTGCTCGCGCGCGCTGTGCCGATTGCGCCAGATGCGACCTCGGCGGAGATGTATCCCGTGCTCGCGGATGTGGGCGCGCAGTTGATGCTGGAGACGCTGCGCGAGTTGGAAGCAGGGACGGTTAGGCCGCGAACGCAGGACCCTGAGCGGGCGACGCTGGCACGGATTTTGACGCGCGAGGATGGGCGGCTGGATACGACTCGAACTGCAACGCAAACGTATGACCGGTGGCGCGGATTTCAGCCTTGGCCGGGGTGTTACGGGACTTTTCGAGAAAAGCGAATTCTACTAAACCGCATTCATCCAATAGACACGCATATTCCTCATACCTCCTATAGCGGAACGCTTTATTTGAGTGGGCAACAACTCAGGATGTTCGTCGGGAGTGGAACCGTCTTGTGTCTGGATGAAGTGCAACTTGAGGGTAAAGCGCGAATGAGCGGTTTGCAGTTCGGGCGGGATTTTCAAGTGAAACCGGGTGAGCGCCTTGGCTGAAGCGAGACGTACACCGGATAAAAAACCGCCAGCGGCGAGGGCCGCAGTGCGCGTGAGTCCGGCGCGGGCCGCGGCTTTTGAGATTCTTGGGCTGGTGGGCCAGGGGCGGGGGCATAGCGATGAGTTGCTGCATGGGCGACACCTGAAGGGGCTTTCGTCCGCCGATCGTAACCTGGCGACGACGCTCGTGCTGGGCGTGCTGCGCTGGCAGATCGCGCTGGATGCGCGGGTGCGTCCGCTGTTGCAGAGGCCGGATGTGAAGCTCACTGCGCCCGTTCAGATTGCGTTGCGGCTGGGCGCGTTTCAGCTGTTGCATCTGGATCGGATTCCGGCGCACGCCGCGGTGAGCGAGAGCGTGGAACTGGTGCGAGCGGACGCACCGTTTGCGTTAGGGATGGTGAACGCCGTGTTGCGGAAGTTGTCTATCGCACCGCAGCCGGGCGAGCGGTTGCATGAGTCGACGGCGGCGTTTGCGGAGCGATTGGGGCACCCTTTGTGGCTCGTAGAACGCTGGGTGGCGGCGTATGGGCGCGATGCCGCATTAGCGATTTGCGAGGCCGATCAGCGGGAACCGGGGTGTGATGCGCTGTTTGCGGCGGAACTTGATGGTGTATCGATGCCCGTGATGGATGATGGGTCGCGGTTGGTTGCGGAGCTTGCGGTGGCTTGTGCTCCGGAGGCGAAACGAATTTGGGATTGCTGTGCCGCTCCCGGAGGCAAAACTCTGGTGATGGCGCGGCGGTTTGCGGGCGCTGAGTTGCTGGCGACCGATGCGAGTCCGCGGCGGCTACGTGTGCTGGTGGAGCGGCTTGAGGCTGCTGGTCTGGGTGAGCGCGTGCGCGCTGTGGATGCGGATGCGATTGCGCTGCCGGCGGAACTTGGGGAGTTCGATTTGATTTTGTGCGACGTGCCTTGCAGCGGGACAGGGACCCTGGGGCGGAATCCTGAGATTCGGCACCGGGTTTCCTTTGAAGAGATTGGAAGGCAAGTCGCGCGGCAGCGAGAGATTCTTGCGGCGGCATTTAAGCGGCTCGCGCCGGGTGGAAGGCTGGTGTACTCGACGTGTTCGCTGGAGCGCGAGGAGAATGAGCAGGTTGTGGCGGGCGTGGTTGCGGGGCTTGTTGGGTTTGAGCGTGTGGGAGTTCAGCCTTTGATCGAGTCCCTTCGTGTGCAGGGGAAGTTTCGCGCGGAGGTTGATCTTGCGAAAATTGTGAGTGGGGATGTGATGCGCACGCTTCCGGGCAATGGCTTCGATGGAGATGGTTTTTTTGCGGCGGTATTTGAGCGGCGGAAATGATGGCGGTGAAACTCATGTCTAAGAGCGGGATATGGGCATCCGTATCCTTGCCTGTTCCATAGGCGCCCGCATCTTCGCTTACTCTGTTACCTCACAAACCATTGTGAATCTGGTTCTACGAAGTTGGCGATGTCGCACTCGTTGATGTGGTGGTAGAGGTGTGGCCGAAAGTGATGCGGACGGTGTCGCCTTTGCTGAATCGATGACCGGCTTCGGGCCTCTGCGCGGTGACGGGGCCGGAGGGCGATGCGACATGCACAGGTGCAGGGGTAGTGGTTGGGTCCGAGGGAATGCTCGTGAAGGCCGGAGCGGGCGGAGGAATGGGCGGCGCGACCGGTTGAGGTGCGGGTGGTGTGTCTGCGATGTAGGTCACGCGTATTCCCATGGCCGTGGCCGTATGGTTGGCGGCGGAGTAGCTCATTCCGATAAACGATGGCAGGACGAAGGTACTCATGGCGGCGTCGCCAGACTCAGAAAGCAGCAGGCTCACTTGGGGACGATCGACTCCTGCGTTGGGCGGAGGCGTTTGCGCGAGCACGATGTCCGGGTCTCCCGGAGCGCCGATGTGCGCGATCGTGCCGAGGTCGAGCGACATGCGGCGAATGTTCATGGAAGCGTCGCGCTGGGGTTGCCCGACGACATCTGGAATGGAGACCTGTTGCGGGCCGAGGCTGATCGTGACGCGCACCTGCCACTTCTTGCGCACGCGCGAGCCGGGGGTGGGCGCTTGCGAAATTATGCGACCGGCGGGAACGACTGTAGAGTAAAACTTGTTGTCGACTTTGAGGTCGAGGCGTTGATGCAGGGCTGCGCTGGAGGCCTCGGAGAGAGACATGCCAGAGAAATTGGGGACGGCCACTTCGCCGCCGTGCAGTGCGAGGCGCAGGGTGATTGCAGCCGCAAGCATGGCTACGGCGAGCATCGCCAGACCGCCCAGAACGAGCTGAAAATATCGCTTCATCGCGTCTCCAGCATACAGGGATGGTGCGTGCGCTCCAGCGGTTTCCCAGCGGGAGAAATTTGTGGCACGTTGGACACCCATGTCCGAAAGTCCGGACATGGGGCACTCCACATCTTGCTCGACCATCGCCTGTATACCATCGGGGTTAGCTATCGCCGGTTGTCGGTGGCGGGTTCGGGGTGGATGAGGACGCGGCTGACCGTGGGTTGGGTGGCGCGGAAGTCGCTTTCCAGTTCGCTGATGATGGCGTGGACGCGCTCCATGGGCAGGTCGTCGGGTAGCGTGCAGTGGCAGCGGATGTGGATGCCGTGGTCGGGGTCGGAGTGGGAGCGCGTGGTGAGAATGTCGTGGATGTCGACGATCTCGGGGAACTTGCGCGCGGCCAGGCGCAACGTCGCCTGGAGCGCGCCGGTGTCGCGGTCGGCTTCGGCGGTGTGCGCGATAGTGGCTGGCTCGCTCTCGATGTGGGTGAGGACGGAGGAGACTTCCGGTATGTCGCGGCGCATCTCCGCTTCGAGCGCGGTGACGATGTCGTGCGCCTCGCGGAGTGGCATGCGCTCGTCGACTTCGAGGTGCTGTTCGACGTGGAGAGCGCCGTCGTATTGC
Source organism: Terriglobales bacterium (assembly GCA_038205325.1). GTDB lineage: Bacteria > Acidobacteriota > Terriglobia > Terriglobales > Acidobacteriaceae > Granulicella. The sequence goes on along the minus strand of JBBRCA010000051.1, from coordinate 10,369 downwards.
TGCACGCTGACGTCGTGGATGGCGAGGTTGGAGCGCGCGGCGGCGGCGCGAATGCGGTCGAAGATGGTCTCGCGCAGTGAGGCCATTGGGACGGTATGAATGACGACATCGGCACCTGGGAGGCGCGTTTGAACGGCGGCCGTTGCGGCGAATGTGATCTGCTCGGAGCGTTGGAATGTGACGGTACGCGGGATTCCGAGGGTGAGGTCGACGAAGTAGTTTGAACCGGAGCGGCGGACGCGAACGCGGTCGACGGAGAGAATGTCGGCGGTGCTTTCGAGGTCGTGGACGAGGTCGGTGCGGATTTTTGCGCGGACTTCGGGGGGGGTGGCGTCAAGCAGGGAATCGATGGCGTTGCGGGCCAGTCTCCACGTGACGCCAACGATGACGGCGGCGACCGCGAGCGCGGCGACGGGGTCGGCGTACTCCAGCAGGCGGATGTGCAGGTGTTCGCCGGCGAAGGCGCCCAGCAGTCCGATCAGCACGGCGGTCGACGACCAGATGTCGGTGCCGAAGTGTACGGCGTCGGCTTCAAGCGCGTCGCTGCGCTGTTCGCGCGCGACGCGGCGCAGATTGCGGCTGCGGGCCACGTCCACCGCGATGGAGAGCAGTAGGACGACGAAGGGCCAGATCGACCACGAGAGGTCGAGATGGCGATGGTACAGGATGCGGCGGACCGCTTCGACGGCGATCCAGATGCAGGAACCGAGCATCAGGAGGATCTCGACAGCCGCTGAGAGGCTTTCGAGTTTTCCGTGGCCGTAGTTGTGCTGCTCGTCGGCGGGGCGGTCGGAGATGCGCACCGTGAATAGCGTGATGGCGGCGGCGATGAGATCGATCGCGGAGTGCGCCGCCTCGGACAACATTCCGAGCGAGCCGGTGAGCAGGCCGGTGAGGAACTTGAGCAGCGTGATGGCCGCCGCTGCCAGGACGGAGGACAGCGCGGCGGAGCGCTTGGCGTCGCTACGGTGTTGCAGTTCCGCCGTCGTTTCGCCGCTCATGGGATGAGGATACATCGGTGGTTCGATCACGTCCGGCCTGAGTTGTTTCTGGACTCTCCCCTCCTCCCTTATTTTGCGTAAAGTCCGGAGAGTATTGGAGTTAGGGTTGGACTTCAATCGCAAAGTCCTGAAAAGAAGGCGAGTTTTTAGGCTTCTATAAGGCATTCAAACTAAATAGCTTATCTGTAATCCTTTCGTTAAACATAAAGACCCGGCGGGTGGGCCGGGTTACTATGATGTCCTGTCTTTAGTATAACGTGCGTGTCAAGCATCGAGGGCCGAAGGCTTGTTACGCACGTTTTTGAGCGCGATGAGACCGGCTTGCGGGTGCCGTGCGGCTGCAACTTTAGACGGCTTGGAGAAGGCAGAATCAGACGCGCAGAGCTCGTGGCGGAGCGCGGCAGGGCCGTAGGCGCTCGATTTCGGCGTCAATACAAATCTGTGTCGAGCGAGGCGATGAATGGGAGGCCTGGTTGCGTGAGTTTGGCCAAACGTTTGTCGTTGGTGAGGAAGAGATCGACCCCACCCTGTGCGGCGGTTGCGACGTGCATGGCGTCGGCAGACTTCAACCCGGCCGCGCGCAGGCGAGCGAAAATGGGCGCGGCATCTATTGTGAATGCCAGGATGGAGACTTCGGGAGAACGGAAAAAGCTGCTAACCGCGACCTGACCATCGATGTCTTGAGTGATGGTGGGGCCAGCGAGCACTTCGGCGAAGACCAGCGTGCTGCTGCACAGGATGTCGCCGCGTTTCTGCATCCGAGTATAGATTTCGGACACGCGCGCGGCATACTTTGGGTTGTTGTCGAAGAGATAGACGAAGAGCATCGTGTCCCAATAGATGCGCCTCACCTGTCCCAGTCCGTGCGTTGCGAATTGTGGAAGCGTTCAGCGCCTCCAAGTTTTTTGTAGGTCCTCTTGAGGATCCCGCGAAGACTCAGCAAGGAGGTATGTGCGGTGACAGCAATAGGCACGGACGAAGGGGCTACCCGCCCTAGGCGGTAGGTGAAGACCACGGTGGAGCTTTGGCCTGAAGGGGCTGAGGGGGGCGTTTGCACGTCCACCAACTCCAGCCTATTCTGCGTGAGAAATTTGCGCGACCGCAGAGCGTTGCAGACGATGGGAAAACGATTTGGCTGAAGGACACCGCTTTGTACGAGCGATTTCTCGAAGGCTCCGGTATGGATTTTGATCGTCGATTGCTTGCGGGCGCGGGCGGGGAGGACGTATTGCTCCGCCGCGGAACGCCGCACCCGGTCAGTTGCGCCGTAATCTGCCATGATGCTGCCTCCAGATGCCAATGTGACATATATAGACATGTCTGTCAATACATCTTTTGACATGTCAAAAGCATGCGCCAACACTTTCGCCGCGCTGAGAGTTGCGGAAAGCTACTGGCGTTTTTTGGCGCGGTAGAGGCCGGCGGCGCGGAGGAAGTAGCCGTCCCAGGTGGGTTGGACGAAGCCGGCTTCGAGGAGCATCTGCTTCATGCGCGGTGGGCGGGGGAAACGTGCGATGGAGGCGGGCAGGTAGTTGTAGGCGGCGCGTTGGCCCGAGATCCAGCCGCCGACGAGGGGCAGGATGTGGTGCAGGTAGAAGTTGTAGAACGCGCCACTGAGCCCGTTGGGTTGGTTGCACTCGAGGATGCCGAGATGGCCGCCGGGGCGGAGGACGCGGTGGATCTCCGCTAATGCTTCGGCGTAGTTGGTCAGGTTGCGGAAGCCGAAGGCGGCGGTGACGAGGTCGAAACTGGCGTCGGGGTAGGGGAGATGCATGGCGTCGCCTTCGATCCAGAGGATGTTGGGCGTGGGGTATTTTGCGCGGGCCAGGGAGAGCATTTGAGAGGAGAAGTCGAGGCCGGTGACGGGTTCGGCCTGTGCGGGCCGCAGGGCGAAGAGCGCGGCGGTCATGTCGCCGGTGCCGCAACAGATGTCCAGGATGCGGGCTTCGGGGCGGGCGAGGATTGGGGTGAAGGCGCGGGCGGTGCGGCTCCACCAGTGGCGGTCGAGGCCGAAGGAGAGCAGGTGGTTGAGGCGGTCGTAGCTGGGGGCGATGGTGTTGAAGAGCGTTTGGACGTTGGCGGCGGCGGTGGATTCGTCGGGTTCGTTGGCGGTGCGTGCGCCGGAGGTTGTGCCGGATTTCGATGGCATTTGCGGCACGTCGGAAGGGGATGAAGTCCCGGGGATTTTGATAAGCACCCTCAGCGGCTAAGACCGCGCGTTGAATGGAGTCGGTTGCGTGACGGCGTCGTGAGTTCCTTGATTCGCAATTTCGATTCTGTTGCTGGAGACGTTTAAGTTTCAGTCGCGACACCGAAACAATGCGAGTGGCCGTCATCGTCGGTCAGAAAAAACTCGGTCTGGCCGTAGTCTCGATCTTCTAGTTCTGAAACACCGTACCCAAGGCCCTTCAATCGGTCTCTGGTTTTGTGGATGTCCTTCGGCGCCCAGTAGAGTCGAATGCCCTCGTAGTCTTTCGGTTCGACCGGATTGCCCGCACGCTGGTTCAGCATAAGACACAGGTTGTCTTTCCGAAGCATGCAGAAGATCAGCTTGCCCTCGTTGCGCATCTCTGAATTCGACGAGAATCCGAGACCATCCACCCACAAGCGCAGACTTTTCTCCAGGTCTGCGCTCGGCATAACGGGGATACAAGATTCAACAGACATAACAGTTCCTTTCGCCAACGACACCCCTTAGCTCTGGCTTTATCTTAGAAGCCGTCGCAATACCGGGTTTCATGTACGCCAAGAAAGGGCGAGCGACAGCAACGACAAATGCTGCGATCTCTACACTGCGGCGGCAAAGTGCGCCGCTTCCGGTCGAGATGACAACTGTATACAACAAATATGCGTTGGCTCTAAGCAACACGTGCTTGCACATCTACGGTCGCGCCTCTTGAACGATTTGGTCTGCGGCAGTTTGAAGTTCAGCTGCGGAGACATCGTGGACGACCGTCGCGTCGCCAATGCCGACGGGCAGAACGAAGGAGCGGGTGCCGCTGCGGTTCTTTTTGTCTTTGGCGGTGTTGGAGACGAGCGTGGCGGCATCGGCGGTGAAGGGGCGCAAGGGGCCGTAGGTGCGGATGACGCAGAGCATCTTTTCGGCGTCGGCGGAGGTAACGAGGCCGCGAGCGAGGGCGATATCGATGGCGGCCGTCATGCCCCAGGCGACGGCTTCGCCGTGCAGGAGTTGGGTGTAGCCGGTGGCAGATTCGATGGCGTGGCCGAAGGTGTGGCCGAGGTTGAGCAACATGCGGACGCCGTCCTGGTGCTCGGCTTCGTCTTCGGCGACGACGGCGGCCTTCATGCGCACGCTGGCCGTTACGACTTGGGCGAGCGCGGCGGGGTCGCCGCGGAGGACCTCGGCGCTGTTTGTGGCGAGGACGTCGAAGAGGGCGCGGTCGCGGATGATCCCCGCTTTGATGGATTCTTGCAGGCCCGCGCGGAGTTCGGCGGGCGGTAACGTGGCGAGCAGGTTGATGTCCGCGAAGACGGCGAGCGGGTGGTGGAAGCTGCCGATGAGGTTTTTACCGGTGGAGAGGTTGACGCCGGTCTTGCCGCCGAGCGAGCTGTCGACTTGCGCGAGCAGCGTGGTAGGGACGCCGATGTAGCGGATGCCGCGCATATAGATGGCGGCGAGGAAGCCGGTGATGTCGCCGATAACGCCGCCGCCGAAGGCGATAAGGACAGCGTCGCGGTCGGCGCGGGCCTGAGACAACTCTTCGGCGAGGCGCTCGATGGTGGCGAGGCGCTTGTGTTGCTCGCCTGCTGGGAGGGTGAGGAGGGTGGGCGGTGCGGCGAAGCTGGCGAGGAAGCGCTCGCTGTGGAGGCTCCAGATTTCTGGGGAGGTGAGAACGAAGAGGCGTGTGGGTATGGAGGTGGCCGTGAGTGCGGCGATACGGTCGCTGAGATTTACGAGGAGGCCTGAGCCGATGTGGACGTCGTAGGTCGCGGAAGGTGTGCTGACGCGGACGATTTGTTCGGTGGCGGGCATTGGGCTTAAGAATAGCAGTGGGGAATGAAGGATAGAGGTGGCGTTGTAGGGCTTGCGACGAGAGGCAGGTTCCCTTCGGGAATGACAGACAGAAAGCAAGGGCAACTGCAATAGCAAAAACGAAATACGGTGGTCCTTCGCTGCGCTCAGGATGACGGCGAAAAACAAGCAACGGCAACTGCAACTGCAACTGCAACTGCAGATCCCTACGGGATGACAGAAAGAAAAACAACGCCAACTGCAACTGCAATGGCAACTGCAGATCTCTATGGGATGACAGAAAGAAAACTAGGGCAACATTTATGTCAGATGGGGTGTGGGTTTGCGGAAGATGAGGGAGATGGCGATGGTGATGCCGAGGACTCCGGCGATGACGGCGAGTGAGACGAGAGGGCCGACTTCGATCCAGTCGGCGGCGAGCATTTTGAGGGCGGCGAAAGCGAGGATCGCGGCCAGGCCGAAGTGCAGGTAGCGCAGTGTCGCCAGCATCGCGGCCAGCAGGACGTAGAGCGAGCGCAGGCCCATGACGGCCATGATGTTCGAAGTGTAAGCGAGGAAGGGCTGGCGCGTGATGCTGAGGACGGCGGGGATGGAGTCGAGCGCGAAGACGATGTCCGTGACTTCGACGGCGAGCAGAGCGACGAAGAGGACGGTCATCATGCGGCGGCCGTTTTCGATGACGAAGAAGTGGTCCTGGTTCGCGCTTACGGGAGAGAGGCGTGTGAGCCACCGAAGCCAGGTCGGGGGTTCGGAGGTTTCGGGATCGGTGTCGGGCATGAGCAGACGGATGGCGCCGATGAGGAGGATGACGGCGAACACATAGCTGACCCAGTGGAAGCGCGCCAGCAAGCCGAGGCCCGCGGCGATGAAGGCTCCGCGGAGGACAATGGCGCCCGCGACTCCCCAGAAGAGGACGCGGGGCTGGCGGGCTTCGGGGATGCGGAAGATGCGGAAGAGCAGGAGGAAAAGGAAGAGGTTGTCGACCGAGAGCGCCTCTTCAATGGCGTAGCCGGAGAGATATTGCACGGCGCCGACGGGGTGGTAGAAGGGCACCAGCACGGCGGCGAGGACGAGTGCGGCGGTGACCCAGATGGCGGTGGCGTAGATGGCTTTGCGACGGGTTTCGCGGACGCGCTTGGCCATCGCGTACTCGGCACCGAGGAGCGCGAGCAGCGCGAGATGGAACCAGAGCCAGTGGGAGAGAGGTGTCAGGGTTTTCACGCTTGCACAACGAGCAACGACAACGACGGGAAGCAGGTTCCCTTCGGGAATGACAAAGAAAAGCAAGGACAACGGCGACGGCAAAACAAATGCCTTGACGCAGAGTTCGCGAAGGGAGCTAAGTTTCGCGAAGTAGGACAAGCAACGACCGCGGTTAGCGCTGGTTGATGAGCTTGATCATTTCCAGGATTAGGTCGGCGGAGATTTGCAGGCTGTGGGCGCTGAGTTTGTCGAAGGTGTCATGAGCCGTGTGGTGAAAGCCGTCGGGGAGCGCATTTGTGATGGGGCCGTAGTGCGCGTCGAGCAGGTCGAGGGCGGGCACGCCGCGCATCGCGAAGGGCAGGTGATCGTCTTCCTCAGCCTCGTTGTATTTGAAGATGGATGCGATATGGCCGGTGTTTTTCGCGGCGACTTTAAGGGTATCGAGCAACCAGGGTGTGGAGTTGTCGACGTGGTCGATGTTGAGGTCTTTGTCGCCGAGCATGTCGGCAATGAGAACGGCCTTGACCTTCTTGAGCGTGCCGTCGCCGCTCCACTTGGCGGCGAGGTGGCGGGTGCCGTAGAGGGAGTTCGATGCAGTCCACTGGGATGAGTTGATGGGCGGATTAGCGATGGCTTCTTCGCCGTCGTCGAAGACCAGCCAGACCGCGTAGCCTTCGGGCGGATGGGCGCGGAAGTATTCGCCCAGGGCGATGAACAGAGCGGTGGTGCAGGCGCCGTCGTTGGCGCCGACGAAGCCAATGTCCTTGAGCGGGTAGTTGGTTTCGTAGTGGGTGACGAGGACGATGACGCCGTCGTCTTTGCCGGGAAGACGCTTACCGGGGTAGCGGACGATGTAGTTGCGCATCGGGACAGGGCCGATGGGGGTGTTGGGCGTGAAGGCGTCGGTTTCGAATTGGCCGTGGGCGATTTCAGGGGCGAAGTGGGCCTTGATGAAGGCCTCGGCGGCGGCGTGGCCGGGCGAGCCAGCGAAGCGCTTGGGCGCGACGGCGAGCAATTGCTGGGTGAGTTCGAGGACGTGGGTGCCGCTAACGCCGGTGATCGGTTTCGGTTTGGGCGCGCGTTTCGGGGACGCGTAGGCCGGCAGAAGAAGGAAGAGGGTTGCCATTGCACAGAGCGCAATGCAGGTCTCTCCACTGCGCTTTCGCAAAGTGCGCGAAAGCTCCGGTCGAGATGACAGTGTTGTGGTAAGGCGAAATGCGGGTCTGTCCCTCACGCGGTCAGCTCCTTCTTCCTTCGACGCGCGGGATGGACGAGGAAAGCGACGGCGACGCCGAGAAAATAGAGCGCGAGCATGGGCAAGGCGAATAGGGTCATGCCGATGGGGTCGGGCGTGGGGCAGATGATGGCGGCGATCAGAAAGATGGCGAGCACGGCGTAACGAAAATGTTTAAGCAGGAACTTGCCGTCGACGATGCCGAAGAGCGCGAGGAAGAACATCAGCACAGGCAACTCGAAGGTGATGCCCAGGCCAAGGATGACGGCCATGAAGAAGCCGGTGTAGTCGTCGATAGTGAGGATGGGGTGGAAGCGGTGACCGAACTTGAGCACCAGGACGTCGAGCGCGCCGGGCAGGACGTAGTGGTAGCCGAAGAACGCGCCCGTGCCGAAGAGGAAAACCGTGGAGAACATGAAGGGCCAGACGTACTTCTTTTCGTTGGCGTACATTCCGGGCGAGATGAAGAGCCAGACTTGATAGAGGATGAAGGGCGCGGCCAGCAGTGCACCGCCGACGAAGGCGGTTTTGAGATAGAGGTTGAGGCCGTCGGTGGGGTGGGTGAAGTTGAGCGGGATGTGGAGTTTGTCGAGCGGCGCTTGCACGATTCCGTAGAGGCGTTCGTGGAACGCGTAGGCGACCGCGAAGCCGACGACCAGGAAGCCAACCGACCAGAGCAGGCGGCGGCGCAGCTCTTCGAGGTGGCCCATGAGGCTCATGCCGGGGAGCTCAGCGCGGTCTTGTACGGCGCTGCGGGCGCGGTCGAGGAGGTCAGGCATGTGGTGAGTCCTTCGCTGCGCTGCGATGAGGGTGTGAGTTGCGATCAGCCATGCGTCGCACTCTCCACGGGTTCTTCATGATGTTGCGCCGAGTCGACAGTTGGGATCGACTCGATCAGCGGGCCGAGGCCGTGGTGCATCGAGGGCTGGGGCGAAGTTTGCGGCGTGGGGAGGCCGGTGGCGGGGGGCATGATGCTGAGGTCACCGGAGACGGCGATGGGAAGCGTTTCAGGCGCTTCCGGAGCCGAATCGTCGGAATCGAGGGCGTCGGCGCGGGGGAGATGAGGGTGCTCAGGCTCTTCGGTGGGAACGCCTTCGAGGACTGGCGCGGGGGGCGCGGCGGCTTCGAGGGCCGCGAGTTTTTCCTGGCGCTCGGTTTGCTCGGAGACGCGCAGTTCCTCTTCCATCTGCATCTTGAACTCGTTCGAGGCGCGACGGAATTCGCCGATCCATTTGCCGAGTTCGCGCGCGAGGACCGGCAGCTTCTTCGGTCCGAAGAGCAGCAGCGCGAGGATGAAGATGATGGCACTGTCCTGCAAACTAGGCATACGTCTTTGATGATACGGCCTCGCCAGCGCAGCCACAAATGAAACGAGGGTCAGGATGAGAAGCATACGGTTGAGCGGCGGCTTCGTCCTATGCAGAGGGCGATCGCCTAGATAATGCGAGGCAAGGGAGATTGTTGAAGGTTGAGGTATCGGGGCTTGCGGAGTGAGGACGGTTCTAATGAGCTTAGAGCTATGAGGTTTGGAGCTTTGAGGGAGACGGTTGGTTGGTTTGGAGGGCGCAGTTCTGAGCTTTCCGCAAGCAACGGCTATTGCTGCGACAATCCATAGAGGCGGTGCGCGAGTGAGGACGGGGGAGAGCATGGGACGGAATCAGCGGCGTATCGTGCACGGCGTGGCAGCGGCGGTATTGATGGGGTCGACAGCGATGTTGGCGGGGTGTGGGAACTTTTTCGTTTGCCAGAAGGCCAGTTGCCCGGTCACGCCTCCAGGGGGGAGCACGGGGGATTATGCGTATGTTTCAAACAGCACGGCCGGCCAGACTTTCATCAATGGATATGTGTTGAGCGCCGGGACGCTGGCACCGATAACGACGGCGACTTTCAATCTGGGATTTGTGCCAACGGCTCTCGCGGTGTCGAAGCAGAACACGTTTCTGTATGCGGCGTCGGGGACGTCGGGGGTTTTTGTGTACGCCATCGGCACGGGGGGCGTGTTGACGATCCCCAGCGCCAGCACGCCCGTCGCGAACGGTTTCGTTGAAGCGATGGATATTTCTCCGGATGGCAACAATTTGTTTACGGTGGATTCGACCGGAGCGACTCTGATGCAATACGGCATCAATATCTCGACGGGCGTGCTGACGCTGGTGTCGACATTCCAACTGCCTTTGAACGGCGTTGTCGGCAATACGTGCACCGTCGCGTTGCCGTGCGGGGTGAAGGTCTCGCCGAGCGGGTTGTATGTGGCGGTGGCGCTGGGACAGTCGGGCGATGCGATTTATCAGTTGAACGGCTCGGCGGTGAACCCGACGCCGATACAAATCGCGTTGCCGACTGGGGTGGGCGATTTTGCGGTGACGATCGACAGCACAAATCACGTTTATTTTGCGCGAACGGCGGGCGTTGCGGTGTTCTCGCTGGTGGGAGGAACGGCGACGAGCGTGGCCGGGTCGCCGTTTGCGACCGCAGCTGGGCCGAGGTCGATCGTGCTCGATAGCAGTGGGAAATATGTGTACGACGCGAACTTCAGTGGGGGGACAATTTCCAGCTTCACGACGCTGAACGGCGTGCTGACGCCGTTTTCGCCGGCGACGGTGGCGGCTCCGACAAACGTGTCCGCGCTGGCCGTCGATAACAGCGGAAAGTATTTGATCGCGGTGGGCTACAACACGACCGCTGGCCTGCAGTTGTACTCAATTGGCGCGACGGGAGTGTTGTCGTCGTTGGCGACCGCGGGGACGGGCGGGACGTTGGGCGTGCCCGCGGTGATTGCGGTGACGCATTGACGATGTGGGGCTTTACGCGATTGCATTTGTCCGGCAGCAGTCCCTCCGGGGTTAACCAGGCTGCAGAAAAAGTCGCGGCTCTGCCGAAAGGCGTACCTCAGCGGCTAAAGCCGCAAAGCAAATGCCGCTTTTATGGCACGGGTGA
>JBBRCA010000050.1:0-18006 GCA_038205325.1 Terriglobales bacterium | reverse complement strand
GGCTGGCGCGAGGCCAGCCGTTCTTGTTCGCGTCGGGATTGGACTAATGAGGGCGCTCTTCGTGGCCACTGGGTGCGGGCGGCGCGGGGCGAGATTGAGGCTGAGGTTGGGCCTGCTGCCGGGGTTGAGGCTGCGCCTGTGGCCGAGGCTGGTATTGAGGCTGGGGCGGCTGCCGGGGTTGAGGCTGGGACTGCGGCCGGGGCTGGTATTGAGGTTGGGGCTGCTGCCGGGGTTGAGGCTGCACCTGAGGACGAGGCTGGTATTGAGGTTGGGTCTGCGGCCGGGGTTGAGGCTGCACCTGCGGACGGGGCTGGTACTGAGGTTGGGCCTGTGGACGGGGTTGAAGCTGGGACTCTTGGCGGGGTTTAAATTGAGGCTGCGTGCGGGGCTGCGCTTGAGGTTGTACGCGAGGCTGAACTGCGGTGTCGTGTTTCTGGTTGTATATCTGACGACTCGCGTTGTTCTGTTCGCGGTTGACCTGCTGACGCTCTTGGGGTGTCAGAGTGCCGCCGTTAGCGGTGCGGTCGTTGTGGATCTGGCGGTCGATGTTGGCTTGACGCTGGTCGACGCGGGCGGCTTCGCCGGAGGTCAACTGGCCGCTGCGGACGCCGTTGGCGATGCGCTGTTGTTGGTTGCCCTCACGCTGATTGACGACCGGGGCAGTGCGATTGACGGTGGCGGCCGCCGGGTTGGCCGGGTTGGCGCGGAAGGCTGCGGGCGTTGGGGCGGCGGTAACTGCTGGACGTCCGTGGTTCACGCTGGCCAGTTGCTGGCGGTTTTGCGCGGCAAAATCCCGATGCTGGACCTGCACGCTGGTGGGCTGAATATGCCGGTCGCGCAATGCCGCTTGCTCCTGCGCAGAGGCTTGGGAGGGAACGCCGCCGTTGCCTCCGTTGTAGCTGACGTGGTTGTAGTTGACGTTATTAACGACGACGGTCTGGTTGTAGACGTTGTGAATATTGATGATGTTGATGTTGTTCACGGAACGGTTGTAGGCGAATTCACCGTCGCGCCAGTAGCCGCCCTCATACCCGACGCCGCCGTATCCGAAGCCGTAGTTGATGCCGCCGTAGAAGCCGATGTGCGGGCCCCAGTAGCCGGTGTGGAAGAGAAAGGCGGAACCGCCCCAACCCCAGTAGCCGGGAGTCCAAAGGTAGCCGATCTGCGGCGGGTAGACCCAGGTGCCGGGCACCCAAAAGTAGCCCTCGTCGCCGTAAGCCCAGTAGCCGGGAGTCCAGAGATAGCCTTCGCCGGGGCAGATGGGTTGGGCGTAAACCGGCAAAGCCGGTGGACCGAAGCCAACCGAAATGACGACTTGAGCGCTCGCGGACGTCGCGGAAAGCAGGGCGACGGGAGCGACCAGCGCGGCGGCGATCAGCAGACCACGAGCGGCTGTACGAATAGGGCTGTTGGAAACCATGTCTCTTTCTCCTTGCTCGCAATGGAGCGGACCGTCCGGGCCGGAACTTCAATTGTGCAGACACGGAAGTGCGAAGCATGTTGCGAAGACATCAGGCATGCCGATAACCCTAAAGGCGTGTGTCAGGGATATTTCCAGTGGGGTACCCCCCACCCCTCCCCCCCTGGGTACCTTGCACGCAAAGCCTTTGGAATGTGAGGCTCCAGGCAGTGACCTGTTGCAAAGTATTCAAAGCAAAGAGCTTAGTCGCAAAGTCTTCAAACGATTGGACTTGTGCGGGTTCAACTACAGATTCCTGCGGAATGACAGAAAGAGAAGCAAGGGCAAGAGCAAAAGAAGCAGATTCCCTTCGGGAATGACAACAAGAGCAAAAGAAGAAGCAGGTTCCCTTCGGGAATGACAAGAAGAGCAAGGGCAATAGTGAGAAAGCGAATTAGGTTGTTCTTCTATTGTACAAAATCCGACCGGGTAAACATGCAAACTATTTTAAACTAATTTTTCCAGTGATGATGCGGGTTTGGTGAGTTTTGCACAGGCTGGGGGGCTTGACAACAATCTGGTGGCGTACTGACGGGTTAGGAGGCAAGAACCACGGGTGGTGCGAGAATATTGGAGAGCGTCATCACGCAGACGTCTATGGGGCGGGCTTTCAGCCCTTCGGCAGATTCGACATCCTAACCCCAGGGCGATGCTTTGGCTGGTATGAAGCGCCCGTTGGCGCTTTCGTCCAGCCTGACCGTTTGTGGGTATTGGTCGTGATCCTTGGGATGGTTTTGGGTCATTCGCCGTGCTGAGGCTTATGAGGCGGATACGTAGCATCAGGAATTTGCTCTGAGACTAAACTGAGATGGCCCCCATGGCTGACAGTTTCTCTCAACAGGTCAAAGACCAGGCCGACATCGTTCGCATCATCGGCGACTACGTGAAACTGCGCAAGGCGGGGGCGCAGAACTATACAGGGCTGTGCCCGTTTCACAAGGAGAAGTCGGGCAGTTTTTCAGTGAATGCGGCCAAACGGTTTTACTACTGTTTCGGCTGCCACGAGACGGGCGACGTTTTCACGTTTGTGATGAAGATGGACTCGTTGAGTTTTCCCGAGGCTGTCCGGGCCGTTGCGCAGAAGGTGGGGATTGCGCTCCCGCAGCGGCAGTTCCACTCCGCGGACCAGGCGCGCGAGGCGGGCGAGCGGCGGCAGTTGATGGACATCCACGAAGCGGCGACGCAATATTTTCAACAAAGTTTGCAATCGCCCGAGGCGGCTCGCGCGCGCGAATATTTGACCGGGCGCGGGCTCAGCGCGGAGACGATTGCGAAGTTTCGCATCGGATATGCGCCAGAAAGCTTCAACGACATGCGTGACCGATTGGGGAAACATTTCAGCGAAGAGGTGTTGCGCGCCAGTGGATTGTTCAGCGCCAAGGAGCAGGAGGACGGTGCTGGCTCGATCACTAAAGGGCAGATGTATGCGAAGTTTCGCAAGCGGATTACGTTTCCGATCGCCAATGAGCAGGGCAAGACGATCGCGTTTACCGCGCGGGCGTTGGATTCCGCGGAACAGGATGCCAAGGCGGGGCCGAAGTATCTGAACTCGCCCGAGACGATGTTGTATACCAAAGGCCATGTGCTGTTCAATCTGGACAAGGCGAAGGCCGCGATTCGGGAGCTGGGGTTTGCGCTGCTGGTCGAAGGGCAGATGGACTGCATTTCGGTGTATACGGCTGGGATTCAGAATGTACTCGCTACGAGTGGGACGGCGTTTACGGAGGCGCAAGTGCGCCTGCTGGGGCGGTTTTCCAAGCGGGCGATCCTGAACTTCGATCCCGACACGGCGGGCGCGAATGCTGCCGAGAAAACGCTGGCGCTGCTGACCGAGGAAGAGTTTGAAGTGCGCGTGATGACGCTCGAAGGGGGTCTCGATCCGGACCGCACTATTCGCGAGCAGGGTGTGGCGGCGTATTCGGCGGCGGTGCGCGGGGCCAAGCGCCATGCGGAGTATCTGATTGAACGGGCGCGCATTCTGCATCCGGGGCAGACGCCGGAAGCGAAGGTGCGGGCGTTGAATTTTCTGTTGCCGTATATTCGGCGAATCCCGAACGCGATTCTGCGCGATGAGTTTGCGATCGACGCGGCGCAGAAGCTGGGCATCGACTCGGCGATGATGCGGCAGGAGTTGAAACGGGCGGCGGCGCAACGGCTGGAAAGCGTTCGCGCGCCACAGGCCACGACGCTGAGCGAGTTGGAGCGGGTGCTGCTGCGCGCGCTGGTGCTGCCCGAGGCCGACACGGCGCGCGAACTTGCGGCACGCGAGTTGGGTGCACATCCGGAGTGGTATGGCGGCCTGTCGACGGCGGCGTTGATGGAGACGCTGGCGAACGCGCCCGCGCCGGACAATCCGATGGACGCGGCAACTGATGATGGTTCGCGCAGCCTGTTGGCGATCGCGCTGCATGAGGCGAGCGATGAGTCGCGCGATGCGCTGGCGGTGCAGGTAGAGGATTCGCTCTCGATCTTGCATCGGACGTTCGTTGAACGGCGGAAACGCGAATTGCGCGTTCTGATCGATGCGGCCTTCCGAGCGGGAGATGAAACGCTGCGGACCGAACACATCCTAGAGAAGATGCGCATCGATAAAGAGTTGCTGGCGTTGGATCGAAGCGGGCGCAGGTTGTAGGGTGCGCGAAAGTCGCTCGGCCCGCCAAGATAAATACGGAAAGCAACGATAGGACGGGCCTTCGGCCCCCGATTCACGTATGACTCTTACCTGGCGCTTCGCCCCGGGCTGGTATAGGACGGGCCTTCGGCCTTAAGAAGTAATCCGTACACTTGTTGATTATTTGCTTCTAGAGCTTTTTGCTCTTGGTGGTGAGTTGACGCCACTGTGAGACCCATGTCCGAAAATCCGGACATGGGGCACCCCGCAGCTTCGCCCGCCCACCCATGACGAAGAGCCGTCATGAATGGGGCACCCCGCATCTTTGCCGGAGCTAAAGCGAACCAAGACTTGATGTAGTCCATCCGGGGCTGTAGCCCGCTCGTTTTGGTGGCGGATTCAGGGGCCTGAAGGCCCCTGCTCCCTCCGAAAAGCGGGCTTGCGTCTGAATGTTTGTCTACTCCATATCGAGAAATGCTCTAAAAAAGAGGAGCAGCAGAAAGGCCTCCGCAGGGGAGGCCTTTCCGTTCTGCGGGTGGGGCCTATTTCATGGAGACGCCGCCGCCGAGTTTCTTTTCTTTGGCCGCTTCGTTGGCCTTGCGAGCGCCGGTGGCCTTCTGCACCCACTCGTCCGCCGTGGAGAGATCGGCCTTGCGTGCGGCGTCGTTGCCGCATTCGAGGTCGGCCTTGCGGCGGTAGGCGAGGTTTAGGTACTGCATGGCATCGTCGTAGGTGGCGTTGATCGAAATGGCCTTGCTCAGGTTCTGGATGGCCGTGTCGACCAGTTGCGTGTTCTGCGCCTGCAGCTTGGCGCAAACGTCCTTGGACTTCTTGACGTTGCCCAGACCGTCGTCGGTAAGGCCGGCAGCGGCAAGGATGACCGTCGCGTTTTTGTACGCCTGGGTCCAATCGATGACGCCGATGGTGTAGTAGGCCTGGTCGTCGTTGGGCGATTCCTGGATGACCTTGAGTTCGTCGGCGCGAGCCTGGTCGTACATCTTGATGCTGCGATGGATGGACGCAATCTGGCGCAGTGCGATGACGTCGTGCTGGTTCTTGGAGAGCACGATGTTGAACTGGTCCAGGGCCTGGTGGGCCACCTTGAGGTTTTCGGGCGAGTCCAGATTGGGGATGACCTGGGTGCTGTAGGCGGCGGCGAGATCGAGGCGCGCGACATCATAGTTGGGGTCGAGATCGATAGAGCGTTGGAAGTGATCCACGGCCTCTTCAAACTTGCCGGCCTTGAAGGCCTGAACGCCCTTTACGAGCTGGTCGCGAGCTTTGAGCTTGGCGCAGCCCACTGTGCCGGCCAACACCAGCAGCGTGACCGCGCTCACGGAAATGCGTGCACTAAGTTTCATGAGAAAACGTTCTCCTTACGGTCGAGCCTTCGCCCCAGCCCGGCGGCATAGCTTCCTGGTTTCAAATGTGTACTTGCTCCCTGATTGTAAGGGAGATGGCGCGCCGTGACCAGAAGATGTCCAACTCATTGCGGCAATATCCATTACCCGCGAAAAGTGTAGCGCATTTTGCGTAAAGTAAACGCAGCAATTTGGTGCCAGACGCATCTTATCGACAGACCCAGGGAGTGTTAGATGGCATCGAGCAAATGGACGACCGGGCAAATCCCGGCTCAAATGGGCAAGACCGCACTTATTACCGGCGCCAATAGCGGCATCGGATATCAGGCCGCTCTGGAGTTGGCGCGGCACGGGGCGCATGTACTGTTGGGCGTGCGCGATCGCGCAAAGGGCGAGGCCGCGCTGGCGCGGTTGCAGCGGGAGGCACCCGGCGCCAGCGCTGAGGTCGCCGAACTGAATATGGCGTCGCTGGCGTCGATACGGCGGTTCGTCGACGGGTTCACGCGGCCGCTCGACGTGTTGGTGAACAACGCGGGTGCGATGGCGCTGCCGAAACGCGAGTTGACCGAGGACGGCTTCGAGCGCCAGTTTGCGACCAACCATCTGGGGCACTTTGCGTTGACCGGGTTGCTAATGCCGCGGTTGCTCCAGAGCAGCTCACCGCGGGTGGTGACGGTGTCGTCGCTGGCGCACCGCAATGGGAAGATGGACTTCGACGACCTGCAGGGCGCGAAGAAGTATTCTCCCTGGACGGCCTACAACCAGTCGAAGCTGGCCAATCTGTTGTTCGCGCTGGAACTGGATCGCCGTGCCCGCGCCGCCGGGAGCAAGCTGCGGAGTGTCCCGGTGCATCCGGGGATTGCGCGCACCCGGATCGTCGTGAACGGGCCGGGCGTGAGCGGCGTGAAGATGATGGTCTTTAAGGTTGTCGCTCCGTTCATCGCGCAGGACGAGGCTGCGGGCGCGTTGCCGACACTGTATGCTGCGACCGCTCCAGAGGCGCGAGGCGGGGTCTACATTGGGCCGGATGGCTTTCAGGCATTCAAGGGCGCGCCGACGGTCGAGCAGCCGCGTCCCCAGGCGTTGGACGAGGCGGTGGCGAAGCGGCTGTGGCGCGTGTCGGAGGAGTTGACGGGCGTGGTGTATCCGTCGCTGGGCTGAGGGAAGCTCGCCACGGGCGTATCACCCTTGGAGAGTCGCGAAATAAGTGTGCCTTTGGAGGTTGGAATCGGCTATCGTTGATTCGTCACAGATTCGACACAAATTTCCTCGCGGAGTCCGCCATGAAACAGATTGCCTCGTCTGCCCTCGTTCTTCTTAGCCTGGTCGCGCCGCTTGCAGGGCGTGCGCAACAGCCGCCTATTATTGATCGCGCGCTCATCTTCGGCGAGGTGGAGATTTCGGGCGCGCAGATTTCGCCCGATGGGCAGTGGATTTCGTTCCTGAAGCCGTACAAAGGCACACGCAACATCTGGGTGAAGAAGGCGGGCGAGCCTTTCAGCGCGGCGCGGCCCGTAAGCGCGGAGGCGACACGGCCGATACGCGCCTACTTCTGGAGCCGCGACGCAAAGTACATTCTCTACTCTCAGGACGCGGGCGGGGATGAGAATTTCAACGTCTACGCGATCGATCCGGCGCAGCCCGCCGACCCGAAAACGGGCGTGCCGGTGACGCGTGCGCTGACGAATTTGAAGGGCGTGCGGACGGAGATTTTCGACGTTCCGAAGTCCAGGCCGGACGTGCTCTATATCGGGCTGAACGACCGCGATCCGCAGTATCACGATCTGTACGAACTGCATATTTCGACCGGCGAGAAGAAACTGTTACGCAAGAACACGGAGCAGATTGCGGGATGGGATTTCGACAATGGCGGCAACCTGCGGCTTGCCGAGCGCACCGACAAGGCCGGCGACACGGAAGTGTTGCGCGTCGACGCCGACGGATTCAAGAAGATTTATAGCTGCACCGTGCTCGAAGGTTGCGGTATCGCCGCCTTCACGCCAGACAATAAGCAGGTGTATCTGATTACCAACAAAGACGCGCTCGATTTGAGCGAACTGGAGACGCTCGACCCCACCACGGGAGCGGCGGTCAAAGTGGAGAGCGACCCCGATAAGCGCGTGGACATTGTCGGGCTTACGACCTCCGAACTCGATCATCATGTGTTGTACACGGAGTATGAAGACGATCGCACGCGGCTTTACTTCAAGGACAAAGAGTTTGAGAAGGAGTATCGCTGGTTGCAATCGAAGCTGCCCGGCAAGGAAATTCATTTTGGCTCGCGGTCCAACGACGAGAACATCTGGATCGTGAATGCGGCGAGCGACGTTGAGCCAGGCGAGACTTATCTCTGGAACCGCAAGGCGAAGACGCTGGCGCTGCAATTCCGCATTCGCGAAGAGCTTCCGCGCGCGTCGCTTTCGGAACGCAAACCGTACCACTTCAAATCGTCCGACGGGCTGGATATTCCGGCGTACCTGACGCTGCCCAAAGGCCTCGCGGCAAAGAATTTACCGTTGATTGTGTTTCCGCATGGCGGCCCGTGGGCGCGGGATTCTGAGGGCTACGATGGGTATGCGCAGTTTTTCGCCAACCGCGGGTATGCGGTGTTGCAACCGAACTTTCGCGCCTCGACGGGTTACGGCAAGAAGTTTCTGAACGCGGGCAACGGCGAGTGGGGACGCAAGATGCAGGACGACCTGACCTGGGGTGTGAAGGCGCTGGTCGCGGACGGGACTGTGGACGTGAAGCGCGTTGGGATTTTCGGAGGGTCGTATGGCGGGTATGCGACGCTCGCGGGCGTGGCGTTTACGCCGGACGTGTACGCCGCTGCGGTCGCGTATGTCGCGCCGTCCAATCTGATTACGCTGCTGGATGCGATTCCTCCGTATTGGGAGGCGGGCCGCAAGCAGATGTACACGCGCATGGGCGATCCGACGACTGCGGCCGGAAAGGCGCTGCTGAAGGCCGAGTCTCCGTTGACGAACGCGAAGGCGATCGTGACGCCGCTGATGGTGTTGCAGGGCAAGAACGACCCACGCGTCAATATTCGTGAGAGCAATCAGATCGTGGCGGCGGTTCGCGACAATGGCAAGCCGGTCGAGTACCTGGTGGCGCCGGATGAGGGCCACGGCTTTGCGCGGCCCATCAATAACCTCGCGTCGGTGACGGCGATGGAGGAGTTCCTTGCCAAGTATCTCGGCGGGCGCTATCAGCACGATGTGCCGGACGATGTGGCGGCACGGCTGAAGGTGCTGATCGTCGATCCGAAGACGGTGGATGGGACGGTGACGCTGAAAGGGCCGCTGGCCGCGCCTACGAACTAGAAGGGGTCTAACGAAGTCTGCAGCGTTGTGCGCAACTGCAGATTCCTTCGCTGCGCTACGGAATGACAGAAAGAAAACAGCTGCGGAATGACAGAAAGCAAGCAGCTAAGGAATGACAGAAAGAAAACAACAGTCGTCGTAACAAAATTGCTGCGCAAGATGCGGCGTGCATTCGCAGCGCCGGGCGGATACGATTGTTCCATGAACGAAATGGATTTCGCTCTCGAACCCACGCTGGCGCGGGCTATGGAACATGCACTCGCACATTTGAACGGCGACGGGGATTCGCCGGTTGCGGCGAGCGCGACGCTCGCAGAACTTCGGCAGCGGTTGGATATTTCTCTTGGCGATGCGGGGATGGACGCGGTGGTCGTCCTCGATGACCTTGTTGAGGCGACACGGGGCGGTATTGCGAGAATCACGAGCGGACGATTCTTCGGATGGGTGAACGGCGGCGCGCTTCCGGCGGCGCTGGCGGCGGATTGGATGACGTCGGCGTGGGACCAGAACGCGGGGTTGTATGCAGTCGCGCCCGCGGCCGCAGTGGCCGAAGAAACTGCGGGGCGGTGGCTGAAAGAAGTGCTGCAACTCCCCGCGTCGGCAAGTTTCGCCTTCGTGACGGGATGCCAGATGGCGCATGTGACGTGCCTTGCGGTGGCGCGTCACGCGTTGCTCGCCGGGTGCGGTTGGGATGTCGAGCGGGACGGACTTCATGGCGCGCCGTCGATCCGCATCGTCACAAGCACGGAGTTGCACGGAAGCGCGTCGCGGGCCGTGCGCTTTCTGGGGATGGGCGAGGGGAATATCGAGAAGTTGGCGGTGAGTTCCGACGGCTGTTTGCCAGAGCATGAACTGAAGGCTGCGCTGGAGCGCGAGCCTTCGCGGCCGACCATCGTCGTGTTGCAGGCGGGCGACCTGAACATCGGTGCGTTCGACGACTTTGCGACGCTGATTCCGCTAGCAAAGAAGTTTGGCGCGTGGGTACATATTGACGGGGCGTTCGGACTTTGGGCCGCGGCGAGCGCGAAGTATCGCCACCTGCTGATGGGCGCGGAACTGGCGGATTCATGGGCGACCGATGGACATAAGTGGCTCAACGTTCCATACGATTGCGGCTATGCGTTTGTGGCCGGCAGCGCGGCGCACAGGGCGACGATGTCGCAACGATCTTCG
The DNA here is from genome assembly GCA_038205325.1 of Terriglobales bacterium. Lineage (GTDB taxonomy): Bacteria > Acidobacteriota > Terriglobia > Terriglobales > Acidobacteriaceae > Granulicella. The sequence continues at coordinate 8,076 of JBBRCA010000050.1, read as the reverse complement.
TATCTCACCCATGCGGCGGAGGCGCGCGATCCGCTCGACTGGACGCCGGAGTTCTCGCGTCGCGCGCGCGGGTTCGCGACGTATGCGGCGCTGCGGCAGCTTGGAAAGTCCGGCGTTGCCGAACTTGTCGAGCGGTGCTGCGAACATGCGTATTCGCTGGTGACGGAGATGGGCAAGCTGCCCGACGCGGAGATGTTGTGGCAACCGCAAATCAATCAGGGGTTGGTGCGGTTTCTCGACCCGGCGAACGGCGCGAGCGAGCAGGATCACGACGCCTACACGGACCGTGTTATCGCCGCGATTCTAGCTACGGGTGAGGCGCTGTTCAGCGGAACGACGTGGCGCGGACGGCGCGCCATGCGCGTCAGCGTGTGCAATTGGCAAACGTCCGAGGCCGATGTCGAGCGTGTGGTGAGGTGCGTGGCGGGTGCATTGCAGAGGATGAGACAGAAATAGACGTTTAGTCCTTCAACGAAGGGCGCATTTGCTAAAAATGTTCTCAAAAATGCCGCTGCGCTGATAGGCTTATGCGCAAAGCCCGAACACGTTTCTACGTATCACAAATTGCCGGAGGTTCTTGCCATGAAGTTTGTTCCGCTCATCTGCCGCATCCTGCTTGGTCTCATGTTCGTTGTCTTCGGTTCGAACATTATCCATCCCTTCATTCCTATGCCGCCTTTGCCGCCGGCAGATTCATTGCAGGGTCATTTTATGGCGGCCATGGGACCTAGCGGATGGATAAAAGTCGTCGGCGCATTTCAGCTTGTGGGTGGTCTGTTGGTGCTGGTCGGCGGCACCGTTCCACTGGGCCTCATCCTTCTTTGTCCCATCATCGTAAATATCCTGATCTTCCATCTTCTGATGGAGGAGGGGAAGGGAATTGTGCCGGGTGCGGTCGCCGCATTGCTGGCGATCGTGCTGGTGTATTTTTACCGTACGAGCTTCGCGGGCATCCTGAGCATGAAGGCGCGGCCCACCTGATTCAAACGGAGAGTGGGTCGCTCGCCCAAGCAGCGTTCCGTTATCTGTTTGCTGATTTCGCGGACTTTGCGAGCGCGCGTGCAGCGAGCAGCTTCTTACGCTCGCGTTTGAGCTTTTCTCTCGCGGCGCCAGGCATCGCCAGCATGTCGCGGGTGCGCGTGGTGAGCTTAGCGAAGGTGATTGCGTTGGCCGCGCTCAGTTCGCTTTCCCACTCAGCGTTGCGCCAGGCCGACCAGCGTTCCGCGGCAACCCAGTGGATACGCGCCATGTAGGGCGCGGGCTTGAGACCTTCGCGCTCGACCCGTTCGGCGTAACGCTCGGGGCCGGCGCTGTAGGAAGCGACTCCGTGGTCGCCCGCATCGAGGTTTAGCAGACAAAACATTTTGCCACCGATGGCCTTGTCGCCGACCCAGAAGACGAGGTTGTCGCCCCACTGCTGGGTCTCGACGACATGCGGCAGCTTCAATAGGAACGTGCGTGCGCTTTCGGCATCCATGATGCAAGAGTAAACAGGAAACAGGAAACAGGAAACAGCGATCGGCTTCTATACTTTGAGATGCCGATATGAATCTTGACACTCAGAAGACACTTTCGTCCTTTCTTCCTGTAGACGAGCAGCTCGACCTCATCAATAAAGGCGTTGCCGAACTTATCCCTGCCGCCAGCTCCGACGCGAAGGATGCTCTGCGGGCGCGGCTGGAGCGTTCGCGCGCCACGGGCACGCCGTTGCGCATCAAGGCCGGCTTCGATCCCACCGCGCCCGACCTCCATCTCGGCCACACTGTGCTGATGCGCAAGTTGCGCCATTTCCAACAGCTTGGGCACACCGTTATCTTCCTGATTGGCGATTCGACCGCGCTGATCGGCGACCCGACCGGCAAGAACCAGACGCGGAAACCGCTCACGCGCGAAGAGATCGACGCGAACGCAGAGACATACAAAGCGCAAGTCTTCAGGATCCTCGATCCCGCTTTGACGGAGGTGCGCTACAACTCTGAGTGGCTGGATAAGCTGGGCTATGCGGGTATAGTGCGCCTGGCCGCGAAATTTACCATCTCGCAAATGCTCGAACGCGAAGACTTCCACAAGCGCTTCAAGGAAGAGCAGCCGATCCATTGCCACGAAATCCTCTACCCGATGGCGCAGGGGTACGATTCTGTCGCCCTCGAATGCGATGTCGAGCTTGGCGGCACCGACCAGAAGTTCAACTTGATGCGCGGCCGCGACCTGCAGCGCGACGCTGGTCAGCCACCGCAAATCGTGCTGATGACGCCGATCCTCGAAGGCCTGGACGGCGTGCAGAAAATGTCGAAGTCGCTGGGCAACGCCATCGGCATTCAAGAACCCGCTGCGCAGATGTATGGCAAGCTGATGAGCATTTCAGACGAATTGATGTGGCGCTATTGGACGTTTCTCACCGACCTGCCACAGTCGCAGATCGACGCGATGCAGGCGGCCGTGGCGCGCGGCGAATTGCATCCGATGCGCGTGAAGAAAGACCTCGCTGAAAACATTACAGCGGGCTTCCACTCCGCTGAAGCCGCTGTACATGCCGCCGAAAGCTGGAGCACGCAGTTTCAGCAGAAAGGCGTCGCGGAAGACCTTCCGGTGGTTTCGGTTGCGCTCTCGGCCGAGGGCCTTGACGCGGCTGGGATTGGCGGCGGCAACGACGAGCGGGAGCTGCGCATGCCCAGGCTGCTACAGCTCGCGGGCCTTGCGCCGTCCACTGCCGAGGCGACGCGCAAGCTCAAGGAGAATGCGGTTTCCATCAACGGCGAAAAATTTTCTGCAAGCGTGGTGACCCGTACCAAGTTGGGCGAGCGCCCCACACTGCGGCTCGGCAAGAAGGCGGTTCAGGTCGAGTGGGCGGATTAGACGAACGCCCAAAACTAGGAGCAGATTTCCTCCGGGAGTGCCCCGCCCCGTTAGAACTAGCAGGTCCTTCGACTGACGTCTGTCGCGATAAGGCTGCAACAGGTTCCTCTCAGATGACGAGTTTTCAATAAAATCAAAGGCTTGTGACTAAGTTATTTTGTGGCTGAATCATTTCGATACAAACTAAGTGAATCGTGAATTGAAAATTCCCTAAAACGGCCAGACAAAGAGCCACTCAATGTGCAACCGGACGCGACGATGATAGAGCCATGCTGGAATCGAGACTGCTAGCAATGTGGGGAAGATCAATTGTGGCCAGGGTGCGGACGTGTGCAGGGCGCGCAGCACGAATTCGCGGCCCGCTCCCTGCGGGAACGACGACATTAAAAAAATGCCGAAGGACGCCGCGCCCGTCCAGGCCAGCGCGCGGGCCAAGGGCGATCTGCCGAGGCACTTAGCCACCAGCATCAGCATCAGCGTTCCGAGCAGACCGAGGGGGATAAAGAGGTAGGCGGACTCGGCGTAGGGCTGGCCCGCCAGAAAGACGATGACCGCGCCGCACAGCGCGGCGATTAGCGCCGCTGCCAGCGAGGGAACCCGCTGCATGAGCGTGAAAGAGTTGCCCACCCACATTCCCGCGACCAGAAACGGCAGATGCCTCACCCCGCGGTCCTCGAATTGGACGTCGGTATGCGGTAAGAACATGCAGACGGTGGCCGTTAGCGCGAACAGAAGCGGCATGGGCACGCGGCGGGCCAGCATTCCGATCATGATGGCGAAGAAAAGCGTGGGCAGGAACCAGAAGGTGTTGGCCGTGACGAGGTTGAAGAAAAACAGCTTCCAGCTCGGCGTGGGCTGCATCATGAAGCGGGCGAAAGGGATGGTCGCGAGAGCGAAGATGCTCGCCCAAAGCGCGTATGGGTAGATCATTGTGCGCAGTTTTTCGAGGGTGTAGCGTTTTTCTCCGCGCTTGTCCACCCCTTGACGCAAGAAGACGCCGCTCACGAAAAAGAACGCCGGCATATGGAACGAATAAATCGCCGCGCTGAGCCGAAGGCCCGTGCCGGACTCTCCCCACCAGCCGCGGTGCAGGACGCCGAGATTGGTGTGGCCGAGCGCGACCAGAACGATGGCCAATCCGCGCGCGACGTCGATCAGGATGTCGCGCTGTGGCGGCGCGATCGTAAGAGCTGGCGTTTTGGCGACCGCAGTCGCGGTCGAAGTCAGCGTCGAAGTCGGTGTCGAAGTCGGCCCAATTGCGCCTGCGGTTCCATTCACAGCGCACGACCTCACAGCGCCTCTCTCGGTGACGAGGACACTGCGGTGATTGTAGTTCAGCGAGTCGTTTAGTCTTTCAGACTCGCCGCCCTTCGCTACACCCCCCACCCCCGTCTATCTTGCGTAAAATCCGGAGAACATGGGACTTAGCTTCGGACTTCGGTTGCAGTGATTTTGTAAAGTCTTGAAAATAAAGGGTCGATAGGAAAGGTGTTGGGCAAAGTCCTCAAAACACTGCGGTTATGGATTAAATGCGAAGACCCGGCGAGTGGCCGGGTCAGAAAGTTCACTTGCATCAATTATAAACGACCTGTCAAGCGGTTCACTAGTTGGCATCTGGCGTCAGTTTGCTTGTTCAAACCCCCTGCAGGGCGCGACCCTCTCTCGTACACTGGTGCTCTGGCCGTGGAGACTTTTTGTGTACTTACGCAAACTGAGCATTTGTAACTTTCGCAAGCTGAAGTCCGTCGAGATAAACTTCGAGCCTGGTTTGAACATTCTCGTCGGCCCCAACAATGTCGGTAAGACGACCGTCATTGATGCCTTGCGCGCGCTCATGAACAGCCAGGACGAACCCAGTCCCAGACTGTCGGAGGATGACATCTACCGGCCGAAAGAGGGCACGCCGGCCGGTGCCATCGAGTTCCATTATGTGTTCGACGGTCTCACGCCGGATGACGAAGCCGACTTCCTTTCCGCGCTCATCCCCAACACCCAGGGACAGCTCGAAGCGCATATCCATATCCGCTACTCCGATCCCGACAAGAGCACCGGACGACTGCGCGCGAAGCGATGGAGCGGTCTCCATGAAGAAAATACGCTCAGCACGGAGATGATGGAAGATCTCCGGGGCGTCTATCTCCCCCCACTCCGGGACGCGGCGTTGGGACTTCGCCCCAGCCGCTCCAGTCAACTCGCCCGGCTCGTGCATATCCTCGCGGACGATGCTGGCAAGCTCGGCATAGATGAAGCCCTAAAGAATCTAGACGAAGAACTCAAACAGCATCCGCCGCTTGTAAGCGTGCAATCGGCGATCACGGACCAGCACAGTGGCATGGTGGGTGCGCAACTGGCGCAGGCCCTGAAAGTGGACCTCAGCGGCAGCGACTTCAAGCGGTTTTCTTCCCGACTCTCGCTGATGGTCGATACCTTCGAGATCGAACAGAACGGTCTCGGTTTCAACAACCTGATCTTCATGGCGGTGATCCTCAGCGAACTGGCGCGCAATCAGGAGTCGGCTTATCGGGGCCTCATCGTGGAGGAACCCGAAGCTCACCTTCACCCGCAACTACAGGCTGTGCTGCTCCGCTATCTGGAGAACATCAAGCCGGTGCCAGCAACCGTGGCGGAGACCCCTTCCGACACCAAACCGAACGGGCGAGCCTCCACAAACCCGAATGATATCCCCGTGCAGGTCTTCGTCACCAGCCATTCTCCGAACTTTGCCAGCATCGCCAAGCTGTCTTCCTTGATCTGTCTCACCGAAACCGATGAAGGGGCGACCAGCTTTCTACCGCGATCCGTCGTGTTTGACAAAGACAAACGCGAGAAGCTGGAACGCTATTTGGACGTCACCCGCGCCGAACTCTTCTTTGCTCGAAGGATCATTTTTGTCGAAGGGGCCGCCGAGCTTATGCTTGTCAGTGTGCTCGCCCAGAAGTGCGGGCACAGTCTACGCGACCACGCCGTCAGCCTCATCAGCGTGGAAGGTTTGAACTTCGATTGTTTTCTGCCGCTCTTCGGAGATGGAAAAATTTGTGTCCCCGTTGCCGTCATTACCGACGCTGATCCCAGCGAAGAGGTTGACGGGAAAACCCAGGCCCTTTACCCCAAAACCGGCGACACCGTCCCAGTGTCCGACAACACGCAGGCGATGTTGAAGCGCAGCGACGAGTTCGTCGGGGTCTTTCATGGATTGAAGACGCTCGAATACGATCTAGCACTATACGAATCGAATCGAACCGCTATGCTCAAGACGCTCAAGTTGCTCCATCCCAAGATCGGCGTCGAGGTGCAGACATCCGTCACCGCCGCAACCGACGACGCCGCCAAGGCGAAGGCTCTTTTTTCTGGAATGTTCGAGAGGAGTAGCGGAAATGTCTCGAAAGGACGCTTCGGACAGGCGTTGGCCCAAGAGCTCTCGGATGCGAGTGTTGGATGCGATGTGCCGCCGTACATCCAGAAGGCCATTGAACACGTCTGTGGAGTTGATCCGCAGCCATGAATGGGCCTTCTGACGAACAGCAGGACATTATCACCCATACCTTGGCACCGCTCTCCGTGACCGCCTGTGCAGGTAGCGGCAAGACCTTTACTGCCGTGCGGAGGGTCGATGCTTTGCGCAGTCTGCTCGAATCGGGCAGAGGCCATGTTGCTCTTCTTTCTTTCTCCAACGTCGCGGTCGATGTGTTCGATCGGAGCTACTTAGAAGACCTGAAAGATACGCGAAAAGCAGGGCGCTCCCGGGTCTGCATCGAAACCTTCGATGGCTTCATCACCACCAAAGTCCTGCGCCCGCATGCTAGCCGCACGATGGAATCGGCCTGCATGCCCTTCCTGCTCACGGGAACGGAAGCGTTCCTCGACAATCCGCTGTTTCAGTTCAAGCCGAATGGGCAGATGTACGCCGCAGACATCGAGACCGTCGAGGTGGAACATAAGAACGGCCAGTCCAAGGTTTCCTGTCGGGTGTATTCGCAGACGCTGGAAGTTCCGAATGGCATTCAGCCGGTGCGTAAACTTGGCAAACTCGGCGCCTACACGCACGCGCTGGGCCGCTATTGGGCCTACGAGACGTTGAAGCGAGAGCCGAAGATTTTGGGCGCGTTAGCTCATCGCTATCCCCAGATAGTGGTCGACGAAGCCCAGGATATCGGTTCGATGCAGGTCGCTCTGCTTGAACTTCTCGCGGGCGCTGGATCGGAGATCACCCTAATTGGCGATCCCAACCAGGCCATCTTCGAGTTTTGTGGTGCGGACGGCTCCTACTTGCGGGGCTATCCAGCGCGAACGGGCGTCGTCCCCAAAAACCTCACCATCAACTACCGGTCGGTGGCGCGAATTGTTGATGCTGCGAACAGCCTCGCTCACCGCAGCGATACAGTGCATCGCTCGAAACCAGCTACCGACAATGGAGCTTTTTTCTTGCCCTTCGGCAATGGCGAAGAGGGCAAGTTGATCGCTGCTTTCGAGGCCGCAGTACGCGCTGCGGGCCTCAGTCTCAGCCAATCGGCGGTCGTCTGCCGGGCTACGAAAAAGAAACAGGCCCTACGCAATCTCGATCAAGAATATGGGCAAGGCGCCACCAAGTTCTTCGTCGCGGCCACCATGGTGCGAGACCTTGCCCAGGACTACAACGAAGCGTTCCGGCTGACGGTCTACGCAATCGTGGGCCTGCTGAAAAACCCTCCGTGGCAGGTCTGCGCCGGAATCTTGGACCCATCGCGCTTTCCCGAGTTCCGCGACGTTCGAAAGATCATCTGGGAGTTTACCCGCAAACCCGAGCAAGGCCTACCTTCGGGTTCCTTGCATATGCAGTTGGAATGGCATCCGAAGCTTCTGGTGAACGTGAAATCCCTGCTGGAGCGTCTGCAACAGGATCACCAACTTGCCTCTCAGGACAATCTCAACATGCGCCTCAAGAAGACCGGACTTCCAGCCAAGGCCCTAATCGAAGCCAACACGGAAAGAACGGCCATCGACGCCGCACTGCGAGTCGAGACCATCCACGGCGTCAAGGGCGAAAGCTTAGACGCCGTCCTGTATCTTGCGGATAAAGAACACGTGAAGGCACTGGTCAACGGAACTGGGACGGAGCTTGGCCGCATTGGCTATGTCGCCTTGACCCGTGCCCGCAACCTCTTTTGGCTGGGAATCTTGAAGGCCGAAGCGGACACCTACCGCACCGCACTGACGGGGCATACTTTCGTGGAGCGTCAATAC
>JBBRCA010000049.1:0-18217 GCA_038205325.1 Terriglobales bacterium | reverse complement strand
CGCCACAGCGGGAAAATATGCCGGAACACCGACTCGCCCCGCATACGCCGACCCCGTCATCTCCGTCGGCTCAGCGGCCAGCGCACGCAAATGCTCAGGCGTAACTCCCGGTTGATCGCACGTCATCACGACCGCGCCCTTCGCCTCGAGCCTTCTCGCCACCAAGATTCCGCTACGAATCGAAGACGCCAGTCCCTCGGTCGAATTCTCGTTGACAACGACCTCGCAGCCACGCTGCTGCAGGCTAGGGCCAAAGCCTGCTTCGGGATTGACAACCACAATAACCTTCGCGCAGCCGGATTCCTGAGCGACTCGGACCGCGCGCTCCACAAGCGATTCGCCACCCAGTTGCAGTGTCTGCTTGGCCCGCCCCAGTCGCAACGACGCCCCCGCTGCCAGAACCACCGCCGCAACACTCACAGCGCGCACTGCGTCTGCAGATAACGGGTCGCTCCGCCTCGCGCAATTTGCGCTGCGACCATCTGCGGCGTCATTCTGCGCGACACTCCAAGTTTTCCCTCGCGGCATGCCTGGATTTCGGCAATGGTTGCCAGCGCAATGGCCTCCGCCCCGTCCCCGCCAAGATCGAGGCCGACAGGCGCAAACAAACCCTCGCACGCTCGTTCCACCGGCCAGCTCAACAGCGCCGCAGCCTCGCTCACCAGCAGCGCACTGCGATGGCGTGACCCCAGCAATCCCATGTACCGCGGTGTGTGCGGAAGCACCGCAACCAGCCACGCGCGGTCCTGCTCGTAGCTATGCGACATGATGACCACCGCATCGCGCTCGCCGACGGCCACGTCATCAAGGCTCGAAGTCACGAGCACGCGGTCCACTTCCGCAAAGCGCTCTGCACGCGCCAACTGAGCGCGGCCGTCGATCACCGTCACAGCCCAACCCAGCAACGCCGCCATGCGTACCATCGGTTGCGCATCGTCGCCCGCGCCAAACAAAATCAGGTGCTGCGGCGCTTCGAGAGTCTCAACGAACACCTCGGCTTCGAGGTCGGGAGTCCCATCGCTCAAAAATGTCACGGAGCCATTCTCGCTGGAAATCTCGCGGCGCAGCGGTCCACACCCACCCGGCAGCCACGTCGCGACGCGCTTCCGGTCGCCCCCCAACGAGCGTTGCATCGCTTCCATCAGCGCAATGCACTCCGGCGTTTGAGCAGGCTCGATCAGCAAATCCACCGTGCCACCGCAGCCCAGCCCATAGGGAATCTCAGCCGTGTCGTCGAACAGCGTCGAGTACCGCTCCACCACTGCCCGCCCGTCGCGCACCAGCCATTGCGCTTTGCGGACCACTTCCGCTTCCAGGCAGCCGCCCGAGATGCTGCCCGCGTAGTCTCCGTTGCGAGCGATCAACAACCGCGCGCCAACGCGGCGATAACTGGACCCCTCAATACGTACCAGCGTAACGAGCGCGCAGGCACCGCCTCGCTGCCACATCTGACAAATTTTTCGCCGGTCGTTCATCCAAAATTCACCCTCTGAGCAAACTTTACGTCTCTCATAAGCAATATAGATGCGGCCCGTCCCCCCGCTTCGAGAATCCGCTCCGGCAACCGGAATCACCGTGGCGGGCATCCGACGTTAGTACTAGTACTGCCGTAGAGCGCCGAAAATGCATCAAACACCCAGTGACTTTGGACCACACACCGGAATAAAATAGGGGTACTCCCTTTTTGGAGCTTACCGATTGTAGTGTCGGTTTGTATCGCCGCAGTAGAAGCGTCGCTGCTTAAAGTCTTGACACCGTCGGATCGCGGTAAACTTCAAGTAGTGCTGCAATGTAATACCAATTCAGGAGAACAGCAATGCATCGGCTCTCGGCTCGAGTTTCAAAATCTTCTTTGCTCGCTGCGTGCATTTTCGCGTTTGCGCTACCCTCATTCGCGCAGTCCCGACCCGCCCTCACCGAGATTCCGGATTCGCACTACGATGTCTACGCCGGCTATGGCTACTTCCACCCGATCGACGCGGGTATCGGCGGCCACAATTACGTCAGCATCTACAACAAGAACACGACGGTCAGCGTCACGGATTACTTCAATCGTTACATCGGCGTGCAGATTGAAGGCGGTTACTTCTCCGGCCCCAGCAAGCGTGGCATCCTGGGGCAGTGCGTTAACGGCGCTTGCGACGTTCGCGACCCTAACGTCTACACAGCCGAGGCCGGACCCATCTTTCGCTTTCCGCTAAATCGGTTCGTCCCCTACGTCCATGTACTGGCTGGCGGCGCCCGCATCAACGGCCCGATCCTGCAGCCACTCACCTGGGGCCTGGGCATTACGGGCGGTGTGGGCATCGACTACGTCCTGCCCTACTTCCACAATCGCTTCTCCATCCGGCCCATCCAGGCGGACTATCAATATTCGCGCGTCAACTATGGCCCGCTCCAGACGAATGGGAACGTTGGGGGCGAGGGAGTCATCGCCGCCTTCAAACTTTCCGGCGGCCTGGTAACACACTTCGGCAACCCACCCGTGAGGCTGCCCGTCGAAGTCGCGTGCACCACGCAGCCAGGCAGCGCTTTTCCGGGTGAACCCATCGTCGCCAGCGCGAGCCCCGCAAACGTCCGGGCCAAGCGGACTCCCTCTTATACCTGGACCACCACTGGCGGGAAGTTGACCGCCGACGGCCCCTCCGCAACGATCGACACCAACGGCCTCGCCCCCGGCGAATACACCGTCGGTGGCCACCTCGCCTACGGCGCAAAAGCCCGCGACCAGGCCACTTGCACTGCGCCCTTCACCGTGAGAGCTTATGACCCGCCCACGGTCACCTGCACCGCATCGCCCACAACCGCCCTATCGGGCGCAACAATCGACATTTCAACCTCGGGTTCAAGTCCGCAAAATCGTCAGTTGACCTACTCCTACGCAGCGTCCGCGGGCCAGATCGTTGGCAATGGCCCGACCGCATCACTCACCACCGCAGGCCTGGGCGCATCAACAATCACCGTGACCTGCAATCTTGCGGACGACCAGGGCAAGACCGCAACGGCCACGGCGACCGTCAACGTCGAGAACCCGCCTCCCCCGCCGCCACCGCCCGTCGAGGTGCACACCCAGGCGCTCTGCAGCGTGAACTTTGTGCGAGATCCTGCGCGGACCGTTCGTCTGAGCAACGAAGGTAGAAGCTGCCTCGACAATATTGCGGTCACGATGAACCAGCAGGCCGACTCGCACCTCATCATCGTCGGGTACTCTTCGCCGGGCGATAGAAGCCGCGCCGCCGCGGAACGGGCGCTCAACGTTCGTCAATATCTCACGCATGAGAAAGGCATCGATCCCGCGCGCATCGACGTGCGCACCGGCAACACCCGCGAACGCGCCGTGCACACAGTACTGGTTCCGACCGGCGCCGTTTACACCGACGCTGACACCCGCCCATTCGACGCGGTTTCGACCGTGCACCGCGGAACTGGCACTGCGGGCACGAGAAGGCATAGGACGACGCATCGTCGTCACCGGGCCAGGCACACCGCTCCACGCCCGTAACGACGCCATGTCAGTCTCGGGGCTTCGCCCCGAGACTTTCTGGTAGACTGATTTTGTCGGCAAACAAGCGGCATCGCTCAAGCAACATCCCGGAGCTTTGCGGCGTGGGGTTGGCGTCGGCATACATTCACCAGACATCGGGGCGTAGCGCAGCCTGGTAGCGCACCTGCTTCGGGAGCAGGGGGTCGGAGGTTCGAATCCTCTCGCCCCGACCATTTTAAAATCCTGGAGAACAACCCGGTACGCGCTACGCTGGGTCGCAGACGATCGTCTTCTGTCCCATGTTTGAGACGAACGTGGACGGCGTGAGGGTGCGCGACGGCGGCGGAGTTGGAGATGCTGCGGCAAGTGTGTGCGGCGGCGGCGCAGGTGAAAGTGCTAGCGGTGGGGGTTCGGACGACGAAGAACGCACAGCGGTGCGTCGTTGCGAAAGTTGCTGATGTAGCGGGGATTCGATTGTTCGGGGTTTAACCGTTACGCGCAATGGCGCCATGTCCGAGAATCCTAGCATGCAGCCATCCAGCCCTCGGCATTGAGGGCTAAAAACATATCACTGCGCTAATACAACCAAAGGTGATCTTAAATGCGTGACTTTTCCTGCGGGATGAAGTGCTCCTCCACCGCTTTCTTCATCAAACTCGGGGGGAGTAAACCCTGCGCGAGGAGGAAGTCGTGGAAGCGCAGAGCGTCGAACTTCGACCCCAACGCCTGCTCGGTTTCGTGGCGCAGTTCGAGCAGTCGCGTAAAGCCGTAGAAGTAACTGTTGGCTTGGCCGGGCGCGCGGAAGGTGTAGCGCTCGACTTCCTGATTGGCGAAGGGGACGGACAAGCCGACTTCGTGGGTCAGCACATCCATGGCTTCGTGCGGCTTGACCTTGCCCGCCTGCAACTCGGGATCGAGAAAAGCACGCGCCGCGCGCAGCAGACGAAATTGCAGCGAGATCAGCTGGCCTTCCTTGGGCATGGAGGGCAGAGTGATGTACTCGGCATAGAGGCCCCAGCCTTCGGCGTTGGTGGAGTTGAAGGCATACAGCGCGCGGGCCAGCGAGACACCGTGTTCGACCATCGAATCGAACTGTAGTTCGTGGCCGGGGCGGGCTTCGTGCGCGATTAACGTCCACGACGCAGCGTCGAAAGCGTAGTCGTCGACCTTCGCGGCGACCGCGCTGCCCGGGCCTGCGGGTGCCGTGAGTGGAAGCACAAAGACTCCGCGCTGGCCTGTGTTGTGCAGGAACGGCGGTGGGACCATGTGCGGCGCGGGCTGCTGGGCGCTTTCGGCGGGCGTGCCGAGGCGAATGATCGCCGCCCGATCGGGTAGCGTAACCAGGTGCTCCTTGACGATGATGGCCTCGATTTCGTGCAGACGCTTTTCGTAAAACGGAAGGATGGCCTCGCCGGCGATCTGCTCTTTCTTCAACTCGGCGATCACGTCGCGGTAGTTGCTGGATTTGTAGCCGCGCTGCTTGGCGATGTCGGCTGCGATGGGCGCCATCTGGGCCTGATAGTCTGCGAACGCCTTGTGCGCCATCTCGGCAATCTGGGCAGGTGGAATGTCGATGCCGTAGCTTTCAAAGTTGAGCGCATACTCCTCGGGTGGAAGGCGGAAGTCGCTGCGCGCCCGAGGAAGAATGTAAGTGCGGACCCAGTTGTCGTAGTAGTCCATCTGCTTTTGCAGCAGGACGTATGTGTTCTGCCAGTTGTTGAGCCTGTTCTTCTCGAAGAGTTCGCCGATGCCTTTGAGGATGGCCGGATTGCGAGCGAGTTGCGTTTCAATCTCCTGGCGCGACGGGTAGACCACGTTGGGCTTGGCTGCCTGTTCGATCATGCGTTGAATAAGCGCAACGTACAGTCCCATCTTGTTGCCGCCGGAGAGGTTGCCAGCTTCCTGCGCGGGGCCAGCGGTGCGGCCGATCGAGGGCAACTCGGTCAACCGGCTTCCACCTGGGTCGGGGTTGATACCGACGTAGCGATCCATGCGTTCAATGGCGGCGTGATGGCGGCCACCCGCAGCTTGCGCGTCGAGCAGAGGCTCCAGGCCTTGGTAGATGTACATCGTCGCGTTGATGTACGGGACTTCATGGTTCAGCCGGTAGTCCTGCTGGCGGAAACCGAGCTGCTCTTTGCTGATAAGGATGTGCAGGTCTTCGACGACATTGGGGTCGCTTTCGCTGGCGAGGGCTTTGATCAGCTTGGCGACGGCCGCTTCTTTGTCCTTGCGTTCTGCGAGTTCGGCCGCACGCGCCGGATCACCGATTTTGGTGTCATACTTTGTCAGCCCCTGGCGCGACGCTTCCTCAGGCGAATACCGGTTCGTGATGTCGATCAGTTGATTTGTAAACCCGTTGGATCGGGCAATCCACGCCTGATCAGACTTGGCTTGCGCCGTTGCGGCAGCGGGAAGCAACACGACAGAAAGCACGACGACGGCGGCGAATGGGATATGAACGGTCAAGCGCAAGTTATTCTCCTGGGTCGATAGATTGGCTGGAGAAAGCATACGCGAGCTTTCGTTCGCCTGCATCGTTTGACTCGGCAACCGCGTGGCCCTACGCTTAAAGCATGTTGATCACCACGGCCCAATTGCACAAAGAGTCGGTTACGCTGAACGAAAGTCTCGCGGAAGGCGCCATCGACTACACTGCCGACATACGCCAGGCCGGGCCGCTGTCGGTGAAGGGCAAGGCCGAGTTGATCGAAGAGCATCGCGGGCACGGCGACATCGTCGACGACATCCGCGTGCGGGCGAAGTTTTCGGGCAAGTTCGAACTGCTGTGCGCGCGCTGTCTGGAGCCGGTACACGAGAACCTGAAGGGCGAGTTCGATTTGATTTTCCGCCCCGAAGCCGCCGACGCCGAGCCCGGAGAGCGGGCCATTACGGAAGAAGAAACCGAAATCGGGTATTATGGAAAGAACGGCCTGTTGCTGGAGGACGCCATTCGCGAACAGGTGCTTCTGGCCCTGCCCGGACGGGCACTCTGCCGAGAGGATTGCCAGGGACTTTGCCCGCACTGCGGCGCGAATCGCAACGACGCTCCATGCCGTTGCGAGGACAGTCGCACCGACCCGCGCTGGAATGCGCTGGCCGGGTTGGCGGAAAAGGCGTCCGCCGACAAAGTTTAGCCAGCGTCTAAAAGTTTTTGTTCAAAGATTTATGAGATTTTGTAGGCCCATGCTCGCGCGACTCGCGCACCATGACCGGGGCCGATGCGAGAGGAACTACTACCATGCCCAATCCCAAACGCCGCCACTCCAAGCAGCGCACCGCCAAACGCCGCAGCCACGATTTCCTGACCCCTACGGGCACGTCGCTCTGTCCCAATTGTAAAGAGCGCAAGCAGTCGCACCGCGCCTGCAAGAAGTGCGGCGAGTACAAGGGCCGCGCCGTCCTCGCAGCCAAAGAAGCGCTGTAGCCCTCGACCTCCCCGTCCCTGATGCCCATCGACATCGTTCTCGACGCAATGGGTTCCGACAAGGCCCCCGACCCCGAAGTGCGGGGGGCGGTGCTGGCCGCGCGCACGCTCGACGTGCGCGTGCATCTGGTGGGACCGGAAGAAATCCTGCGCCCCAAGCTGCGCGCCGCCCTGAAGGCGCATGGTGGCCGTGACCGCCTGCCCGTGTACATCGTGCAGGCCAGCGAGTGGATCAGCATGGAGGACAAGGCCGCGCTGGCTGTGCGCTCCAAGCGCGATTCGTCGATGCGAATCGGTTTGAAGATGATTCGCGAAGGTCGCGCCGGGGGCTTTGTGACCGCCGGCAACACCGGGGCCGCGATGGCGACCGCGAAGATGGTACTGGGGTCGCTCGCCGGTATTGATCGGCCTGCGCTGGCGACCGCATTCCCGACCTCCGCCGGAGCGCCGTGCGTGTTGCTCGACGTGGGCGCGAACGTCGATTGCGACCCCGAAAATTTGAGACAGTTCGCGGTGATGGGCCACGTTTACTCCCGGAACGTGCTGCACATTCAGAGGCCGCGCATCGGCCTGCTTTCCAACGGCGAAGAGGACGGCAAGGGCGATACGCTGGTGCGCAACACGCTGCCCATTCTGCGCGAACTGGCGGCAGAGTTGGCGCTCAACTTCATCGGCAATGTGGAAGGCCGCGACATCTTCAACGGACACGCGGATGTGATCGTGTGCGACGGCTTCGTCGGCAATGTGGCGCTGAAAACCTGTGAAGGCACCGCCAAAATGTTGAGCATCATGTTGCGAGAGAGCCTGAAGTCCACGGTGACTTCGCAGGTGGGAGCGCTGCTGTCGCGCAAGGCCTTCATGGACTTCAAGAAGCGGCTGGACTACTCAGAATATGGCGGCGCGCAGCTGCTGGGCGTGCGCGGGCCGGTGATTGTGGGCCATGGCTCGTCGAATGAGCGTGCCGTCATGAACTGCATTCGCGTGGCAGCGGAGTTTGCCGAGGCTGAAGTCGGCTCGGGAATTGAGACGCTTTTGACCAAGCGTTAGGAGGAACTCATCGTGACATCGAGCAAATATCTCGATCCGCCGCCCGCCGCGACCCGGGACAAGGCCGCTTTTGAGTTGCTGCGCGTCTGGGTCGCCGAGCAGGGCCAGCATGTGAGCCTGCGCGCCGGGGCGTGGGAAGACCCGTTCGCGTGGGGAATTGTGCTGGCCGACCTGGCGCGGCACATCGTCAATGCGGAGGCGATGCATCGCAAGGGGTTGGACGAGGACGCGTTCCTGGCGCGGATGTTGGAGGGGTTCAATGCGGAGATCGAATCGCCGACCGATGAGCCAGAAGGCGAGATGACGCAGTAGGTTTGTTACGCGAAGTGCGCGACGCGCTCAAGCTCGGCTTGAATACATTCCACCGTGCAACCCACGCCTTCAATCGCCGACGCAACTCCGCGAGCCTCGTCATTCGAGACGCCATAACCGCGGCCGCTGAGGAAGTTTGCGACCGGTTCAGTCGCCTGGAAGGAGTCCACGCCAGATTGCAGAAGGTCGCTGCGCAGCGCGGTGAGGTCGGTAGAAGTGAACTTCTCAATCCCATGCGCAACGTCTAAAGCGCCCATTGCGCCAGTCGTGTCTGGTATCGAAAAACTGTCGGGCTCTCGTTCGAGTAACTGATTCACGGTAGGCCCTCTGGAGCGCAACATACGCTCGTTATCGGTTAGACAAGCTTTGTTGTTCAGGAGTTGTAGCGAAGGGCGGAATGAATGTAACGGGTTTGTCACGGCGGTGTCACGCGCCCGCAACAACGCGATACCATGAAAATATGCAGTCCTCTTCTTCCACGCCGCGCATATTGAATGGCGTCGCCATCGCCGCTGAGATTAAGGCCGAAGTGGCGGTAGAAGTGGCGGCGGCCCGCTCCGTTGGGTACACGCCGGGGCTTGCAGTGGTTTTGGTGGGCGAGGTGCCCGCGTCGCAGATTTACGTCCGCAGCAAAGTAAAGACCTGCGCCGAGTTGGGCATTTACTCCGAAATGATTACGCCACCGGAAAGCGTGACGACTGCGGAACTGCTGGCGATTGTCGCAGGGTTGAACGCGCGCGAAGACATCGACGGCATCCTGATTCAGCTTCCGTTGCCCAGCCATGTCGATACGCCGCTGCTGCTCGACGCGGTGCTGCCGGAAAAAGACGTCGACGGTTTTCATCCGGTGAACGTGGGGCGTCTGCTGAGCGGGACGGGCGGCGACGACCTGCTCGCACCTTGTACGCCCGCCGGAATACTTCAGATTCTTCGCCGCTGCGATATTCCGATAGCGGGCGCGCGTGCGGTGGTGGTGGGACGGTCGAACATCGTCGGCAAACCGGTGGCCGCCATGCTGATCAACGCGTCCGCGACCGTGACCGTGTGCCACTCAAAGACGCGCAATCTGGCGGAGATTACGCGCGCCGCGGATATCCTGGTAGCGGCGATTGGGCGCGCGGGATTTGTGACGCGAGACATGGTGAGCGCCGGTGCGACGCTGATCGACGTCGGCATCAATCGCATCACGGACGAAGCAGAGTTGGAGCGGTTCTTCCCGGGCGATGCGGATCGCCACGCAACATTTTCCAAACGTGGCTCAACTGTTGTCGGCGACATCGGCCCAGCGGCGTTTGCGATTTCGGGAGCGTATACGCCGGTCCCTGGCGGGGTTGGCGCGTTGACGATTGCGATGCTGATGAAGAACACACTCACGGCGGCGCGCGTTCGCCGGGATGGAAGGTAGCCGCGATGCTGCGAGTAGGCCTTACCGGCGACCTCGGCAGCGGCAAATCGGCCGTGGCTCGAATGCTCGCCGAGCGCGGGGCGAAGGTGTTCTCGTCCGACGAGATGGGCCGCGCGATGATGCAGCCGGGCGAACCGGTGTACGCGGCGATTGTTGCCCAGTTTGGGCCAAGCGTGGTGCTGCCGGATGGAACGCTCGACCGCCGCGAACTAGCGCGGTTGGCGTTCACGGAAAAACGTGTCGAGGAGTTGAATGCCATCGTGCATCCGGCGGTGCTGGCCGAACAAGCGCGGCTTATCGCCGAGTTGGCAGTGTCGCAACCGCAGGCGATCGCGGTGATCGAGTCGGCGTTGATTTTTTCGACCAAACACGGCGTTGAAGGCCAGCCCTGGAGCGAACGCTTCGACGAGATCCTGCTGGTGACCGCACCGGAGGATGTCAAGATTGCACGATTTGTCGAGCGGACCGCCGAGCAACGTCCATTAAGTTTTGAAGAACGGGCCGCGCTGGAAGTCGATGCGCGGCGACGGTTGAAAGCGCAACGCGCCGCGAAGACGCATGAACAGGAATGTATTGTGATTCGCAACAACGGCGATCTGGCCGCGCTGGAGGGTCGCGTGAACGATGTGTGGCGCGCGCTGCAGCGGATGGCGAGTCGTACTCGAGGTCATGGTGTATCTTATATTCCTGGACAATGAATTTCTCCATCGAATTTGAACGCGAGAATGACGGTCGTTGGATTGCGGAGATTTCAGAGCTCCCTGGCGTCATGGTCTATGGTGTAACAAAAGAAGAAGCTCAATCACGGGTCGAGGCGCTGGCTCTACGGGTGCTGGCGGACCAGATAGAAGACAGTAGCTTACAAGTTGAGAGCATTTCTTTTGCGGCAGCATGACGCAATGGCCTCCAGCAAAGCGACCAAGGTTTATCGCGCGCTCATCAGGAGTGGTTGGTACGTCGCCAAACAAGGCAGCGGCTCTCATTGCCATTTGCGGCATCCGGACTACCCCGACACGTACACTTGGGCGTTTCACGACAGTGAAGAGATCGGAAGTGCAATGCTCAGCCGAATTGCCAAACGCACTGGATTGAAGCCGAACGACCTCTAGAAAAGACTAAAATCTTCAACACATGCGCATTCAGCGCAGCCGAGGATCTTTTCCCGATGAAACTGCGTCCCATTGTCTTCGTCCTCCTCATCCTCACGGCGTTTTACTATGTGTCGACGCGCATTCTGCCGACCGGAGCGCTAGCGGGGCTGGTGCGTCGTGGCCCCGCACCCGATGCGACGACCCAAGCCTCCATCAGCGGCCCGCTGGGCGATTTCTCGATGACCCAGGCCTCGGCCGCGCCTGCGTTCGACGCCGATGAGCAGGAGAACATCGCCGTCTACAAGCGCGCGCTGCCGTCGGTGGTCAACATCACCAGCACGGCGATGGCCTACGATTTTTTCTACCGTCCGGTGCCGCAGCAGGGCCAGGGTTCGGGATTCGTTCTCGATAAACAAGGGCACATCCTGACCAACAATCACGTCATCGACAACGCGCAGCTTGTCGAGGTGACGCTGTCTAATAAAAAGAAGTACAAGGCGACGTTGGTCGGGGCGGACAGGAACCACGACATCGCGCTGCTGCAAATCAAGGACGCGCCGGACCTGACGCCGGCGACGCTGGCTGAGTCCAACAACCTCGTCGTGGGGCAAAAGGTTTATGCCATCGGCAATCCGTTCGGGTTTTCGGGCACGATGACGCGCGGCATCATCTCGGCAATCCGCTCGATCGCGCTGCCCGCGGGCAACAAGATCGAGGACGCCATCCAAACCGACGCTTCGGTGAACCCCGGCAACTCCGGCGGACCGCTGTTGAACTCGCGCGGCGAAGTGATCGGCATCACCACACTGATTGCCTCCAATCCCAACGGCGGCGCGGAACAATCGGCGGGCATCGGCTTCGCAATTCCAATTCAGGCGGCCAAGGCCGTGCTCGACGACTTCGCTAAGTATGGCCGCGCGCGCAGGCCGTCGCTCGACATTGTGCAACTGGGCATCGAGCCGTACATCGCTGGGCAAATCGGTCTGCCTGCGGATTATGGCGTTCTCATCGAGCGCGTTCTGCCGGGCGGCGCCGCCGAACGCGCCGGATTGCATGGCGGGTCGCAGCAAGCTTACATGGGCAACACTCCGGTGACACTGGGTGGCGATTTGATCGTTGCCGCGGATGGCCAAGAGGTCACGACCCCACAGGACCTCTCCAGCGCCGTGAACGCACACCATGCAGGCGACACCATCGTGCTGACCGTGTTCCGCGGGCGGCAGCGTTTGTCGGTGAAGGTGACGCTCTCCGATGCGAAGCAGGTGGTCGGAAAACAGTGAGTAGGAGGTAAGGAGTATTCGCTACTCTTTGCTAATTACTCACTACTCACTACTCAGAAGGTGACTTTGGCCGCGAGTTGAATGACGCGGCCTGCGTACGAGGCTCCGCCGGAGCTGTTGCTGAAGACCCGGGGAAGCTGGAACCTGGTGGTGCTGGTGGGACTGTTGTTGGGGATGAGGGTGGGAGTTCCTGCGACGTTGCCTACGATGAACTGATTGCTGAAGACACCTGTCACATTGCTGTGGTTGAGGATGTTGAACGCCTCGGCGATCAGCTTGAGGTTGATGCGGTCGCCTGCGCCGATGGTCTTGGTCAGGCGCGGGTCGAGCGAGTAGAAATTGGGCAGGCGGTTCTGGTTACGCGACGTTCCTGGAACGCGCTGGCTGGCGGTGTTCTGGCTTCCGTTGAGCGCGCTGTTCAGCGTCGAGGAGTAGGGCTGCCCCGACTGCGCCGTTCCTATGGCGCTAATCTGCCATCCGCCCGCAACTTGGCGAACGATACCGTGGAATCCGCTCGCATAAGTATCCAGATCCCAAACCGTGCTGGCGACGAAGCGGTTACGGACATCGTCGTTGCCGGGGGCAAGATCGAGGCGGGGACGCAAGGGGTCGTAGTTCAATTTGGCGTCGTCCGGGCCGAGCACGACGGCGGTCGCGTCGGGCGCGTCGTCGATGACCTTGCTGAAGGTGTACGCCACGCTGAACTGAAGGCCGCTGGCGAAGCGCTGGTCGAGTTGCGCCGTCAGGCCGTGGTAGGTGGAGTGCGCCGACGCCTCAAACAAGAAGGCGCGGTTGAAGTTGGGGTTGAGGAACGTGGGCGTTCCGCCAATCAGTTGATAGCTCAGCGGTGTACTTGATCCCAGCACGGCGATCGAGGCCGGAGTCTCGGTGGTGAAGTTGTTGTCGCGCGTGCGGGTGAGGCGAAGTCCCCGAACGCCGAGATAGCCAAGCGTAAACGACGCGTCCTTCGCGACCTGCTGCTGCACCTGAAAGTTGTACTGGATCACCTCAGGCTGGTGATATTTGGAGGAGAAGGCGTAGATATTCGACTTGACCGCGTTGAAGCCCGTCGGCGGAGCGCAGCGGGGAGTTTCCTGGGGCGCACCGCAGGTGTTGTTGGGGTAGGCGGTATTGCCCGGGAAGAATGGGTTCGCGGCCGTGGGCTTGAACGTAAACGTCTGTAGGTTGATGCCGTTGTTGGAGCTGGCGGTGCCGAGCAGGATGGACGGCGTGTTGCCGAAGAAAATGCCGCCGCCGCCGCGAATGACCGTGCGCGAATCGTTATAAGGCTGATAGGCGAAGCCGACGCGAGGCCCGAAGTTCAGGTCGTCTACCGGGGCCACGGCGGTGTTGAAACCGGTGGTCAGCGCTAGGGGGTTGGAAACGCCGGGCTGGTGGAAGCTCTGCCGGTCCCAGCGCACGCCGAAGGTGATGTCGAGACGGCGGGAGGCATGCCAGTCGTCTTGTGCGAAGCCCGCGAGTTGCAGGTTGTCGGGATGGGTGGTGGGGCCACTGGTTCCCACACCTGCGTAGGCTTCCGTGAGTTGCAGCGAAGAGCTGCCTTTGGCGCTGGCCAGCAAAGGCTGTCCCAGCAAGCTGCGCCCGAAGTTCTCCGTGCTATCGAAGACGAACGCGCCGGAGAAATTACCGGGGAAGTAGTTGAGAATTGTGTCCTTGAGCACATCGGCCCCGATCTTCAGGGTGTGGCCGCCAAGCACGAAGGTGACAGAGTCCGCATACTGCTGACGTGTGGCCTTGGTCTGGCGCGGGCTGAAGTTGTTGCGTCCGACCGTTAGCAGCGTCGCTCCGGTGCTACGGACTTGGGCCTCGGGGTTCTGCGAGTTAGACAGACCCGGCTCGTCGTCCTTCTGATAGCTCAAGCGCAGGGTGTTGGTTAGATTGGCGCTGAAGATCGCGTTCCACTCGGCGGCGTAGGTGTCGGTGTTCACGTTCGACGAGCCAGTGTGCTCCTGGGCGCTGGTGGTGCCGCTGTTCTCGAGGTTGGTTCCCTGAAAACGCTGCCCGTTGTAGCGGACGCTGATGCGGTTGCGCTGGTTCACGGTCCAGTCCACTTTGCCGAGGTACACGTTCTGGTTGAAGCCTGTGAGATAGGTCTGGCTCCGGGCTAGCAGATAGGCGTTGGCGGCCGTGGTCGCGGCGTCGATGGGGGCGGGGAGGCTGAGGCTGACGGGGATGCCGACGTTGTTGCGCTGGCCGTCGTAGTCAAAGAAGAAGAAGAGCTTGTCCTTCCAGATGGGGCCGCCGACGTTGCCGCCGAACTGGTTGAAGTGATAGCCGGGCTTTAACGGCACGGTGGAGCGCAGGCCGTTGCGGAAGAAGGCGAGCTGCTGGCTGTAGATCTGGTCGTTCGCATTGAGGCCTCGGTCGCGGAAGAACTCGAAGGCCGTGCCGTGAAATTGATTGGTGCCCGACTTCGTCACCACGTTGATCACGGCCCCGCCTGCGCGTCCGAACTCCGGCGCGTAGCTGCTGGTATTGACCTGAAACTCCTGCACCGCATCCTGGCTAAATTGATAAGGAGCACGGCCCGAGCCGCTGCGTCCCAGCGACTGGCCAAAGAAGGTGTTGTTGTTGTCCGTGCCGTCGATGGTGAGCGAATTGAGCGTGCCGCGCTGGCCGCCAAAGCTAAGATCGCCGCCGCGCACGTCGCGCACCACGCCGGGCGTCAGCAGGGTGAAGTCGAGGAAGTTGCGGCCGTTAACGGGAAGCTCCGAAACGGCGCGGGCGTTGATGGATTCGGCAACCGTGGTGCGCGCGGTATCGACCACCGGAACGTCGGCGTTGACCTCCACCTGCTGGGTCGCCGTGCCCACGCGCAGAATGACGGGGATGTTGACCTTTGCGCCCACCGTCACGATCACATTGTTTGTCTCGCTGGTCGCGAAGCCCTGCTGCTGCACCTTGAGGCTGTAAGTGCCGGAGGGAACTACGGCAAAGACAAAGCGTCCCGCCTTATCGGTGGAATCCGTGAACTCCGAGCCCTTGGCCGTGCCGGTAATGACGACTGAGGCTCCGGCGATAGCGGCTCCGGAGGCATCGGTGACGAAGCCTTCGACCACGGCCTGGTTGCCGCTCTGTGCGTACACGGGAAGAGTGACGATGCCGACAAAAGCGACGAATATCCAAAGACGAATGACAAGATTACGCATGACTCTCCAATTAGGCCGCAACATGGGGATGCGGCTAGAACCTGAATGATTTCGATAGTCCTATGGTTAGGTCTTTGGCGTGGCCTGTCAAGCGGAACGATATCAATGTTGTGTAAAACGTGGCTGGTAAGCCCTATGCGCCGTCAGGTTATTCGCGCTACTGGAGCGTTTGGGGGATCACGGCGTACTGTAGGAGGACCTCGAACGGCACGATTTCGAGGGTGGCCTCGTGCGTGGCTTCGAGCACCACTGGACACGCCGCCCCGGCGCGCTGCACCTGTAGCCAGCGAGCCGCGCACACGCACCACCGGTCGCCCGGCTTCAAGCCCGGGAAACCATATTGCGGCATCGGCGTCGACAGGTCGTTCCCCAGGCGGGCGGACGCGGCCAGAAACTTCTTATCGACGATGCAGCAGACGGTATGGACGCCGAGGTCGTCGGGGCCGGTGTTGCAGCAGCCGTCGCGATAAAAACCGGTTTCAGGGTCCAGACCGCAGACTTCGAGCGGCTGGCCGAGGACGTTTTTCTGCGGGGTTTCGGTGAGGGCCATGTCTGTGATGATTGTAGTCGAGCGGGCGAAAATGCAGGTTTCTTCGCTGCGCTGCGGAATGAAAGAAAGAAGAACAGCAGAGACTTACTTCGCAGCCATTGCCAACTGTTGCTGATACTCCTCGTAAGGGCCTTTGTGGTCGGTGATGCGGAAGTCCGTGGGGCCGCCCTCGAAGTTCCAGATGCGTGTGCCCGCCTCTTCGATCAAGTCCTGATCGTGGGTGACGAGGAAGACCGTGCCCTCGTACTTCTGGATGGCCTGGTTGAGCGCGTTAATACTTTCAAGGTCAAGGTGGTTGGTCGGCTCGTCGAGCACGAGAACATTTGGCTTCTGCAACATGATCTTGCAGAACAGCAGCCGCGCCGCTTCGCCGCCGGACAGCGCGTCGGTTTTCTTGAGGCCCTCTTCGCCCTTGAACAGCATCTGCCCCAGGATGCCGCGAATGTCTTCCTTGACCGCCTTCGGGTCGTACTGATGCAGCCAATCCTGCGCCGTCATTCCGAGTTGGATCGATCCCTTGTGGTCCTGCGCGAAGTAGCCGATCTGCACCTCATGTCCCCACTTCACGTCGCCGGAATCGATCGAAACGTCAGTCTCTTCGACGCCGGGGCCATTGGCGAGCAGCGCCTTCAGCAGCGTCGATTTACCTTGCGCGTTGCGCCCGATGAGGACGACTTTTTCGCCGCGCGCGACGCTGGCGGAGAAGCTGTCGATGACGTGCTCGCGCTTGCCGTCGGGTTGAACGTACGTCTTGTTGACACCTTCAAATTCAAGCACGTTCTTGCCCGACGGACGCTCCATCTTGAAGCTGATGTAGGGCCGCGCAATGTTGGAGCGCGCGAGTTCGCTGGTCGCCAGCCGCTCGACTTCCTTCTTGCGCGAGTTAACCTGCGACGACCGCGTTCCCGCCGAGAAGCGCGCGATGAAGTCGTTCAACTGCGCGATCTTTTTTTCGCGCTGCTCGTTCTGGCTCTCGATGCGGGTGCGCACGCTGGTCTTCTGGAACACCATGTCGTCGTAGCCGCCGTTGTAGGTGATGATGGTCTCGTAGTCGATGTCTGCGATGTGCGTGCAGACGTTATTCAGAAAATGCCGGTCATGCGAAATCGTAATGACCGTGCCGTTGTAGCGGTTGAGGAAGTCTTCCAGCCAGTGGATAGATTCGAGATCGAGCGAGTTGGTGGGTTCGTCGAGCAGGAGAGCCTGCGGATTTCCAAACAGCGCCTGTGCGAGCAGTACGCGCACCTTCTGCCCGCCCTGCAACTCGGACATCTTGCGCTCGTGCAGATCGTCGGGGATGTCGAGCCCTTGCAACAGGATCGCCGCGTTGGTTTCGGCTTCGTAGCCGTCTTCGTCGCCGACCACGCCTTCGAGTTCGCCGAGACGCGAGCCGTCCGCGTCGGTCATCTCGGGCTTGGCGTAGATGACTTCGCGCTCTTCCATCGCCGCCCACAGCGCCTTATTGCCCATGATGACGGTGTCGACCACGCGGAAGGCGTCGAACTCATACTGATTCTGCTTGAGCACGCCCATCTTACGCGGACGAACGACAGTGCCCTTCTGGGCGTCGATTTCGCCGGTGAGCACCCGCATGAACGTGGTTTTGCCCGCGCCGTTAGGCCCGGTGAGGCCGTAGCGACGGCCCGTGGTGAACGTCACGGAGACGTCTTCAAAAAGCATTTTCGCGCCGTAGCGCATGGTGACGTTGGAGACAGAAATCATAGCTATCCCCTATTTTAGCGGGTTCGCCTGTATTTCGCCGCCGGCAACGGCATGCAGTGCCTGAGCCAAGTCGGAAGGAGGACCGACTGAGGAGTTCTGGCGCAAGCACCGACGGCCAGCCCTTGCTAGGCTGGCCGTGGGTTTCCGCAAAGGAGTGCTACTTCTTTTTGTCCTCCGGCGGCACGACGGGTTCGGGATGGGGTTTCGGCTTCTCCGCTGGAGCGGCCTGCGGCGCGGGTTGGGGGCGCGCCGCTGGAGGCGGGGGCGGAGCCTGCTGCTGTCGTTCCTGCTGTTGACGCTGCTGGATGGCGCGTTGCTGTTCTTGTTGCTGCTGCTGCTGGGCTTGGCGCTGCTGCTCCAGTTGCTGCTGCTTCTGTTGTTGCTGCTGCTGGGCTTGGCGCTGTTGCTCCAGTTGCTGCAGCTTCTGTTGTTGTTGCTGGGCTTGGCGCTGTTGCTCCAGTTGCTGCTGCTTCTGTTGTTGCTGTTGCTGGGCTTGGCGCTGCTGCTCTAGCTGCTGTTGCTGTTGCTTCTCTTGTTGCTGTTGTTGCTGGGCTTGACGCTGTTGCTCCAATTGCTGCTGCTTCTGCTGTTGCTGGGCTTGACGCTGCTGTTCTAGTTGCTGTTGTTGTTCCTTTTGCAGTTGCTGCTGCTGCGCTTGGCGCTGCTGTTCTACCTGCTGCTGTTGCTTCTGTTGCAGTTGTTGCTGCGCCTTACGCTGCTGTTCTAGCT
>JBBRCA010000048.1:0-18364 GCA_038205325.1 Terriglobales bacterium | reverse complement strand
GGAACTCCCGCCTTGCTCTTGAATCGGAATTAGGTGATGAGCATGCAATCACCGTAGGAGAAAAACCTGTAGCGCGCGGTGACGGCGTGGGCGTACGCGCGGAGGACAGCTTCCCTGCCTGCAAACGCGCTGACCAGCATGAGCAAAGTCGATTGCGGGAGGTGGAAGTTGGTGAGGAGGCCGCTAACAATTTTGAACTCATCGTTGAGGCCGGGCGAGAGGAAAAGACTGGTGCTGCCGGAGTGGGCGGCGATGGGTTGGTGGGTGCGCTCGGATTCGCGAGCGATGTGTTCGAGCGTGCGGGTGGTCGTCGTACCGACAGCGATGATCCTGCGGCCTTCTTTTTTTGCGGCGTTGATGGCGGAGGCGGTTGCTGCAAGAAGCGTGTAGGGTTCGGCGTGAAGGCGGATGTCTTCGGTGTGAGAGACGCGGACGGGCTGGAAGGTTCCGAGGCCGACGTGCAGGGTGAGATAGGAGACTTCTACTCCGCGCTGTTCAAGGGCAGTGAGGATTTCGGCAGTGAAGTGGAGGCCGGCTGTGGGTGCGGCGACGGAGCCAGATTGCTGCGAATAAACCGTCTGGTAGCGCTCGCGGTCTTCGAGGGTGTTGGGTGCGGACTTGGGGCGGTGGATGTAGGGCGGCAGCGGCAGATGCCCGATGCGTTCGAGCGTGGCATGGAAGTCGGGTGTGGGATCGAAGCGCAGGGTGCGTTCGCCAAAGTCTCCAGCGGTGTGAATTATGGCGCGGAGATCGGGCGCGAACAAAAGCGTTTCGCCGGGCCGAAGTTTTTTAGCGGGGCGGACGAGCGCCGACCAGTCGTTGTGGCCTTCGGGCGAAGCGCGAGGCTGGGTGAGGAGGACTTCGATTTGGCCGCTGGGCATCGGGGAGTTGCGCTGCGTGGTGAGACCGGCGCGGGTCGCGAAGAGACGCGCCGGGAGGACGCGCGAGTCGTTGAGGATGAGCAGGTCGCCGGGTTGGAGGATTTTCGCGAGGTCGATGAAGTTGCTGTCTGCAAATGCGCCGGTTGCACGATCTAGTTGCAACATACGACTGGAGCCCCGGACCGCGAGCGGATGTTGCGCGATGAGGTCGTCGGGAAGGTCGAAGTTGAAGTCGGAGACGAGCATCGCTGTGAAGATTGTAGGTGTGCGAAGGAAATACGGGGGTCCTTCGCCTGCGGCTCAGGATGACGGCGAAAACCAAGCAACAGCAAAGGCAAGTAGGTCCTTCGCTGCACTTAGGATGACAATTGTTGTGGGGGTATCATTCGGACGGCTTCGTCGAGCGCGCTTTGTACCGCGTCGAGATTTGGCGAGACGTGCGCGGGCCAGGTGAAGGTGACCGTCGAGAAGGGTTTGGGGATGAGGAAGCGGTCCCAGGAGTTCAACTCCCAAGCGCGATTTGGCAGCGCGTAGTAGACGCCGATCCAGGGTGCGCCGGTGAGTTCGGCGAGCTGGACGACGCCCGGCTTTGCAACCCTGTTGGGACCGCGCGGGCCGTCGGCGGTGATGGCGCAACGATGCCCTTCGGCATAGGCCTGCGTCATGTTGCGGAGTCCGGCAGCGCCGCCCCGCGAACTCGAACCGCGCATAGGATGGAAGCCGAGACGTGCAACAGTGCGTGCAATCATCTCGCCGTCAAAAGAGGGCGAGATGAGGATCGCGATGCCCTTATTGCGAAAGCGGTGCGCGCAGACCAGCAGTGTGCGATGCCAGAACGCGAAGACGACAGGCCCAGGGATTTCGATGCCCACAGGAACGGCGGGCGCGTTGATGTCGCGGTAGCGCAACGTCGCGCCGAGTACGCGGATAAGCGCGGCTGCGAGTGGCGGAACGACGGCCAGCGCGAGGCGCTGCGTGCGAGTGTAGGCGGCCACAAGATTCAAGTGTAACGGTCAAATGTAGAAGTTGAGTTCGGACGCGCGATAGCATAGAGTCCATGCGGCACAGTACATGCGGCGACATCCAGACTTCCGTGCTCGGCTTCGGTTGCGGCTCCGTGCTCGGACGCGTGGGGCGCGGCGCTTCGCTGCGGGCGATGAATGCCGCGTGGGACGCAGGGATTACGCTGTTCGATACGGCGCGGAGCTACGGCTATGGAGAGGCGGAAGCCGTGCTGGGCGAGTTTCTGAGTGGTAAGCGCGACCGTGCCATTGTCGCGACGAAGTTTGGCATCGCGCCGGCAAAGCAAAGCGCGCTGAAACGTGTCGCGATCCCCGTGGTCCGCGCCGCGATGCACGTACCCGGAGTTCGTAGCGCGCTGAAGCGAGGCGGTAACGGTGAGCGGAAGTTTGGGGAGTTCACGGTCGAGGGGCTGCATACATCGCTTGAGGAGAGTCTGCGCCAGCTTCGCACCGACTATGTGGATGTGCTTTTTCTGCACGAGGCGACGATGGGGGCGATGCATCGCCCCGACCTGATGGCCGCGCTCGACGCCCTCGTACAGGCGGGCAAAGTGCGGCGTGTGGGTCTGTATGGGGGCGCCGATGTGGTCGCCGAAGGTCTTGCCAGTGGGCCTGCGACGCTCGGCGCAATGCAGTTTGGCGGCGATTATTTCGATCCGGTCGCGACTGAATTCGCGACGAACAATCCGCGCGGTCTGCTCCTGCTAGCAAACCATCCGTTCGGAAGCGAGGAGCGTGTCGCGCGCATCGCGGCGACGCTCGCAGAGATGTCTTCGGACCAGAGTGTGCTGGTCGAGTTGCGCGAGAAGCTGCGCGACGGCGATTGGCCGATGCTGCTTCAGGCGGTCCTGGGGATGGTATTGCAGCGTAGCGACGCGCTGGTGTTTTCGATGATGCGGGAAAAACATCTGCGGGCGAATGTTCGCGCGGTGGACAGCAGCCGCTTCACGAAAGTGGATTTGGAAATCATGCAAGCGCGGATGTTGCGCGGGCCGGTCGTGCGATGAAGCAGTGCGACGAATCAATGCCCGCGCAAAGTTTTTCGCCCAGCGTGACGTCGCCGATAACCTGCGCGGATAGGTCGACGTGAGCGCTGACGGGGACGGAGCATGGTCGCCGCCAACTATCTCGACGACACAAAGGTGTATCTTTCAGACACTGCTCCTTCAAGTTCTTCCAGTTAGCAAGCTGACAAGTTTGAGATTTGGGACCCCCATGACCCCTGTGCGCCGTCCGTCCACCTTCGCCGTTGCCGTTATCGCCTTCGCGTATGTCCTTCCCGCGCTCCCGCAGGCTGTGACGCCTCCCGCATCATCCCCTCCTGCGAAAGTAGCCCCTGCCAAGCCCGATTTCTCGCGCGAGCCCAGTATCATAGAGCGCCTCGACACCGTCTTCCGCTACGCCGCCGACGGCACCGGGTCGAAAGAAATCACGGGCGTCGTCCACTTACAGGACCAAGCCGCCGTCAAGACTTGGGGCGTCGTCAGCTTCCCCTACGCCTCCAGCGCCGAGCACGTCGAAATTGACTACGTCCGCGTCCGCCGCGCCGACGGAACCGTCGTCGAAACGCCCGCAGCCGACGCTCAGGAAATGCCCGCGGCTATCACCCGCGAAGCGCCGTTCTACAGCGACCTCAAAGAAAAGCAGGTGCCCGTTCGTAGCCTCCGCGCGGGCGATCGCCTGGAGTACAAACTGCGCATCGTCCGCACACGTCCCGAGGCTCCCGGAAATTTCTGGGGACAGCAAAATTTCTTCATCCTCACCGACGGCTTCGTAGTCCTCGAACAAAGCGTCGAGTTGCATTTGCCCAAAGCCGCCTATGCGCAGGTCTGGAGTCCGATGTACAAGCCCGACATCGCCGAGACGCCTGAAGAGCGCGTCTACCGCTGGCATTCCGCGCAGCTACAGTCCATCGCCGGGCTCGACAAGGCCGCGCTGCACGCGCTGGTGGTCGCCTCGCAGCCGGATAAGGAAGGCCACCTGCCCCACATCGCCTGGACCAGCTTCCACTCCTGGGCTGAAGTCGGCGCCTGGTATCGCGGCATGGAAGGCAACCGCATGGCGCCCGACGCCGACATTCGCGCCAAGGCCGCCGAACTCACCGCCGGCAAATCCACCCCCGAGGAAAAGGTGCGCGCCCTGTACGCCTACGTCGGACTGCAGGTGCGCTACATCGGCGTCGCTTTCGGCATCGGGCGTTATCAGCCCCATGAGGCCGCCGAAGTTCTGCGCAACCAATACGGCGACTGCAAGGACAAGCACACCCTGCTGGCCGCGCTGCTGACGGCCGCCGGGTTCGACGTCGACGCGGCATTGGTCGGCGCGGGCGTGCCGTTCAACGAAGCTGTGCCCTCGCCCGCCGCCTTCAACCACTGCATCACTCTCTTGCATCTGGACGGCAAACCTGTGTGGCTCGACGCCACCGCCGAAGTCGCCCCCTATCGCTTCCTGGTCGCGACGGTCCGCGATCGCCATGCGCTGGTCATTCCATCCACTGGCCCGGCCACGC
Organism: Terriglobales bacterium; assembly: GCA_038205325.1. Lineage (GTDB taxonomy): Bacteria > Acidobacteriota > Terriglobia > Terriglobales > Acidobacteriaceae > Granulicella. The sequence continues at coordinate 13,952 of JBBRCA010000048.1, read as the reverse complement.
TCCAAACCACCTTCAAGGACATTCCCTTCAAACCTGAAATCCGCTTCGACGCCGACGGCGCGCTCGACGAGCACGGTACGTCGCACTCGCACATCGTGCTGGCGCTGCGCGGCGACGACGAGATTCCGTTCCGCCAGGCCGCGCGCAGCGTTTCGCCCGCCCAATGGGACCAGCTCATGCAGGGCATTTCGCAAAGCATGAACTTCGCCGGCACCGTGACCAAAGCCGAGTTCTCTTCGCCCAGCGACACCGCCGTCCCGTTCCGCGTCAGCTACGATTACGAGCGCGACAAGGCCGGCGATTGGGACAACTACCGCATCCTCCCCCAATTTATTCCCCTCACGCTGATCCCCGTCGACGAAAAAGACCTGCCCGTGATTCCCATCGAGTTCGGCGCGCCGCACGTCCAACTGGACCACGCTGTCCTGACGCTGCCGGCGGGCTGGGGCGCGGACCTGCCCACGGCGATCCACGCCAAATCGGCCTTCGCCACGCTGGACAAGACCTACAAGCTCGAAGGTGGCAAACTCATCGCCGACCGCCGCTACGAAGTCCTTCAAGAGAAAATTCCCGCAGCGGACTGGCGCGCTTATCAAAAGTGGTACAAAGACGCCAGCCTTGACGGCGAATCCTACATTCAACTCACCCGAACCGGCGGCAGTCGCCAGGCCGGGAGCGACGATCAAAAGGCCGCCGCACTGATCCGCGAGGTTTCGCGCCTGGAGCAGGAGCACAACTGGGAGGCGGCGCGCAAAAAGCTCGACGAGGCCAAGTCCATCAACCCCAGGCAGGCCTATCTGTGGAGCAACTACGGTTATCTGGCCATAATGTCCGGCAAGCCCAATGAGGCCGCCGAAGACTTCCAGCGCGAACTCGCCGCGCACCCCGACGAAGACAACGTCACTCTGCTCCTAGTAGGGGCCCAGATGCAACAGCACAAGCCACAGGAAGCCATCGCCACACTGCAAGCCCTCGTCGCGCGCAGCCCCGACAACGACCAAGCCAACAACATGCTCACGTCCCTGCTGCTCACCGAAAAGCAGTTTCCCGCCGCCGAGAAGGCCCTGCGCGCCGTCCTCGCCGCCCATCCCGACAACGTCCGGATTCAGCTTCTACTGAGCACCGCGCTAGTACGCCAAGGCAAGAAGGCGGAGGCCACCGCCCTGCTCAAATCCATCGCCGAAAAGACCCAGGACCCCATCCTCTTGAACGACGCGGCCTACGCTCTGGCCGATGAAAACCTCGACGTCCCGCTGGCCGTCGCGACCGCTCGGCGCTCGCTCGCGATGCTTGAGACCGCGGCGAACTCCAAGCCGTTGGTCCAGTCCGAAATGCTGGTCAGCGTCTGGGACACCCTCGGCTGGGCGCTCTTCCGCGCCGGAAACACCGCCGAAGCCGAGCCGCTCATCCGCGCCGCCTGGACCAACGCCCTCACCGCCGAACCCGGATACCATCTCGGCATGGTGCTCGAAAAACTAGGCCAGCCCGACAAGGCCATGGCTGTCTATCAAATGGCCGCCTTCGGTGCGGCCGGCACCAACTCCGACGCCATCGACGATGCGAACACCGCACGCCGGGCCGCTCTTCGCAGAGCCGGAACGCCCAGCCAAGTCCTCGAAGGCGAAGCCGCGTTGCAAAACCTGCGCACTTTCACCGTGCCTGGCAAAAACACGCTGACCGGATCGGCCACCGTGGAACTCGAATTCTCCACCACCGGAGCCTCCAACGCCGTCATCGTCAAGGACGACCCGAAGCAAGCCCCCCTCACCTCGGTCGAATCATCTCTCTACAACATCGACTACAAAGCGGTGGTCCCTCCCGGCAGCCATTCCCGCCTCACGCGCCGCGGCATGCTCAGTTGCCACGCCCCGACCCCGTGCAAGTTTGTCCTGCTCTCCACCAGAGTCGCGCTGTCCGACTCCAACTAATTACCTAATTACGATTTCGGATTTGTGCCATCGCCCGGCTTTACTTCGCTGGGACTGGACGCGTCGGGTCGCACCGTTTTCTTCGCGGCCTTGCGTCGATGATGACGCGTCTTTGGCTGGGCGCTCGGGTCCGTGTCGGTCGCTGCTGTGGCGGCTGGCAGCGTCGGATCCTGAGTCGGCGTCACGGGAGTTTGCGACGTCACGGGCACTGTCCCCGGCGGTGGAGCGGCGGGGGACGGTACGGTGGGCGGGGTCGTCTGCTGGGCGTAGGCGCACATGTTCAACAGAAGCACCGTCGTCAAAGCGATCGGTCGAATGATTTTCATCGGAGCACCCCTCGTTTCGGCTTTCTTCATCCAGCCTATGCAAGCGCGTGTTCGCGCCGCCTGATGGAGTGCGATGCCTCCAATCGGCCCGAGGGATGCTCGATTGGAAATCCGCAAGAAATGCAAGTCGCCCGTCGCGATTTTCACGTCAACGGCAACCGCCACACACTTGCGTCGCGTCATATCACTGAAAGCCAATAGGAGAGTTATGCCCCCCACGAAGAATACCGATGACAAGACCGCCAAACCTACTCCCACCATCACCAAGGAAAAACTGATCGATCTCCTCAATCAGGATCTCGAGCGCGAGTTCCAGGCCGTGATCGCCTACGTGAATTATTCGCAGGTGCTCAAGGGCGCCGCGTATATGAACATTGCCGAGGAACTCGAGAAGCACGCCAAAGAAGAACTCAAGCACGCCCTTAAAATCAGCTACTGGGTCGACCTTCTCGGCGGCATGCCGGCGGTCACGGCCAAGCCCGTCAAGACCAGCGACAAGGCCACCGACATGCTGCGTTTCGACCTCGACAACGAGAAGGAAACCATTCGCAACTACCGCCGCCGCGTGCTCCAGGCCGACTCACTCAACGAGTTCGCCGTCAGCGAAGACCTTCGCGAAATCCTGCGCGAAGAGCAGGACCACCTCAACGCTTTGGCCACAGCCCTCGGCGAAGACACCCCCGACCCCGGCATCGCCGACGAATAGCCGCTGCTTGTGTTGTTGCTCTTGCGTTTCTTTCTGTCATTCCCGCAGGCAATTGCTTTTCGGGAGCGCCACTGAAGCGGGGTGCCCCATTCATCGCGCTTTTGCGATGGGTGGGGATTTCAGGCCCCGCGCCGCGCCGTCAACCAATAGGCCACCGCACCCAACTCCGCGATCACCACTAACTCAAAATCGAACGCCAGATTCCCAAACGTAGGCGCAGCATGGGGCGCCAGCACAACAACGAAATTCCCAACACCACCAGCGCCGCAAGGGCCGTTCTCCTGCCCAACTGCATCGCCGCACGCGGACGCCGCTGCGGCGGCAACGCCGCGCTCACCCGCGCCGCGAAATCCACTGGCCCATGCACCTCTACGCGACGCTCCAAAACCCGCGTCACCCGCGCGTCGAATCTGTCTTGCATATCGTCCATATCGTCAGAGTACATCGTCATCCTCTCCCTCCCGCGCCCACAGCAACCCTGTCGTGTTTTGGATGCGTCCGAGCCGCCAGCCGTTCCCGCACGCTTTCGCCCAGCCGCTTGCGCCCGCGATGCAGGTGCGTCCGCACCGTATTGACCGGCAGCCCCAGCGCCACCGCGATGCCCTCATAGCTACACTCTTCCTGGTGATACAGCACCAACACCGCGCGCTCGATCTCCGGCAACGCCAATAGCTCTTCATCCACCGCGTGCTCCACATCGGCATCGGTCATCAACTGCTCCGGCGTCCGCGCGTGCCCGCCCGCCAGCGCATCGCCGGCAAAGTTCTCCAGCCACTCCCCGCCGCCTTCGTCCTCGATAAACGCCGGCTCGGGCGCAATGTGCGCGCGTTCCCGCCGCCGCCGCTTCCACTCATCTTGTGAAAGATTCACGACGATCCGATACAGATAAGTCGCGACCGTCGCATCGCCGCGAAACTCCGGCAGCGCACGATACAGCCGCAGAAACGCCTCCTGCGCCAGATCCTCGACGTGTGGCCCCGCGCCCGTCATCCGTGTCAGCGTGCGGAAGACCAGCCCCTGATGCTCGCGCACCAAGGCTTCAAAGTTCTCCGGCGATGTAAGGTCTGCGCGCAAGATTGACAAACCCCTCAGACTTCAGAATGCTCCCAAAGTTTCACTCCCGCACATGAAACTTTCGCCCCGGCCCGAAGTCAAAGTCCGGCGAAGTTCAAAAGTTTAGAAGTTCAAGAGCTCAGTTCCAAATTCTAAAGGAGAATCAAAATGACACTCGCCATTCTCGCCATGAATTCCAATGCCGACATGGCCTTCAGCCCCTTCATCGTCCCGGTCGCCGGTTGCATCATGATCCTGGGCATCGTCCTCGGCGGCATCTGGTCCGCCATCCGCAACCGCGAAATACAGAGCACCGAGCGCCTCGCCGCCATCGCTAAGGGCGTGCCCATTCCGCCCACGGTCGAAGAGCTCGCGGTCATCCACGGCAAACCCTCTGCCGATTCGACCCGCCGTCGCGGCACCGTTCGTCGCTGGGGAATCGTTCTGCTCGGCGCTGCCGTCGGCATGGTCGCCTTCTTCATCGCGCTGGCGTCGATCCTGCATGTCCGCGAAGTCTTGAGTGGGGCCGCCGTCGGCCTCATCCCGCTCGGCATCGGCATCGCGTTGCTCATCGATGCCCGCATCCAGACCCGCGAAATCGAAGAAGCCTCCTTCAATCCCCCACACCTCACCCCCAACCCCAACCGCAGTGTCTAACGCTGGTCGTCGCTCTTGCTTTTTTCCCGTCGCTCGCTCTCGCTTTTCTTTCCGTCGGTTGCTCTCGCTTTTCTTTCTGTCATTCCGCAGCGAAGCGGAGGAATCCGCAGTTGGAAGCGCCACAAAATCCGGGGCCCCATTCATCGCGCTTTTGCGATGGGTGGGTCTCAGTCGTTCAGCGCGACGGCTCACCTTCGATAGACTAGAAAGTCTATGTCCACCCCCGACAACAAGCGGCCGCTCCTCAAAGCCGTGCGCGGCACCCGCGACCTACTCCCCGACCAGACCCCGCTCTGGAACCACGTCGAATCGACCGCGCGCGCGGTCTTCTCCCGCTACGGCTTCGGCGAAATCCGCACCCCCATCTTCGAGGACACCTCGCTGTTCTCGCGCAGTGTCGGCGAAGAAACCGACATCGTTTCGAAAGAAATGTTCACCTGGGAGGACCGCGCCCGCGCCGCCTCCGAAAAGGCCCAATCCCTGACATTGCGGCCAGAGAATACGGCGGGAGTCGTCCGCGCCTACATCGAGCACAAGCTCGGCGAAACCGGCCAGCTGCAAAAGCTGTATTACATCGGCCCGCAGTTCCGACGCGAGCGTCCTCAGCGTGGACGCTACCGCCAGTTCTGGCAGATTGGCGCCGAGGTCATCGGACCGCAAAGCTCCGGCGCGGAGTCGCCCATCCGCGATGCTGAAGTGTTGGAGATGTTGGCGTCGTATCTTGCCGAACTCGGCATCCGCGACTGGCGGCTCGAACTCAACTCGGTCGGTAACAGCGACGACCGTGCCCGCTACAACACCGCCCTCCGCGAAGCCCTCGCCCCCATTAAGAACCAGCTCTGCCCTGACAACCAGCGCCGCGCCGAAACCAACCCACTCCGTGTCCTCGACTCTAAAGAAGAGGCCGACCAAGCCCTCATCGACGCGTTGCCAAAGATCGCCGACTACCTCGGCCCCGACTCGCGCGACCACTTCGCCGCAGTCCTCGCGGCACTCGATGCGTGCGGCGTCGAGTACCACCTGAATCCTCGCCTGGTCCGCGGCCTCGACTACTACACCCGCACCACCTTCGAGTTCACCGTTACCACCGGCCTCGGCACTCAGAACGCGATCCTCGGCGGCGGTCGCTACGATGGTCTCTCGGAAATGCTCGGCGGACCCCGCGCCCCCGGTATCGGCTTCGCCATCGGCGAAGACCGCCTCATCCTCACCCTGCAAGCCCAGGCCTCCGATGAAACTTGTCATCCTGAGGCGCAGCCGAAGGACCTGCTTTCCGCTCGTAGTGGCACGGAGCCGGGTGGCCCATCTTCGACGACGACTTCAACGTCTAAGGTGGGTTCCACGGGTGCGGGTGCCCCATTCATCGCGCGTTCTCTGCGCGATGGGTGGGGGAGCAAGCTCGACGCTTACATCGCCCCCCTCACCCCGGCGCAAAACTCCGCCGCCCTCCAACTCGGCCGCGACCTCCGCCGCGAAGGCCTCTCTGTCGAAGTCGGCGACGGCACCTTCAAACTCCGCAAGTCCTTTGACCTTGCCGACAAACTCGCTCGCCACATCGTCCTCCTGGGCGAAGACGAAGTCGCGAGCGAGACCCTAACCGTCAAGACGTTTGCGGATTCCGTGCAACAGAAATTGGGCCGCGACAAATTCATCGCTCTCGTCAAAACAGATCGCAACCTCTCCTAGTGCCTACGCTATTACCCATCGCGCCCGAACTCGCAGAGGCTTACAAACGAGTGCGGTTGCAGGCGTTGAGGGACTCCCCATCGGCGTAGTCCCCACGACCACCCTCAAATTACGCAAAGCCTTCGACGATCAGCAGTTATCCTAGAAGCATGGAAACCGCACCACCCGCAACTCCACCGGATTCGGCAAAGCCCCCCAACGCCGCGCCGCGATTCGAGAGCTGGGGACGCTATCCCAGCTACGACGCCACGGTGCTGCCGATGCACTGGCAGGACGACTTTCCCTCCATGATCGACGGTGTCCACGGCGGCGCGCTGGCCGTCGGCATGGGGCGCAGTTATGGCGATGTTTGCTTGCTGAAAGGCGGCACGCTGCTCCAGACCACTGGCATGAACCGCCTGCTGGCCTTCGACGCGGCGACGGGCTTACTCACGGCGGAGGCGGGCATCACGCTCGCCGACATTCTCGACTTCGCGGTGCCGCGCGGGTTCTTCCTCCCCGTTTCGCCGGGCACGAAGTACGTCACGCTCGGCGGCGCCATCGCCAACGACATCCACGGTAAGAACCACCACGTCGCCGGAACCTTCGGCGCGCATGTGACGCAGTTTGAGCTGGTCCGCTCGGACGGATCGCGCCGCTTGTGCACGCCGATCGAAAACTCCGACTACTTCGCCGCCACCATCGGCGGCATGGGCCTTACGGGTGTCATGACCTGGGCGCAGCTACGACTGAAGCCCATCGTCAGCCGCATGATCGACTACCAGGGCATCCAGTTCCACGGCATCGACGAGTTCCTCGCGCTGACCAAAGTATCGCAGCACATCGAGTACACGGTGAGCTGGATCGACGTGACCTCGACCGGCAAGAACTTCGCGCGCGGAATCTTCATGCAGGGCGACCACTCCGCCGTCCCCGCGCCGCTGACGAAATCCAAGCCGCCGAAGCTCGTCTTCCCGTTTGAAGCCCCCGGCTTCGCGCTCAACGGCTTCACGGTCGGGGCTTTCAACGCGCTCTACTTCCACAAGCAGATGAAGCAAACCGTCACCGCGCTGCAGGACTACGAGCCGTTCTTCTACCCGCTCGATGCGGTGCTGAAGTGGAACAGGATGTACGGCAAGCGCGGCCTGCTCCAGTTCCAATACGTCATCCCGTGGGAGCACGCGCGCGAAGGCACCGAAGCCGTCCTGCGCGCGGTCGCCAAAAGCGGCCTCGCCAGCTTCCTCGCCGTGTTGAAGGCGTTTGGCGACGTGCCTTCGCCGGGCCTGATGAGTTTCCCCAAGCCGGGCCTCACGCTCGCGCTCGATTTCCCCATCAAGCCGGACAAGACATTTCCGCTCGTCCACCGCCTCGCCGACATGACGCGCGAGTTCGGCGGCCGGCTCTACCCGGCCAAGGACGCAGCCATGACGCCGTCGCAATTCCGCGCCTTCTATCCGCAGTGGGAACGCTTCGCGCGCTACAAGGACCCGGCGCTGACCTCCGGCTTCTGGGAGCGCGTCACGGGCGAGGAGGCGACGCGATGAGCCAGAATCAAACCCCCTCAGCGCCCCCCTCAATGCAAGAGTCGCTGCTGCCTCTGCGCACTGTCTCCAACAGCACCTCGCCAGCGGTCGAGCCGGGCCGAATCCCGAAGCGCATCCTCGTTCTCGGCGCCACCTCGGGCATCGCCGAGGCCTGCTGCCGCCTTTGGGCCGAGCGCGGCGACAGCCTCTTCCTCGTCGCGCGCAACGCCGACAAGCTGGCCGCCGTCGCCGCCGACCTTCGCACGCGCGGGGCGCTCTATATAGATACCGCAGTCGCCGACCTCGACGACACCGCCGCGCACCCCGAACTGCTGGCGCACGCCATCAACTCGCTCGCCGGGCTGGACATCGCTTTCCTGCCTTTGGGCATGTTGGGCAATCAAGCTCAGGCCGAGCGCAGCTTCCCGCACGCCGCCGGAATTCTGCACACCAACTTCGCCAGCCCCGTGAGCCTGCTCACCTGGCTGGCCAACTACTGCGCCCAGCGTCACTCCGGCACGCTGGCCGTGCTCTCGTCGGTTGCCGGAGACCGCGGGCGCAAATCGAACTACGTCTACGGCTCGTCCAAATCCGGCCTCAGCGCGTTCCTCGGCGGCCTGCGCAACCGCATCGACCGCGAAGGCGTGCGCGTCCTGACCATCAAGCCCGGCCCGGTCAAGACGGCGATGACCGAGGGCATGAAGGGCCGCGAGAAGTTCGCGGACGTAGGCGCGGTCGCCGCAACGATTGTGAAGGCCATCGACGCCGCCCCCGGCAAGGGCCCCGACGTGCTCTATGTTCCCGGCATCTGGCGAATCGTCATGGCGGTCATCCGGGCAGTCCCGGAGCGGGTGTTCAAGAAGCTAAATCTCTAAAGCACCAATTTAAAATCTCAAAACAGCGGCTCTTGTACTTCGCCGTCATTCTGAGCATAGCGAAGAACCCCCGTATTTCGCTCATGTTGGCGAGAGCTGATCAACGGACTCCCATCCACTATGTCCAAACTTCAGATTCGGGGACACGAGATCGTCTTTGATTTTCTTGAAACCGTGTCATCCTGAGCGTAGCCTAACGCGGTTTTACCGCGACAGGCGCAGTCGAAGGACCTGTAGTTCCTTCGCGCGGCAACACCCCTCACGTTTTCTTCGCTCCCTGCTTCCTGATCGTCTGGCCTCTTCACAGATGTCGTAATGCCTTGTCGGGGCATGAAAGTCGTCTCGCGATACTATGGTTCTCTGAATTTTCAAAGAGAAAGATATGAGATATCAGTCTCGTATCGAGGAATGAGGGGCGCCAATATGTGCTGGGCGCGCAAAATTGGTGAAATTTCATCGATTCGCGTGGCGAGCCGATTCGGCCCTTGGAATGCATACAAGACTGCATCTACCAAACTCTTCCGAGGTCCCATCGATGAAAAAGCTCTCTTCGTTGCTGCTCGTACTGTTAGCCTTCATGCTGTCGCTGTCGGCAGGCGCTCAAGGCATCATCACAGGCTCCATCAATGGCACTGTGCAGGATCCGACCGGGGCCATCGTGCCGGGGGCCAAGATCGCGATCACCAACGTTGAGACGAACGTGGTGCTGACCGTGGTCAGCAACGGGTCGGGTGACTTCAACTTCACGGCCGTCCCCATCGGGACGTACAACCTGGCCATCAGCAACTCTGGGTTTACCACGCTCGCGCTCCAGCACATCATTGTCTCCTCTGGCCAAGCCATCGGCCTTGGCGCGGAGAAGTTGAAGACGGGCGGCGCAACCGAGACGGTCGAAGTGTCCGCAGCGCAGAGTTTGCTTGAAACCACCCAGTCGCAGGTTTCGACCACGTTCGACCAGGAGCAGGTGGCGAACCTGCCCGTCGGCGGCGGGTTCGATGAGCTTGCACTGCTGATCCCCGGCGTCGTCAGCACCCGTGGAGATGGCTTCTCCAATAACAACGGTGCCGGTATTTCCTCCAACGGCCAGCGCGGGCGCAACAATAATTTCGAAATTGACGGCCAGTCCAACAACGACAACTCGGTCGCTGGCCCCCAGGTCTTCTTCTCCAACGCAGATTCGCTTCAGGAAGTTCAGGTCATCACTAACAGCTTCAGCGCTCAATACGGACGCGACGCGGGCTCGGTGGTCAACTACGTGACCAAAAACGGCACCAACCAGTTTCACGGGACCGCCTCCTACGGCTATAGCGGCTCATTTTTGAACTCTTTTGCGCAGGGCGAGAAGTCGCCCTTCCAGAACTACTGCCATCCCGGCGAAGCTGCTGGGACGAATGGTTGTATCCCACCCCAGAAGCAGCGCTACACCGATAACCAATACGGTGGCTCCTTTGGTGGTCCTATTTTTAGAGACAAACTCTTTGGGTTTGGGAGCGCGCTCTTCGATCGTCGATTTAACGGCGCATCAGCGTCTCTGTCCGGCACGGGCAGCACAGGTTATTTTCCGACACCCGCCGCCATTGCGCAGCTAGCCGCTGCCTACCCCAATAACCCAGGAGTCCAATCGCTGGTTCTTTACAATCCTTATAGCGTTACCGCAGGCAATCCGAAGCCGGTTGGAACGACATTGAATACTACGGTCACCGATGGCACCACGTCGACAACGATTCCAGTCTCACAATATAGCCGCTTTCTGCAAACCTCAAGTACTGATGAAGAGGTGCTCGGGCGGCTCGACTACCAGGCCACGGGTAAAGACCGCTTTTTCCTGCGCTACTTCTACCAGCTTAGCCCGAATATCGCGGGTGCAGGCAACATCGCCACCGGGGGCTTTGTGAACGTGGGCAACCGTACCCATTCAGTTGGCGCTGACTGGACGCACACCTTCTCGTCGCGTATTACCAACCAAGTCCGCTACAGCTTTCAGCAATCTGCTGTTACATTCGATGGCGGCGGCTACTCCGCCTGCACAGTTACCAACCTCTCCAGCTGCCCATCCAGCTTCGGCCTCTCCAACAGTGTCAAAACATCTGCCACGGATCCTTCCAACGGCAAATCGAACAGAGTTAGTATCGGCGGATTCGGTCTCCAGACCAACCTTCCTCAGGCGCGTACTGTCAAGGACACTCAGATACAGGACAATGCGAACTTCGTCTTCGGCAGGCACACCATCGCTTTCGGCGGCGCATTTGAGTACCAAAACTCGCCAAACGTCTTTCTGCCCACCATCAGCGGCGGTTTTAACTTCGGCTCCACAGGCCTCGGCGGCCCCACTAGCATCGCCCCTCTCAATGGATTGCTACAGGGCGTCACAACTCTTTCGCTCGCGGCGGGAAGCCCCAATATCCACTTTACCGAACCGGATTGGGCCGTTTATGTTCAGGACGACTGGAAGGTGTCGTCGGCCCTGACACTCAATCTCGGTCTGCGTTGGGAGTACTTTACGTCCAGCATCAACCTGCTGCACAATATTAGCCTTGCCAATCAAACTGGACCTAACCCGCTCTGGAACACCGCATTGCCGCTTTCGGTGACTACCTTCCCGCAGGTTGCGGAAGACTACAAGCATTTTGAGCCACGGCTGGGTTTTGCCTATAACCCCAGCGCCCTGAAGGCGTTGGTTGTTCGCGGTGGATACTCGGTCAACATCTCGCCGGCCTTCTACAACATCTTCCTCAACTCCTACGGCTCGGCCCCGGTCGTCCTGGCCACCACGATCACCAACTGCAAAAACGGCAGCGCGATTTCCTGCATCCCGTCGGGAGGATCGAACTCGACCTCGGTTCGCGCTCAAGACACCGGGTTCCTGCCGCATGGCCTCAGCCCAGGTCAATTCAACCAGACGTTGGTTCCCTCTAACTTCCGTCAACCCTATACGCAGACCTATTCGCTCGGCGTCCAGTATCAAATCGGCCGCGCTGCCGTGGTCGAAGCGAGGTATGTTGGTGCCCACACCGTGGGCGAATTTCAATCCCTCAACTCGAATCCCAATCTCGCGAACGTAGCAGCTTTTTTCCCCAATGTGGTCGCACCTTCCAGCCTCTGCACGGCGGCTAACAGCACCCTGCTTCGCGGGGCCGACATCGGTCGCCTCCACTGTGGCGCAACCAATGTGCGTACCCGGGCCAACACGGCGTTCTCGATTTACAACGCCCTGCAAACCCAGCTCACCACCCGCGCCTACCACGGTTTGACCGCCAACCTCGGCTATACATTCAGCCGCTCGATCGACAATGCCAGCGAAATCTTCAGCACTAACGCCGCCGGAAGTACGGTCGCGTTTTCTCAGAACCCCCTCGATTCCAACGTGGCAGAGCGCGGCGTCAGCGGAATCTCCTTTCCGAATGTGACCTCGCTTGGACTCATCTACGTAGACCCCCACTTCAAGCAGGACCACTCTTTGATCGGCAGGGCTCTGGGTGGCTTCCAACTTAATACCATCTATCTATTCAACAGTGGCCAGCCCTATACGCCTTTTCAAACGGTCGGCGATCAGGGGGGCAGTTTTTGCGACGCTAGATTCAACTCTTCTGCCTTCTTGGGCGGCGTAGACACTTGCCGTCCTATCCTCAGCAACCCAAATGCACCGCTCGGCAACGTCGGATTCAATAGCGGGAACAATATTTACATAGACACCGCAACCGGCAACGTCGTCAACCGGAGTGCTGAACACTTCCTCATAAACAACACAGCAGAGGCGCTCGCGCTGAATAACCCGTATCCGGGAATCGGACGCAATACGCTCCGCGGCGACAGCTACAACAATGTCGATGCCAGCATCTTCAAGAACAACAAGTTGTCGGAACATGTGAACTTGCAGCTTCAGTTCCAGGTCTTCAACGTGCTGAACCGTGCCTACTACAGCGCGCCAGATGCAAACCTTGACGATACAGGCGTCGATCCAAATACGGGTGCTTCAACAACCACGTTCGGGAACTTTCAAGGAAAATTTGGAACCCGCCGGTCGACCACTCTCGGCGCTCGCATCCTGTTCTAATCATCAACGCACATAAGAAAGGCCGACCCTGCGCGGGTCGGCTTTTTTGCGCGTTGATTGAGTGGTTTGGGGGCAGGTGTAAGCCGCGTTTCTGATGGATGGCCATACGACTTGGCGTCCATGAGGAGCTCGACCCCTTGACAGCCCATCTATAATGGACGCAGAAGTAGTAAACAGAAAATTCTTGGCCCGGCCAGCGCCCGGGTCGTTGTATTTAAACCCATAAGTCCAATGTTCTCCGGACTTTACAATGATGCGCTTTGTTCTCAAGACTTTACGAGCGAAGTCCAGAGGTAAGTCCAATTTTCTCTGGACTTTGCACAGAATTTGTGGGGTGGGGCCTCCCCACAAACTCGAACGAACTCCACTTTTGGCAGAGACGTCCTCGGGACGTTTTACGAGATTATGCTTGCGGAGCTTCCGCAGCCGCCGCGACCGGCTCGGACGCATTGGAAGCAGGCTTGGGCTTGGGAGCGGCGGGAGGTTGTTGGACTTCCGCCTTCTTGAGCGGGGCGATGATGGCGTGCAACACCGTGCCTTCCATGCGCGGCATGAACTCTACGATTCCTGCTTCGTTTAAGTCCATGATGAGGCGGTTGATGATCTTGTATCCGAGGTCGCGATGGGCCATCTGGCGGCCCTTGAAGCGCAGGCTCGCCTTGACCTTGTCGCCTTCGGCGAGGAAGCGGACGGCCTGGTTCTTTTTGGTCACGTAGTCGTGCTCGTCGACGTTGACCGAGAACTTTACTTCCTTGATGACGATGATCTTCTGCTTCTTGCGCGCGGCGCGGTCGCTCTTGTCCTTCTCGTAGAGGTACTTGCCGTAGTCCTGGATTTTGCACACAGGCGGCGTCGCATTGGGCGAGATTTCGACCAGGTCGAGTGAGCGCTCGCGGGCCATCTTGAGGGCCTCGAAGGGGGCCATGACGCCGAGCTGCTCGCCGTTCTCATCGATCACGCGGATTTCGCGTGCGCGGATACGTTCGTTGGTGCGGATAAAGGATTTGGCGGAACGCTTATCGATCGGTGGGATAGTCAGCCTCCACGGCCCGCTCTGTCGGCGGCCATGATTTTGGGGAATGTTGCGCTCACAGGCAGTCTTCGCCGGAGCCTAAGCACCTCGCGAGTATAGCAGCTTGGGAACCACATCGGCTGTTTTAGGTGC
>JBBRCA010000047.1:0-18752 GCA_038205325.1 Terriglobales bacterium | reverse complement strand
TATAGCGGTCAGCGGAAAGTTCGCTGCAGCCTCCAGCAAAAGCAGGTAGTGATCCAGCATCCGTTCAATCGTGGCTTGCTCGAACAACGCCGTGCCGTACTCGATCACGCCGCGAAAACTCTCCGCCGTGTCCACCACCGCGAGGAACATATCGAACTTCGTTTTAAGCCGCCCCGCCCCGGTCGCCGTGACGGTAAGCCCCTCCAACCCCGCCGTCTCGCGAGGGTTATTGTGTAGCGCGAACATCACCTGGAACAGCGGGTTATAGCCCAGGTTGCGTCCCGGTTGAAGATGTTCCACCAGCTTGTCGAACGGCATGTCCTGGTGCGCATACGCGTCCAGCGTGAAACGCTTCACGCTCTCCAGTACGTCGAGAAACGTCGCGCCGGGCTCGATCTTCGCGCGCATCACCAGCGTATTGCTGAAGAACCCGATCAGCCCCTCGAGTTCCAGGCGCTCGCGGTTCGCAATCGGTGTGCCCACCAGCACGTCCTGCTGCCCGCTGTACCGCGAGAGCAACACCTGAAACGCCGCCAGCAACACCATGAACGGCGTCGAGTTCGTCTCCCGGCAAAGCTTGCGCAGGTCCATCGTCAGTTTCTTGTCGAGCGCAAACGGTACCGTCGCGCCGTCCTGAGACGGATCCGCCACCCGCGCTCGGTCCGTCGGCAGTTCGAGCAGGGTAGGCGCTCCATCCAAAGCGCCGCTCCAGAACGATATCTGGTCGTCGAGGGCTTTGCCCGATAGGTGCTCACGCTGCCAGGCCGCATAATCGCCATATTGAATTGGCAACTCTGACAGCTCGACTACGCCCGCCGACCCATTCTTCACGCGCTCGCGATAGAAGGTCGCCAACTCCCGCATCCACACGCCCTTAGACCACCCATCGAAAACGATGTGATGCGTGGTGAACAGCAGGATGTGTTCCTCCGCCGAGAGGCCAAGAATCTTATAGCGGCACAACGGAGCGACGGACAGATCGAAAGCTGTATTGGCCTCCACCAGCATCGATTCCTGCGCGGCACCAGCAGGATCCTCGGCCGCGACAAGGTCCTCAAAGGGTGTGTCGAACGCGCGATAGGGATGTACCACCTGAACAGGCTCACCATCCTGCACCGCGAATGAAGTCCGAAGGGTGTCATGCCGCTCGACAATCCGGTTTAATGCAAAAGTCGCAGCGGCAACATCCAGCGGACCGCTCAGCCGCAACGCGACCGGCACAAGGTAGGATGTCTGGTCCGGTTCGAGTTGCTGTAGAAACCAGAGCCGACGTTGCGAAAATGACGCCGGGAAAACGTAGGACGCCTCCAGAGACACGGACGTAGTCTCTATTGAACTTTGATACGCCGTCGTTTCCAATAAATCAGACATCTGGCCAGGTCACCCGGGAATTGTTTGCCATACGCATGAACCGAATATTGAACAGAACGTTGACGTCCGCGGTCGGCAGCATTCGTAGCGTCACGCCATCTAATTACAAAGCCGTTGCGAACAAAAGTTGTATTTTGCCTGATTTATGGAAGCTTAATAATGATATCTTACTTGACTTTTCGGCTTGGCGTACGGCTCCCATCCGCGTCAAGCGTCGTAGGGCGACTGAATGCAGCGGTGGCGCGTTGAGTAACCGTCGCTCCGCCACCATATCCGTCTAGGCTGCACTCTGAATATCGGCTGTCCGGTCGTCCCCTTGAACCCCGTTGAGCATGAAATGAGGTGCGGCAGCATGGATTTCCAGCCGGTGCCGGGTTTCATAAGGGGTGCAAGTCTGGTATGATCAAGCTTTGATCTGGAGAAGCCGACGTTGAAGTTTCGGTCGTGCTTGCCACTCCCGCGCAAGGTTCCCCTCAACTGGCGGACAGCGAGCTTTTGGGAGTTCAGTTCGACATCAAGTTCAGTTTCGGAGTCAAGTCATGGCAAACGTATGTGATCTTTGCGGCAAAGGGCCGCAGTTCGGCAACAACATCTCGCACGCGCACAATGTCACCCGCCGGCGCTGGAACCCGAACCTTCAATCCGTGAAAGCGCTCGCCAACGGCGTTTCCAAGCGCATGAAGGTCTGCACGGGCTGCATCAAGAACGGCAAAATCGTCAAGGGCTAAGCGCGAGATCCATAATGTGTAAAAGCTTTTTGAGGGAGCAGGGGCCTTCAGGCTCCTGAATCGTTGGCTTCCACAAGATGGCTTTAGCCGCGGGCACTCTGTCCGGTCGCCACGCATCCCTGCCGTGGGCCGTCCAAAAAGCGGGCTGCCAGCTCGGCAAAATACGGGGTGCCGGATAGAGCATTCGATTTCTACCCGTTCCAGAAATCAGCCCCTATTTCTCTTCAAACGCCAACGACGCCGAATTAATGCAATACCTCTGTCCGGTAGGTCTTGGGCCGTCAGGGAAGATGTGCCCCAGATGCGCGCCGCAGGTTCCGCAGGTGGCCTCCACACGCCGCATTCCTAAGGTGGAATCGTCGTGCGTCTCAACCGCGTCCGAAGACACAGGCTCATAGAAACTCGGCCAACCGCTCCCGGACTCGAACTTCGCGTCCGACTTGAATAACGCCGCATTGCACGCACCGCAGTGGTAAAGGCCGTCAGCATGATTGTCCACCAGCGCGCCTGTAAAGGGCCGCTCAGTGCCCTTCTCGCGCATAATGTGGTACTGCTCCGGCGACAACTCGGCGCGCCACTCCGCATCTGTCTTTTGGACCTTCTGGACACCTTTCTTCGAGACATCTTCGGCAACAGCCGCGTCGCTCAACGGGCCTGCGGTAGGAATCGTGGGCATGATCTTTCTCCTGCCCATTGGATGCACCACGGGGGCGGAAAGATCACAGCCCGCGCACTACCGCATGGACGGCCAGCAGCGTTTCCAGAACTGACTTCAGCTTGTTCAGAGGCAGCGCATTTGCGCCGTCGGACTTGGCGTCCGCGGGATTGTCGTGGACCTCCAGAAACACGCCGTCAGCACCCGCAGCGACCGCCGCCCGCGCCAGCACCGGGATGAACTCCGGCTGTCCTCCGCTCACTCCATTTCCGGCGCTCGGCGTTTGCACCGAGTGGGTCGCGTCGAAAACCACCGGCGCAAGCGCGCGCATCACCGCCAGGCCGCGCATGTCCACCACCAGGTTGTTGTAGCCAAAGCTCGATCCCCGCTCGGTCAACGAGACGCGCAGGTTGCCGCTCTCGCTCACCTTTTCGACCGCATGTTTCATGTCCCACGGCGCGACGAACTGCCCTTTCTTCACGTTGATCGCGCGGCCCGTGTGGGCGGCGGCGACCAGCAGGTCGGTCTGCCGGCAAAGGAACGCCGGAATCTGAAGCACGGCCTCGACCCCGCCCAGCGCATCGCTCACTCGAGCACAATCGACGGGGGTATGAACGTCCGTCAGGACGGGCAGCTTGTTGCTTTCGCCGATCGTCCGAAGGATGCGGCACCCCTCTTCCAGCCCCGGTCCCCGAAAGCTGTGAATCGAAGTGCGATTGGCCTTATCGTAACTGGCTTTGAAGATGTACGGAACGCCCAGGTCGGCGGCGATGCGTTGAATCGCATCGGCCAGACTGCGCGCATGGCCTTCGCCCTCGATCACGCACGGCCCCGCAATAAGAAACAGGTCCGCACCGCCCACGACGACGCTTCCGACATTGAATGGATGGAGACGACTCACCGCTCTATTGGAGCATATTGGCGAGGCCACGACCCTTACGAACGCCGGGCGCCCCCATCCATCGCGCGCACTTTGCGAGGAGTGGGTGTCCCGGCGCCCTTCCAAAGATTCCTTAAGAGCCTGTCCACGATCTCTCTTCGCTCCTCCCAAAAACTGTCATCTCGACCGAAGGCGCGCTTCTTGCGCCGAAGCGGAGAGTCCCGCAGCTTCTTTGCCGCATGGGCCTATACCACCTTGACCCGCGAAACGGAGGTCCAGCACTTGACACGACCCTTATAATAAAACCAGTATTAGGATCGAAGCCCGGCCCCCGCCGGGCTTTGGTGTTCGTCGAGACGCACCGGAAGTCCAAAGCTAAAGCCAATATTGTCTAGACTTTACGCAAAATAGGGGGGGGAGGGGCTACCGGTCAATTGAGGGCAACTACTGTGCGCTCAACGTGGCAATGCGTCCATCGGACGTGAGCAGAAAAGTCGTCGCGCCCTCGCGGTCGGTGCGAAACGTCTTAACACGCGCTTCTTCCAGCCGTTGCAGCACCTCGAAACGCGGATGCCCGAACGTATTATGGCGACCGGAGCTGATAACGGCCTCGCGCGGCGCGGCGGCGGCAAGGAACTCAGGGTTGGTGGACGTCCGGCTGCCGTGGTGTCCGACTTTCAGTAGCGTAACGGGAGCAATGCGCTTATGCGCCAGCATGATGTCCTCGCTACGCCGCTCGGCGTCGCCTTCGAGCAGGACGCTGGCCTGGCCAAAGTCCAGCCGCATCACCAGCGAGTCGTCGTTGGTGGGGGCCTTGTCGTTGGCATAACTGGGTTCGGGCGAGAGCACGGTCGCCTGAGCGCCCCCCCAGCCGAACCCATCGCCCGCATGAAAGTGCCGGACGTCGATGTTCAACTTCGCGGCCTCGGCGAGCAACGCCCGATAGTCCGCCGACTCGCCGGGGTCGATGCTGACCCACAGTTCACGCGGATGGAAGTCGCGCAGAATGGCGGGCATTCCGCCCATGTGGTCGCTATGCGCGTGCGTCAGCAGCACGGCGTCGAGCCGCCTCAACCGCCGCGACCAGAGATACGGCGCAACAACTTCTTCACCGACGTCCCATCGGTCGGTGTTCGCGGCCTGACCGACAGGCCCGCCAGCGTCCACCAGCAACGTTCGGCCCTCAGGCGTAACAACGAGCAGTGAATCGCCCTGGCCGACATCGAGCGCGGTCACCTCCAGCGCGCCCCGATGCAGTACTGGCGGCTCCGGCCACAGCGTCGCCAACGGCACAGAAACCAGAGCGATCGCGCCCGCCGCGACGATCCAGCGGCGGCGTTGGCGGAGCGCCCAGCAAGCGAATGCGACAGCCACGACAATGGCCGCGATAACTCCTACTGCGGGCGCAGGAATGCGCGCATCGGCAAAGCGCATGTGACTAAGGTGACCGATGGCCCAGCCGACAGCGTGGAGTGCGAGTGCCGTTGAGGCCGCTGGCAGCGCGGCGAGCCAGGCGCTCACCAGTGACGCACAGAACGTGAGAACCGCCAGAGGCGCAAGCAACGCGACCAGCGGAATCGCAAGCAGATTTGCGGGCAACGCGAACGGAGTCGCGCGATGAAAGTACACCGCCATCGGCAACGCCATGCAGGCTTCGATAACCACACTGACCAGCACAAGCTCTGCAACCCGCAGCACCGAGCGCACCACGAGCGCCGGAACCCCGCGCGCCCACCCGCCGAGCAAAGCGGCGAAAGCATTTCCAAACAGTCGCAGCATGACGCGCATCTGTGCCAACTTTGGCTGGAGTCGAGCGTCGAGCCAAACCGCGTCCAGATCGCGGGCCGCGCGCAGCCGCGGCAGGAGCGTGCGTTCAGCAATTGGCATAGCCAGTCCGCCGACCGCGACGAGTACCAGGAACGTCATCTGAAAGCTGGCTTCGGTGAGCGCGCGCGGGTCCCATGCCAAAACTGCGAGCGCCGCCGCTCCGAGCGCTTGCAGCACGCTCGCATCGCGACCAAGCCATCGCGCGAGCAGGAAGACCGAGGTCATCAACAGCGCACGCTGCACGGGAACGCCAAAGCCGGTGAGCGTAGCGTATGCGAAAGTCATGGCAATCGTGACCACCGTTGCAACCCCCTGCTCCGCACGCATGCGACGCAGCGCCCAGAACAGCATTCCCGCCAGCAGCGCGACGTGCATGCCCGAGACAACGAAAAGATGGAACGAACCAGTGCGCTCGAAGCCGACGCGGAGGTCGTGACGCAGGCCGGAGCGGTCGCCAAACAGCATCGCGTCGAGCATCGCCGTGTCGTCTGTGCTGAGTCTTGCGACTGCCGGAAGCATGTTGTTCGCGCGAGAGGTGGCGAGCTTGGCCATGCACTCTGAAGCCCAAGCCTGCGCCGCGTATGCACTACAACGTAGATCGCGCGCCGCAGCGCCGATGCGCTGAATGCGCGCCGCTTTCGAGCTGGCGTGAGCCGAAATGCCTTCGCTCAAGAGCTGGTCGGCGTAAGACCACGCGCCAGCATCGCGGTAGCGCTCCGGATCGCGCAGTCGCAGCGGAACTTCGACCACATCGCCGCACTTGAGCACAGGTGCCCCGTCGAGCACGGTCACACGCACGCCGCCACGGACGGGCAGCATGGTGGAAACGTCAGGCGTGACCGCTTCGACCTGCTCCACATTGAGGTCGATAGATTCTGCGGCTGTCGCGCCCTCGCTCTCCCATGCGCCCGGCTCCATGCGCCAGGGTTCAATGGGCATTTCACCCGCGGAACGCGCACTCGGCGGCTTCGCAGGAAGCGTATGCACCCGCACGACGCGCCCGCGGACGGTGCGGCTCAGGCCATCTGCGTATTGGAGCAGCGCCGTCTGCGGCGCAGGTGACGGTTGCATCTGCGCACACCAGCATCCGGCGACGGCCCAGAGGGCCAGAGTCGGCAGTGCTGCGAGACGCAGCGATCTGCGGAATGCGGTGAGCGAGAGCGCAACCAGCAGCACAATTGCAGCCAGTATCACAGCCGCGAACTGCCACTGCCTTGCGAGCATTTCGCCGCCAGCAAAAGCGACGGCCGCGGCGAGCAGAGGAGCGCGCCGGAGGCGGAGCGCCTCGACCGCCGCACGATCGTCCATCCAGAATTTAGTCGCGCCAAGTGCCCGCATGAGAAGCGCTGCCTACGTGTATTTCGTTTGAGCTTAGTGTGTCACGTCTCGCGTGACAGCATCACGACTGTTTCGATGTGGAAGGTTTGCGGAAACAGATCGACGAGATGGACCGCAGCCATACGATAGCCCGAAGTCTCTAGAGCTGCAAGATCGCGTGCCAGCATCACCGGATCGCAGGAGACATAGACAATCCGCGGCGCGGCGATGCGGCCCAGCAGAGCGCAGGCTTCTAGTCCCGCGCCCGCGCGGGGTGGATCGAGCACGATAAGATCGGGCCGCTCGCGTTGCGTGATGGCCTCACGCAGAAAGTCGAGCGTCGTTTGTAGCACGGCGCGATGCTGTGGCCCAAGCTTCTTAAGCGCCGCTCCCAGGTCCTTCGCGGCGGATGGATTCGATTCGACCGCAGTCACTTGCGCGAAATTCTTTGCCAGCACGCGCGAGAACAGGCCAACGCCCGCGAAGAGGTCCCACGCGATCGCTCCGCTGCGTCCATCGCGTACCAGTTGGACGAGCTTACCGATGAGGAATCGGTTGACTTGGAAAAAGCTGCCGCGTGAGACCCAGTACGTTTCGGTCTGCCCATTACCGACGTGAACCTTGTAGTTCAGGCCAGTCGCGCCGTGCTCGGCGAGGATGCGGCCTGTAGGACCCGTGCGTGGGTCGAAGGCCGCTGCCGCAGCGCCGACGACCTGCGGCACACGCAACTGGAGCGCGCTAATCATCCGCATGAAGCTGCCTTGCGGGGCCTTGGTGCGAGGAGCGCTGAAGAGCGTGACCTGAATACGGGAGAGATCGTCGTTGACGAAGAGTTCGACCTCGGCGGTGGCATCAAGCCAGTGTGCGGCGTCGCGGTCTGCGCCAGCCAGCGCGATGAGGGCTTCGACCGTTTCCACCAGAATCGGCGCGCTGATGGGACAGGTTGCAACTGGAAGAAAGTCTGTTGTGGCGCGGATGTTGTAACCGAAATGAAGCGCGCCTGCGATGCGCTGAATGCGAACACGGATGCGGTTGCGATAGCCGTAAGGCTGTGCGTTGTGCGTTGATATTTCATCGTGCCAAGCGATACCGGCATTCTGAAGTTCCGTGTAGAGAATCTCGCGTTTGAGCGCGAGTTGTTCGGGGTCGACGGCCATCTGGTACTGGCAACCGCCGCAAGCGCCGAAGTGCGGACAGCGCGGCGTGACGCGTTCGACACCTGCTTTCAAAACTTGAAGAAGCTGGCCATCGGGAGAAACTTCGACGGTTTCCTCAGAAAGCACGAATGGCAACGCGATGCGCGGATC
Source organism: Terriglobales bacterium (assembly GCA_038205325.1). Lineage (GTDB taxonomy): Bacteria > Acidobacteriota > Terriglobia > Terriglobales > Acidobacteriaceae > Granulicella. The sequence continues at coordinate 10,667 of JBBRCA010000047.1, read as the reverse complement.
GCTTGTGGTGAAATCGCCGCCGTAAAGCGGGCGTTCAACGCGCAGGCGGCTGCTCTCGCTCATCCGTGTCCCATATAGAACAGACTGAGGCGCGGAATGTTTCGCGCTTCCATCAGCCGCTTGAGCAGGAATTGTTGCTGTACCTGACGCACTTGCGCGGCCTGCATTTTGGAGCGATAAGGCGCAAGTTCTCTCTCGGCCTGAGTGCGGAGCGCGACAAGCTCTTCTTCGGACGCAGCACTGAGCAGCGCGGCCACCAGCTTCTCTTCGAGCACCGTGAGCGTGCGGTCGAGATCGTCGAGCGGCAGCGGAGTTTCGCGCATGGTGAGCGCGATCTCGCGAAGGCGATGGGCTGCAGTCGCGGCCGCGGAAATCCAGGTTTCAGAAGCGTGACCTGAGGCACCCGGAGTTGTGGTCAGCACGGTCTCCAAAGCCAGTGCATTTCCGTCGAGGAAGTGCGCGACACGCTCAGCTTCAAAGCCGCTCTCCTGTTGCGCGCGCGGCTCGGCTCTGGCCATGCCAACAGTCGCCTCCTGCATCTCTTCGGCTGCGTGCATGACGGCTTGCGAGCACCATGCGAGGCCATTCACTTTGCGCGTGCGCGTCTTCGCGATAGCGTTTTTCGCATCGTGTCTGTCGAACGCGTTGTCGATGCCGCGCAGGACTGCTTCGAGCGGAACGCCGGCGTCGCGCCAAATCTCAATGAGCGCCCAGTCGAGCGTCGAGAGCATGAGAACCGACCCGCGCCGCCGCTGGAAGCGCTCTTCAATCTCGGAAAAATAGTGGAAGTAGTTCATAGAAACAGAGTGAAGAGTGTAGAAGACACAGTGTAGGGGTGAGCATGCAAGGGATGCGGCGAGGAGGCTTCCCCTGCACTCTTCACTCTTTCCTCTTCACTACCTTCTGCGATGCCGGTCCTGGTTGCGCTCCCAGACAAGGCGCAGGCCGTTAAGTGTGAGCATTTCGTCCACAGCGCCGATGTGTTTGCAGCCGCCGGCGATGAGCTTCGCGAGGCCGCCAGTGGCAATGGTTTTGGTCTCTGGTCCAAGTTCGCCGATCAGGCGCTCAAGAATGCCGTCGACTAGCCCGATGTAGCCGTAATAGAGGCCGATCTGGATGTTGTCGGTGGTGCTGGTGCCGATTATCTTCGCGGGCTTCTTGATCTCGACTCGGGTGAGGCGCGCGGCACGGTTGAAAAGCGCATCGGCTGAAATGCCGAGGCCCGGCGCAATTGCCCCTCCGAGAAATTCACCTTTCTTCGAGACGACATCGAACGTCGTCGCAGTCCCCATATCGACGACGACGGCAGGGCCGCCGCCGAACAGGTCGAATGCGGCTACGCAGTTGACGACGCGGTCCGCGCCGACCTCGCTGGGGTTGTCGGTGAGGATGGGGAGGCCAGTCTTGACGCCCGGCTCGATGAACAACGGCTTAACCTTGAGGAACGTTTCACACACGCGCCGCAAGGTCGAATCGAGCGGCGGCACGACCGACGAAATTGCGATGCCGTCGATTGCGTCCAGCGATTGGCCGCGCATCGTGAACAACATTTGCAGTTGCGAAGCGATTTCGTCGGTCGTCCGCTTGAAGGGCGTGGTAATGCGCCAATCGGCCATTAGTGAGGCCGGTTCACCCTCTGTCGCGTGGCGGAAGAGGCCCACCGAAGTATTCGAGTTTCCTACATCGAGTGCCAGTAGCATTGCGCTTTCCTGCCTCGTCCAAAAGGGTTTACGCCGCGCGAACACCGCCCGAAAGCACGATATGGCGGACGCCATCGTCTCCAATGATCTTTAGGAAACCGTGTACGTCGAGCCCGTCCGTAATGCCAGTATAGCCGCCCGATTCGGCGACGTGGACGCGCTTGCCGCACACCCAGGTCGAAGCCGCCGTGAACCGTTCCAGCAGATCGTCCCTGCCGGATTCCAACTGCGTAAGTTCAAGGTCGAGTGCGCGCAATAGGGTGGCGAGCAGCGTCTCACGGCTTTGAATCTGACCCGCTTCTATGTGGAGCGAGGTGGCAGCGTCGTTGAGTTCGAGCGGAAACTTCTCATGGTTGACATTGATGCCGACACCGATGACGGCGAAGCGCAGCAACGGGCCGTCGACCGAAGTCTCGACCAGGATGCCTCCGCATTTTTTGATGCCGAGCAGTAGATCGTTAGGCCAGCGGATGTCGATGTCTAGTCCGGCCGCCTCGTGAATCGCGCGCTGCGCCGCGAGGCCGGTTGCGAGCGAAATCCAGAGCGCTTCGCCGAGCGGAAGAGGCGGTCGTATTAGCACGCTGGCGTAGAGTCCATCACCTGCGGATGAATGCCATTGGTGGCCGCCGCGCCCACGCCCGGCGGTTTGCTCGTCGGCGATGTACACCGTGCCCTCGGGAGCGCCGTTTGCAGCGGCGTGCACCAGCAGCGAGTTGGTTGACCTCACCGATGCAAAGTGCTGTAGGGGGCGCGTAAAGCGGGTCCCGGCAAGCGCCCGACTCGCCGCCGCAACATCGAATTCTCGCAGCGCGATCATGCGCTCATCGTATCCTGCATCTGAACAGGAGACGAGAATACAAGGAACCATGCCCATCGAACTATCCAGTCCGCTGCTGCATCAGTTCGCCCTGCTGCTGCTGCTGGCGCTGCCCGTCGCCTGCATTGCGTGGACTGTGACGCACGAAGAAGTTTTTCGCGAACCGCGCGAATTTTGCCAGAAGAAGAGTGAGCAGGCCCAATCGTTTGTGCCGCGCAAGGTCTTCTACCTTTTCACTTGCGAGTATTGTTTTTCGCATTACGTTGCGGCGTTGATGCTGTTGGTGGTGCGGTACAAACTTCTTTACACAGGCTGGCGGGGGTATGTCATCGCTCGCGCTGGTGTGGGTCGCGAACTTTTACATGAGCGCGTTCAATCGCCTACGGTTGGAAATCAAGCATGAGAACGTGACCATTGCCGTCGAACAGCAGGCATTGCCGGACGAGCCTAAGAAGTAGCTCTGCCCAGGTTTCGACGTACCCCTCCCCCGCCGATACTGCGCAAAGTCCTCTAAAATAATGACTTAGCCTTGTACATACATCGCGGCATTTGGGTAAAGCTCTGAAAACAAACGGCCTATGCCAACGAACCTTGTAAAGTCCAGAAAAAAATGGACTTATCTCTTATTCCCAGTTCTTATTCGCGGCTCGTGCGACATACCTGTATGCATTGCTTTGCTGTCTATATTGTATTGCACGTGTCAAGCATTTGTTGCCTCCTGCGGTACAGTAGCGTGGATCCAAAAGCTCTTCTTCTGGACGAAGGCTGTGCCGATCTCGGTTTTGGGTACGATAGAGCAAAAGTCCGGAGGCTCACCGACGCAACTTGCAGCCCTCTCCTTCCAAATCGCCGGTTACTATTTCCCGCATCGGGCCTGACCTTTCTCTGGGCCGTGGGGTGCGCTGGCTCATTCTGGCGGTCGCGATAGTGTTTTTCGCCCTGCATTTCCTGCACCTGAACGCCGACTTCCCCAACCACTCGCCGTGGATCGACTGGTCGAAGTACACCGACGAAGGCTGGTACGGCGACGCGGCCATACGCCAGGTGCTCTTCGGACACTGGTATTGGAAGGGGGATTTCAATCCGGCGGTCGCGCTGCCGGTGTGGCCGGCGATGGAGTTTCTGATGTTCCGCATGACAGGTGTGTCGGCGGCGGCGGCGAGGACGCTGACGCTGGGGGTGTTTGGCGTGACATTGATCACGGTCTGGCGGTTGCTCGAACGTCATCGCAGTGCGACGGGACCGCTCCCTCTGGCCGGAGCGTTGGCGGTGATGTTCCTTTGTACGAGTCCATTGTTGTACGTGTTTGAGCGGATGGCGATTCTGGAGCCTTTGCTGATTTGCTTGACGCTGCTCGCGCTGTTGGCGGCGTCAAGTCTGCAACCGGTGAAAGGCCCGGGGCTAAAGCCCCTTTCGGCGAGGGCCTTATTCAGGGGGCTGAAGCCCCCTGCTCCCACCGAAGCTGGTGGACCGGCGCTCGTTGCACCCTCCGAAGCTGGTGGATCGGAACTCGTTGCTCCCTCCGCTTCGTCGGCCAACTTTCAACGCCTGCTCTCCAGCGTTTCCCTGGGGCTGTTGCTTCCGGCCATCGTCCTCACCAAGACGACGGGGATATTCCTCTTCCCCGCTATTGGATACATGGTTTGGGCGCGGGCGGGCTACCGGCTTCGCACGGCGCTTCGGTTGGCGGCGATTCCCAGTCTGATGGCGGCGGCGATCTGGCTGGCGTACTTCGGCCTGCTGGTGCATCCGCATTATCTTGCCGATTATCAATATCTCTTCTCCGCCAACGCCTACACAGGGATCGAGTTGGAACCCTTCGCGACGGTGATTCTCAACACCTTCTCGGACGGCATGTGGATGGGGCGCGTGCTCTATCCGGCGTTTTTCGGAGTGGTTGCGCTGGGACTGTTCTGGCGTCCGCGCCTGTTCGTCAACCCGCTGGTGCCCGCGCTGCTGCTTTGGGTTGGGGGCTACTTCGCGTTCCTGGGCTATCACAACAATCTGCAGCCACGGTACTACCTGGTGGTCGCCGTTCCAATCACGCTGCTGGTGGCGCTGGGGATCGATTGCTTCCGCGAGGCGCGTGGGCGGACGGCCGCAATGGTCGCAGGGGCTGTTGCCGCAGTTGTGGTGCTGGCTATCGTGGTGCCGGACGCTGTTCAGACGCTCGACTACGTCCTGCATCCGGAGTACACGTTCCGCAACGCCGCTGAAGCCGTGGCGGCGATTGTCCGCGCGGACGAGGCACATCCCAAGCTGGTGCTCTCGATCTCTGGGTCCGACTTGACGTTGATGACAGGGTTGCCGTCGATCGACGACGACTTCGGGACCATGGAGCTAGAGGATAGGGTCAAAGCGTATCGGCCGGGCTGGTACGCGGCGTGGAACGAGTTGGACGATGACAAGATGGACGCTCTGACGCCGCTGTACAACGTGGAGCGGGTTGCGGCTTTCCCGGCGATGGACGACCCGGATCGTAATTTACTGATTCTGTATCGGCTCGACCCGACCGACACCGGCTCAACGCGCGGACGCAAGAAGCGGCGGACGCCGAAGCCGCTGGTGACTAAGCTAGGGCAGCAGCCAAGTACGACGCAGCTTGTGCATTAAAAAATCTCGAAATTCACTTCGATAAACAGCCAGACCGGAACCGCAATACCGTGGCAGGTCGCCGGAGCGAAAACATATTGGCGTATTGCCTCTATGGCGTTTCGATCAAGTCCCATACCAGCCGATTTGGCAATCCAAATGTTGTTGGGACGTCCCTTTGCGTCGACGTCCAGCGCAAACTGTACGCGCCCACTGAACTTCGTCTGGCGCGCCTCCTCTGAAAATTCGGGTTCAACGCTGCGAATCACCTTTGGAGGCGTCATGCCCTTCTCGCCCACTACCGGACCATCTTGCGTGCAGGGGTTAGGAGTTGGGTCGGCGCAGTCGCAGGCCTTGGCGTCAATGCTCGATTTTTGGGGACCCGGTTGGCCCACTCCCGCTGGAAACGATTTCCTATACTTCAGCGGAAGATCGGCGATGGCTCCTGCCAAATCTTTATAGAACAGGCTGTCGATCAAACGCGGCAATACTACCGTCTTGTCCGCGCCCTTCAAATTGATTTCAATAGAGATTTGCTCTTTGTTGGGCGGCACCACAATATGCGTTTCGCTGTCGCGGAGCAGCGTCTGGCGTTCGCCCTTAATGACCACCTTATCGCCTTTGACCTTGACCGACTTGGCGACAAAGACTCCAAGCGTGCGAATCTGGGGTGGGTCCATCACCAGAGCCGAGCCGTCCCAATGGCCACGCACCTGCGACTCGGCGCTGAAGCCGCGCAGATACCGCTGCTGTTTGACGACTGCGTCGCGCAGAGCGCGCTCGCCGTCCTGCGCGGTCGCGCCGACGGTAAGCATCGCCATGAGAACTCCGACCAAGACTCTCTTGCTCATGGACAACAAACTTATCATTCTCAAGCCTCCCGGGCAGATCTGAATAAGTCCTCAGGACTGTCCACAGCGGCTAAAGCCGCATTGATTCAATGGCCTTTGTGGTGCGGCTGAAGCCGCACCCTACCGCCAAGCGGAGGTCCACTTGATCTAAAAAATCGTGAAGTTGATATCGATGAAGAGGTCAACCTTGACGGGCTTACCATTCTGCATGGCCGGAACAAATTCGTATTGCTCAACAGCTTTTACCGCCTCTTCATCCAAGCCAAGCCCAACCGGCTTCACAATCTCTATATGACTGGTAGACCCATTCTCCATGACCCAGAGATATAGTTGTACGTTGCCCGAGAACCCGCTATTTTTACGGTCTTTCTATAAGCCGGTTCGACCGCCTGAGCGACTCTGGGCGGCTTGATCGATCCTCCGATGTGCATCGGAGGTTCCGAGATCGGGCTTTTCTCTTCGGCAGCTTTCGACTGTAGCTGGCTGGCTGGCGCGGGCACGTTTTCTTTGGGAAGAAAGTGCGTCTTGGCGTAATGCTGCCAATATGAGGGTAGCGACGGGACCAGACTGCCGAGATCGGATGCGAAAATCGCACTGAGCCTTGCTGTAATCCGTGATCCCGCTATCCGCAATTTTGATCGCGATTTTCCCGGCCCGTTCCTTTAAAAAAATGAGCACTCTCCGGGTTGAACTTGATCGCGAGCCTCTCGCCTTCAATTCGAAGCAAATTCCCATCCATTTTCACCCACGAACTTTGATCTCGGACTTCGAAAATGGGGCGACGCTGTAACTCTCCAGAGGTTGACCGCATGACGGGGCAATTGAACTCAATCATCACTCAGCTCCAGATTTGTGGGGTGCAGAGTATGCAGCCAATAGGCGACGGCCTGCCAGTTCGAGCCGAATGTCGGTTCGGCAGAGATGTGGTGCTCCAAACCCTTTCTAATCCGTACGAATTTAAGCGCTAAGGACTAATCAGACCTATGAACTCTTTTCGTGGGCTATTGGTAAATGCTTGGTAATAATCTAGTTGGCGAATGGCAGAGGAGGAACGTCGGTTGATTACAGGCGGAAATGGCGCTTGAAGCGTTTTTTCGCTCACTAACCTGTCTCATTAGTTGTTGTCGTACATATTGAGCGTCCGAGCCTAGCGAATGTTGCAGCGCATATGATACTAATAATCATGCCAGTTCAACAGCAAATAGTCTGAGTTAATCGCGCTTTTGCGGCGCGTATTCCATACGTCTGCGTCACAATGGGAGAAACCGTGAACCCCTCGCACTCGCGCCGCGGCCCGTTTGGCGTTTCTGCTCTGTCAGCCGCCAGCATTTTGGTGCTGGTCGTCGGCTGTGTCGTTTACGGCTTTTCTCTTGATCGTTTTCCGAGTATCTCCGCCGACGAGGCGTTATTCGCCTATCCTGCACTCAAAGCGTCTCTCGGTGGATCCTTCACGTACGCTTTGAGCGCAGCTGCGCCCTATGGCGATCAGGTATGGGCTTATCACGGACCGGTGTTGCCGTATTTGGATGAGATTCTGTTTCGCCTTTTCGGTTTTAGTTCGATGGTCGCCCGTCTGCCAGATTTCCTGGGAGGGTGGCTGGCAGCTTTGCTTCTCGTCTTATCCCTGAACCGCAAAGGTTACCGCTATGCAGGACTCGCTTTCGCGATCCTATGGTGCGGCGACCGTAGCATGCAGGAACTCGTACTGGGCCGTATGGACGGTTTGGCGTTGCTGAGCGTGGTCGTGTCTTTCCTTTTTCTGGAGCGTGCCTCGAATCAACGCGATAGGTCTTCCGCACTGCTCTGTGGGCTGTTCTGCGGGTTGTCGATCCTCATTCATCCCCTCTGCATCTTCTTCGCGCTCGTGGAGTTTACTCTGATCTCATTCCGTCACCGGAGAGATGCTCTTCTGTTCGTTCTCGGTGCCTGCATGTGCATCCCGGCGTTGCTCGCTTTCTGGCACCGCCGCGTTCATCAATCGTTGGCACAATTTCGTTGGCACTCGCACCATGTAAGGGACTACAGGGGAAGGAAGGCTCTATTCAGATTTCTGTCGAAACTGCATTGGAACAAGGCATGGGTGCTATGCCTAATGCTGTTTATCATCGTCAGTGCGGTGTTCGCACTCGTGCTGCTGATACGGTCCCGAGGCAAAACTCTCGAACCAAGCGACAGCTCTTTTGTCCTCTCAGCCGCAATGGGACTCGCAGGTCTCGCAGTTTTCTTTGAGAGCGCGATGTTTACCTATTACTTGATTTACCTGACGGTCTGGTCGATCCTCTGCGCGGTTATTCTCGCTGAGAAGCAATGGAGCAGATTTCGGCCAGCCGCTATTGTGCTTGCTGTAGTTTGGGTGCCAAGTGCCGCGCAAAATCTCGCCCGGGTTCAGCGGTCCATCTGGTATCACCACGCGCTCAGCAGGGATTTTCTAGATTCGAAGGTGCGCGAGTTGGTTCCCGTCAATGCTACGATCGCCGCTACTCCGCGACTCTACGAGGTTCCCATCGAAGCGGGTTTCTCTAAATTTGGATTGACCAAGTGGTATCACGAATTTGATGATGCCTGCCCCAGTTGCTATTTGCTCATGACCGATAATGAATTCAAGGTCGCAGACATGGTGCCAAGATCGAATCTCAATCAGCGGAAAATCCTCTATGCTGGAGCGTCCTATCCCAAGGCAGGGAACCTCGCGTATCCGATCGTCCTTCTTTCTCCAGAAAAAGCAGCGGACGGAACCTATCGAACCGACGGACCGGGACCGAATTGATCTTACGTATACTCCCTCCGGTAGTGATGAAACTGAGCTGGCCGGGTGCGTCGTCTATGCCCGCACCCGAGGCAGTGCATGCGGAATGAAAAGCTGTACCCCTGTCCCGCTTTTGAGGCACGGGTTGTGCATTAAAAAATCTCGAAATTCACATCGATAAATAAGTCGACTTTGACCGGCTTTCCGTTCTGCGTCGCGGGGGCAAACTTATATTGCTGAACCGCAGCCATCGCAGCCTCATCGAGACCCAGACCCGCGGGCCGCATCACCCTCAAATGAGACACTGACCCGGCTTCATCCACCCACATATAAATCTGCACATTTCCGGAGTATCGGAGGGCGCGGGCCGTTTCCGTGAACTGGGGCTCGACCGTCTTCAGGACCTTGGGAGGTTTCACGGTTCCACCAACGTGCGCTGTACCTGGGTCTGCACCTTTCGCGTGCGACGTTTCCGCAGGTGCGCCATTTTTCCCGACACCGTTTGCGCCCTGCACGTCGGCTGTCTGTACCGGGGTGCCAGGCGCCATAAACGTTTTGCGCGCGTAATACTTCCAATACACAGGAAGTACCGGAGCGAGGCTTGCGAGATCGGGCGCGAAGATCGTTTCCAGCGCCACGCTGAGATCGGTTCCCGGAGGGGCCTCTATAACGATAGCGATCTTGCCCGAATAATCTTTGCCCTCGATGCGTACGCGTTTCATCGCACCTTTCGGGTCGAACTCCAGACCCACCCTCTGGCCTGCGATGTGCAACTCGTTGTTCTTGATTTTGACTGAAGACACATCGATGCCCGACTCGGTAAATGTGACCGTCCCATACTTTTTCTGCGGCGATCCATCCGCAACGAAGCGTAACATGTCCTCCCCCCACATTCCCCGCAGATACAACGGCTTATGCTTCAAACGCGCGGAGATTTCATCGGCCGTCGTCTGGGCCTGTGCGGTAGTGTGCAATGCAAGCACTGCGATGACCGTCATGAGCCACTGAGAAACCCTAAAATGGGTGAGCATGGTCATATCATCTCTCAAAATCGCCTGTCGCGACCATCACGATTTCCCTCTGAGAGTCCCAGGGGTGCGGACTGCGGGCCGCACGAAAAACGAAGGTCGCTTAATCAAACTTGATTGACTCCTGCCACGAATCCCGGGTATTCTAAAGACTCGCGCAGTTCTGCGTCTGTTTATCCGTATGGGTTCTCTACGGCTGTGGCGGGCAGAACACCGTGGCGGGTCCACTTGGGGCAAGGCACAAATACGCCGGCCATCACCATTTATTCCCAGGCACCTACTCCCAAGCCCTGAAGCAAAGGCTTTGTGCGCTTCAACCGCAACTCCGGCCTGTGTGCGCCTCAAGTTTTTGGCGCGTGCGCTCACGGTCGCAAATCGAAATTTCTTCGAGCTTCAAGCCGAATTACGAAGACGGCAGAACCAGGGAGTAAATCCGTTGAACCTGAATCAGACCACCACCATCCCCAGCGGCAAGAACATTCCGCGCAAATGGTACGTCATGGACGCTACCGGCCAGACCCTCGGCCGCCTCGCCTCGCATGCGGCTAGCGTTCTCGCGGGCAAGACCAACCCACTCTACACGCCATACATCGATATGGGCGACCACGTTATCGTCGTGAACGCCGAAAAAATCCACGTCACCGGCATGAAGGCCGATAGCAAGCTGTATCGCCGCTACACCGGCTTCCCCGGCGGTCTGCGTGAAGAGAGCTTTGTGAAGTTGCTGGCGCGTCGGCCTGAAAAGATTCTCGAAGAGGCCATCAAGGGCATGTTGCCGAAGTCGAAGATGGGTCGCCAAATGGCCACCAAGCTCAAGGTCTACAAAGGCGGCGAACATCCGCACCACGCGCAGATGCCTGAGGCGCTGGCGATGCACGCTTCGGGCAAGCCGATGGCGCTGCACCAGAAGCAGTCGGCGTAGGAAGAGCTAAG
>JBBRCA010000046.1:0-18832 GCA_038205325.1 Terriglobales bacterium | reverse complement strand
TCGAAGGGGAGAATGCCTGGAGAGCGGCGGCGCGCGTGCGGATTCTGCTGGCAAACTCCGAGGAACCGGGCGTGGACAGCATCAAGCATGTTTGGACGTCCGAGCATTTCTGGGCAGATTCAGATGTGCGCTGGCTCGCCGGCATCAGCGAAGCTTCCGGCGAAACTTACTTCAACAAGGAATGCTTCGAGGAGTTGTTGAGTTGGCTTCAACTTCCGGCTCTGATCCCGTTGGCAGGCGGGAAGAAGAGCGCAGAGCATTCCCTACCCGCGCTGGAAAAGCACATTGCGGAAGTTCGAAGCGCTGCTGAAAGCGCGGGCTGGAAGCTCGGACTATTTCGCCGCAATCTCGCGAAGTCAGAGACCGCGCAAATGGTCGGCGATGTGGGCAAAGCGTCTACATTGAAATAATCGCTACATCCAGGCGTGAATGCGCGAACGGTAGGTGCGGCTCATGGGGATCTTCTGCCCATCGACCAGCATGACCGCGGACTCGCCGTCCTTTTCGGTCCGCACTTCCCTCACGTACTGGAGGTTGACGATGGAAGAGCGATGCACGCGCAGGAACATCTGCGGGTCAAGCTTTTGTTCGAGGCGGGTCATCGTTTCGCGAAGAAGGTGGGTCTCGGATTCGGTGCATATGCGGACGTAATTTTCCTCCGCTCCGATCCAGCGAATGTCGGAGATGGGGAGAAAAAGAATTCTGCCGCGCGATTTGAGGACGATGCGCTTAGTGTAATCGCGCTCGCGCGCCGTTTTTGCGCCGTTCGGAAGCATGGTTTGCCGCGCCAGCACTTCGTCGTCGGTTATCACAGCGTGGATCATCACGCACCATGCCTGTCAGAATTTCGGTTGGACTCGCGAAAACTGCAAGGGACGTCCTGGCATCCTCGACCTGGAAACCGGCGGTTTTGAAGGGTCAGATACACTTCGACATGCTCCATCTCGCTCGCGGAATGAGTTAGGCGTCCTCGCGCTTCGGGGTGATACGCAGAAAGCTACCGAGTTGTTCCCGCATCGGGACGGCGGACGTCAGTGGTGGGTCGCGATGATGGCTTGCATTTCACCGACGGTGCGCTCCAACTCTTCATCGAGCGTATAGAAGTGGGGCGCGATGCGGACGCCGGCGCCGGGACGGTAGTCGACCAGAATTTCGCGGCGAATGAGTTCCGCTGTGACCTCTCGCCCGTTGGGCACATCGAGAATGACGACGCCGCCGCGGGCTTCGGGTCTGCGCTGCGTGCGGACGGAAAAACCGGCTTCGTCGGCGAGATCGATCAGCCGCTGCGTCTGGCGGAGCGACTTTGCGCGAATGGCTTCGACGCCGATCTCGCGGACGATTTCGTAGCCCGGACGCGCGGTATACATGGCCGGAACGTTGGGCGTGCCGTTGAGGAAGCGGGGCATGCCTGGGGCGAAGTCGATGGGGCCGGGCTCGAACTCGAACGGGCGGGCGTGTGCGGCCCAACCGGTCGCGGCGGGATGGAGTTTCTCCATCAGATCGGGGCGCACGTAGAGATAACCCGCGCCGGGGCCTCCGCACAGCCACTTCACCGAGCCGCCGGTGGCGAAATCCACATCGAGCGCGCGCACGTCGACAGGGACGATGCCCGCGGACTGATAGAGGTCGGCAATGACGAGCGCGCCGACTTCATGAGCGCGACGGGTGATGGCGGCGAGGTCCTGTACAAACGAGCTGCGAAACGCGACGTGCGATACGGACACGAGTTGCGTCTGTTCGTCGATCGCCGCGAGCATGTCTTCGAGCGGCAGCGTCATTCCGTCCGAAGATGCGACGGTGTGGATGCGCGCGCCCTGGCGCTTGAGGCCGTGGTAGATGTAGTCGTTGGACGGGAAGTTCAGGCCGTCGGTTACGAGCTTATTGCGCTCGTTCTTTTCGCTCCAATCGAAGCAAGACGTCACGATCGTCTGGCAGATGGAAACGTTCTGGTGGATGACGACCTGGCCCTGCGCTGCGCCGATGATATCGGCGATCAAGTTGCCGAGCGTCACAGGCATGTCCCACCAGCCTTCTTCCCAGGCGCGGATGCCGCGCGTGGCCCAAATGTCGGTGAACTCCTGTGCGGCGGTCGCGGCACCGCGCGGCATCGCGCCCAGCGAGTGGCTCACCATGTAAGTGGTGTGCGCGAGAATGGGAAACTCCTTGCGCCATTTCAGTAAGGGGTCTGTGACAGTTTCGGTCATGGGAGGATTCGCTCGGGAATGGGTGCTGGAATTGACAGGCGGCGCGCGCGCAGAAAAAAGACGGCGGTAAGGACCGCGATGAACGGAACACCGCACAGCACGGTCAGGCGAAAGCCGGGCGTGAACAGCGTTGTGATGAGCGCCGCCAGTATCAGCGCGGCGCCCGCCAGGGTGGTGTACGGAAAGCCCCACATGCGGAACTCCAAGGTCGACGCGGCATGGCGGCTGCGAAAGAACAAGTGAGTAATGAAGATCATGAGCCACGTAAACATCGCTCCGAAGATGGCGATGGACATCATCAGCACGAACGCGCGGTCCGGGTAGAGCGCGTTCAGGATGGCTGCCAATGCGATGCCGAAGGTTGAAACTATCAGCGCCGCGGCGGGAACGCCGTGCGCGTTCAACACGCCGAGGCGGCGCGGGGCGTGGCCGGCGCGGGAGAGCGAAAACATCATGCGCGTGGTGATGTAGAGCTGCGAATTCATCGCCGAAAGCGCGGCGATCAGCAGCACGCAGTTCACAATGCCGGCGGCGCCGGGGACGTTCATGCGTTGCATGACGCTGACGAATGGCCCTTGCGCGGCGCGGGGCGCGTCCCACGGAACGATGGCGACGATCAACGCCAGCGTCAACAAATAGAAGAGCGAGAGCCGGACGAACGTGGCCCGGAAGGCGCGCAAGATGGCGCGACGCGGATTACGCGCTTCCCCTGCGGCCACCGCGATCATCTCGATCGAGAAGTAGCTGAACAGCGCCACGATCACCGCCGTCCACATGCCTCCGACGCCCTTCGGAAAGAAGCCACCGTGGGAGACGTAGTTTTGAAAGCCTATGCCGGAGCTATGCGCGGACGTGAAAACCATCCAGCCGCCGAGCAGAAGGAACGCGATGATCGCGAATATCTTGAGCGCGGAGAGGCAATATTCGATCGACCCGAAAAGACGCACGTGGCGCGCGTTGACGGCGATGAGCGCGAGCGAGAAACCGGCGATCCACATCCAGCCGGGAACGCTGGGGTACCAGAAGCGCATGTAGAGCGCGATGGCGGTGACTTCCGTTCCCACTGCGAGCACGATGCAGGCCCAGTAGGCGTAGCGGACCAGAAAGCCGGCGAGCGGATGGATGTAGAACTCGGCCCACGCGCCGAAGGAACCGGGTGTGGGATGCGCGACAGTCATCTCGGCGAGGCAGCCCATCAACAAAAACGCGATGACCGCACCGATAAGGTAGCTCCCGAGCACGCTCGGCCCCGCGAAGCCGATGGCGAGACCGCTGCCGAGGAACAGGCCCGTGCCGATAGCGCCGCCGATGGCGATCATCGAGAGCTGGTCGTTCGAGAGGCCGCGTTGCAAGCCCTTCTCGCGCTCTGTGATTGCGTCGAATTGCGGCGGTGCTGTGCCCATAGTTTGAGTGTAGTGGAGACGAACGTCCATGTGGGCTTGTAGCGCTGAAGACTCGGCGGTCAGGCGTCGTCTTCATCGCGGCGCTGCATAAGCGCGGTCTGGAGAAGATTATGAATCACGCCCGTCGCGGCTTCGTAGCCGAAGCGGGCTGTATATTCTTCCGCGCTTGCCCAATCGCTTTGGTCACATAGCCGACGTGGTTAAGACGACGTCTTTTTGACCATTTGTTCCGAAGTCCAGCCTGCTTTCAATTTACGCTAGAGTGTTGTTGACAATGGGGCGTTCGCATGATCGTGGACAAGGCAAAACGTCAGGCGGAAACCGCTCGGGAAATCTTTTTGCGCGCGCTTCAGGCGACTACCGTTGCTGCGGCGGTGGAGCGCGGCGTTCGATGCCAAGGCGTACGGCTTTCGGTCGCAGGGCGGAACTATGATTTGAGTCGGTACGACGAGGTGTGCATCGTCTCGATCGGCAAAGCCGGCGCGACGATGTTCGATGCGATCAACGCGCTGCTGCCAGAAGCAGTAAGGCGCAGTGCGGTTGTTAGCGCGCCAGCGTCGCCGCAACGCATGAGCACGGATATTCTCTACTTTCGCGGAGGACATCCCGAACCGAACGCCGATTCCATCGCGGCGGCGCGGGCGGCAATCGATATTTTGAATCGATGCGCGGACGACGCGCTGGTGATTTTTCTCATCTCCGGCGGCGCGTCGGCGATGTTTGAGTTGCCGATTTCAGACAACATCGAGCTCGGAGATTTGGCGCTGTTGAATCGCTTGCTGATCGGTTCCGGAGCGACGATTGCGGAGATAAACAGCGTGCGTAAGCATCTTTCGCAGGTAAAGGGTGGGCGGCTCGCCGTTCATGCAGGCGCACGCGAGAAGATCACTCTGCTGGTGTCCGACGTACCGGAAAACGCGCTCGACGCGTTGGGGTCGGGACCGAGTATGCCGGATAGCAGCACGGTCGCGGAGTGCCTTGAGGTCTTGGAGCGTTATGGATTGCGCGAACGCTTGCCGACTTCGATACGGCAGTGTTTGTTAGCGGGCTTGGAAGAATCGCCGAAGGCTGATGATGCTGCGTTTCGCAATGCGGCGGTCACTGTGTTGTCGAGCAACGCCATTTTCCTGGAGCAGGCAGAGCGCATCGCGAGCGGCATGGGTTACGACGTTACCGTCGACTCCAGTTGCGACGATTGGGACTACGAGGACGCGGCGAAGTATCTGCTCGCGAAGTTGGCGAGACTGAGTGAACGGGGCAAGAAAGTCTGCCTGCTTTCAGGCGGCGAAGTCACCGTGCGGCTGCCGGAACGCGTGGGAATCGGGGGGCGCAATCTCCAGTTCTGTTTGTACTGCGCGGCCGCGAAACTGGCGGCGGGGACGACCGTTTTGAGCGCTGGGACGGATGGCGTCGATGGGAACAGCAAGGCGGCCGGCGCGGTCGTCGATGCGACGACCCGGCAACGCGGCGATGAGATTGGCATGAAAATCGAAGCCTACTTTCAAGGCTTCGATGCTTACAACTATTTGGCGCCGCTCGGCTGCGTGATCGAGACCGGGCCGACAGGCAACAACCTGCGTGATGTGCGGATGCTGCTGTGGGAAGACCCCGTAGTCTGATACACGTCGGGCAGGCAGTCCCATGAATTAGCGAGCGGCGAGTTTTTCCGCTGCGTGTTTGTCGAAGCCCGCTTCGATTTCCTCCAAGGTTTTGCCCTTTGTCTCCGGAAGAAAGAACGCGGCGGTCAGGAAGTAGATGACCGTACAGGCTGCCCAGAACGCGAACATGGGGCTATAGCCGTGGTTGCCGACGACCGGCAGAAAGACGCTCGCGATCAGCGTCGACGTGCCCTGATTCAGGAGCAGCGCGAACCCCATTCCTGCGGAGCGAATGCGGGTCGGCATCAATTCCGAGAGCGCGAGCCACACCACGACTCCGGGTCCCACCGCGAAAGCGGCGATAAACAGAGCGAGGCAAGCGGCAATGAGCCAGCCCGTTTTCTCTGTGGGAATGGGACCGTAGAAGGCGTGCCTGATGGTGAACGCCGCAGGCGTGGCGAGGTCCGACTGCGCCGAGTCGGCGTGTTCGGAAGCAATGTGCATGATCGGCGACGGGTCGGAGCAGACAGCAGACGCTATCTTGTCGCCGCCGCCCCCGGAACTGTAGAGCACCGTGAGCGTCATAGGCTGCTCGAAATTGCCTGCACTTCCGAGGCCGGCACAATTCTGGAGATCGAGACTATGGTTGAGGACGCGGGCCTGCATCTGCTCGCGCACGTCAATCTGTTTTGCCTCGAAACCATGGAAGATCAGCGCGGCGCTCGACAGCGCGACGATGACTCCCGCCGTTCCGATGACCAGCAGGAACTTTCGACCGCGACGGTCGACAAGTGCGATAGCAACGAGCGTCATCACGCTGTTCAAGACCTTCACGGCGAGGTCGCCCTGGGTCGCGTGCTGCGGGGTCATTCCGGCCTGACGGAGGATGACCGTCAAGTAGGCCAGGATTGAATTGATGCCCGTTGCCTGATTGCAGGCGAGAATGATGCAGGCCAGCAGAAAGGGAATCGCGTATTTTCGTTGCAGCAACGATCCCGCGGTGGCGGAGACCGTGCTGGCGCTCTTTGTATTCGCGAGAGTTTCCATCTCGTTGAGTTCCAGGGCCGCTTCTTCTTGCGACGAGGTGCGGCAGAGCGCGCGATAAGCCGCATCCTTTCGGCCTTTTTTAAAGAGCCATCGCGGCGTCTCATCCAGGAAGAAACTGCCGGCGAAGAAAATCAGTCCGGGATAGATGATCGACAGAAACATGCCGCGCCACGCATGTCCCTGGGCCGCGCGAACGAGCGATGCGTTTCCGGCTGCCGCCGAAATGGCAGTCTCGGCGGCGTGCGCGTAGTACAAGCCGCTGACCGCTGCCAGGACGATGCCGATGGTGAGCATCAACTGGAAAACGCCCGCGCCTTTGCCGCGCTTCTTTGCGTTTAACGATTCCGCAAGGTAGAGCGGAACGACGACCGCAATGACGCCGCCGCTCATCCCTTGAAGCAGGCGCCCGAGGAAGAGTGTGATGAACCCCTGCGACAGGACGATGAGCACGACGCTGGCAACAAACAGGAACGCGCTCAGAATCATCATCGGTTTGCGCCCGAGCCAGTCGGCGAGCAGCCCTGCAACCAGCGATGAGAGCATGCTACCGCCCAGCACCGCCGCCACGATCAGCGAGGTCTCGCCGAGCGTAAGGCTCACCGTCTTGCCGAGATACAGTAGCGCGGCGGAGATAATGCCAACGTCGATGCCGTAGAGCAGCCCACCCATGCCTGCAATGAAGAGGACGAAACTTCCGTACATCGTGGCTGTGGATCGACTCGCTGCGTTTACATTCATGTTGTTTTCCTTCTACAGGTCTTATCGCACCGCTCGCAAATCATTGACGTCGCTCCACGGCGAGCCTTGTTTGCGGCAGGACGAAGCTCACTGTGAATCAGCCTATCCGATGACTGGCACGGCAAAGCAAATAGTGGAGTGCTTTTTTCTGAGGTTCATCGCCTTTTAACGGCACGGTGAAGACGCCCGCGCACGCCATAGGAAACTGAAATACGCACATGGGTTCAATCCGTGGCGAATCCATTACCAACGCGGCCAACCAAACCCTACTACTTCACTGCCGGGCAGCGCGCGCAACTGTTCGTTCCCGCGGCTAGATTATTTTCCAATACGGACGCAACTTGACATTCAGTCGTCCAGCTTCACGCGGCTCAACCCGCCACCGACAGCTTTCGTAACAATCGCCCCGGCGCATGCAGCTTTCCGCGAAGCGTGTGTTCTCACGGCGTCCGTTGCTACACGGCTTGAAATAATTGGAGCACCGAATGGGATTTGAACCCATGAATACTGGTTTTGCAGACCAGCGCGTTAGCCGCTTCGCCATCGGTGCCCATTGTGTGCCCGTCGCGCTTTTGCCGTGAGGGCAAGCGAGCGGGCGCACCGAGTCTAGCGGGGTTGCGCTGTTGTCCGTAGGTAAGGCTTCACCGTCTTGAACCCCGGAAAGGTCTTCTCTGCTTCCTCATTCGATACGGCGCCGGTGATGATGACATCGTCGCCCAGCTTCCAGTTCGCCGGGGTGGCGACCTTGTGCTTGGTGGTGAGTTGGATCGAATCCAGCACGCGAAGGATCTCGTCGAAGTTGCGGCCCGTCGTCATGGGATAGGCGAGGTGCAGCTTGATCCGCTTGTCCGGCCCGATGACGAACACCGTGCGGACGGGCGCATTCAGCGCTGGCGTGCGCCCCTCGGAAGTGTCGCCGGCGTCGGCGGCGAGCATATCGTAAAGCTTCGCCACCTTCAGTTCAGGGTCGCCGATCATCGGATAGTTGACCTTGTGTCCACTCACCTCTTCGATGTCCACGGTCCATTTGGCGTGGTTTTCGACCGGGTCGACGCTGAGGCCGACGATCTTGGCGCCGCGCTTGGCAAACTCTCCCTCGAGTCCGGCCATCGCGCCCAACTCGGTCGTGCAAACGGGCGTGAAGTCTTTGGGGTGCGAAAACAGCACAGCCCAGTTGTCGCCAATCCACTCGTGAAAATGGATCGTGCCCTGGGTCGTCTCTGCGGTGAAATCGGGTGCTACGTCATTAATGCGGAGTGACATCTGTTTGCCTCGCTTTTATTTTTTGTTTAGGTGTTGATTAGAGTGAAAGCAGAAGACCCACCCGGCGGTTTCGCTTGGGGTGGGCCTGAGTGCGAGCTCTTCGTCTATTACCGTCTCGACTCCATCATCGACCCATCCGTGCGACGCTGCTGCAACAGCAGCGCGTCAGGGTCGAGATGGAGTTCGCAGTCGTCATCGCTTCAAACTTTGAGACCGCCGCTCGCGTCTCGCGCTAGCATGGAAGGCAGGTTTGCCCCACTGCGGTGATTTCAAGCTACGCTGGCGGCCGCAGTGTGTCAAACCGCGCACACACCCTTGGGAGCCCGACCATGCCGCAACGCACACTGCCGTACTCCATCGTTGACGTCTTCGCAGAGCGTCCGCTCGAAGGCAATCCGCTCGCGGTCTTTCACGATGCGCGCTCGCTTTCAAGCGACGAGATGCAGGCCCTCGCGCGCGAAACCAACCTTGCCGAAACTACGTTCGTCGTGCCCGCAGAAGATGAGTCGCGAGGCGTTCGCGTGCGCATCTTTACGACGCAGGAAGAACTGCGCTTCGCCGGCCATCCGACCCTCGGCACGGCGAGCTGGTTGTATTGGAACCATCCTGCATTGCGCGGCGCAGACGCGATCACACTGGCGCTCGACGTCGGCCCCATCACCGTGCGCTTTGAACGGGCAGCAATAGATGAGCTCGGCGTGCGTGGTGCCATGCGGCAGAACGATCCCATCTTCGGCACGACGCACGACCGCGGCGCTATCGCCGCCGCCATTGGTCTCGGCGTCGACGATCTCGATCCGCAACACGCGCCGCAAACCGTGTCGACGGGCATGCCATTCTGCATCGTGCCGCTGCGCTCACTCGATGTGTCGAAGCGGCTGCAGATGGCGCAGCGTGAGGCCCAGCGCTACCTCAACGTGTCCGACGCAAAGTTTTTCTACTGCATTGCGCCGGCAGTGCAGTGCGACAGCACAACCGGCCCGCACTGGCATGCGCGCATGCAGTTCTACGGCGGCGAAGACCCGGCAACGGGTTCTGCTGCGGGCTGCTGCATTTCGTGGCTGGTGCGTCATGGCCTCGCGCCATCGCAGACGCCGACGGTGATTGAGCAGGGCATCGAAATCCGGCGGCCAAGTCTGATCACGACTCAAGCGAAGAAAGTCGGCGACCATGTTTCCGAAGTGCTGGTCGGAGGCCGCACCATTCCGGTTGCAACGGGATCGTTTTTCCTGTCGTGAAGGCCACGATTCCCACAGGTGCTGTGGCACAATCCTCAATGTTAACGGCATGTTAACAGTGAGCGGTGGAAGCGCTAGTCCAATCTTGCGGCAGTTTCGCTAAATATTCGCTGTTGCCACGAACGGTACGCGCGCCTATGCTCGGCAAATCGTTAGCAAAGGAATGACCCCGAGCAACGCAATACTTTCGCCAGCTTTACCCACAATTTGAATAGAGAACGACAACGTCTTCCGCTACCCTTCCGCTGCGCCGCACCTTCTGTTTAGCGCAACCGGTTCGGCCAGGACGACGGTGTTTTCTCAAACCCGCGGCCCAGTTGCGCATCGTTTTCACGCACAGGACTTCAGGGGCACCGCTTCCAACAGGTAGCGGACAGAAGAGCTTTGCTTTTCGTCCAACGCCTGCTTCCACGGGAGCGACGTAAGCCACGCACCGGCGCGTTCGCGCCAGGACTGGATACGACCCCGCCTGCGTCAAAACGCGCAGCCGTACCGCGGTCGCAGCCAAAGCTCTTGCCGAGCTTCGACTTTTAACGTGCCTCAATGGCGCGCATACTCTTGCTCGGCCTGAAATCCACACCTGCATTTGGCACGGCTTCAAGTTATCCACAACTTTTTGCACGGCCCGTAAAATAGCCGCACACCGGCACGGAGACCCATCAGCTATGCGCCCACGTAAAACCATTCTTTGCGTTGATGACAACGAACAGGTTCTGTCCATTCGAAAGTTCATGCTCGAAACTCGCGGCTACCGCGTGGTCTCCGCAAGCTGCGCTGCGGACGCGCTGGAGACGCTTCAGGCCGCTCTGCCCGGCTCGATCGACCTCCTGCTCTCCGACCTCATCCTGCCCCAGATGGACGGTAATGAGCTGGTGCGCCGCGCCAAGGCGCTCCATCCTTGTCTGCCCGCGCTCATTGTTTCCGGCACAGTGACCAATTTCGACCGTGCCGCGTCCGCCGATGCGTTCCTTCCCAAGGGCGCGTGTACGCCGGTCGAAATGCTGGACCGCATCCGCATCCTCGTCGCCCGCAAGCGTGGCCCGAAGAAGCAGCCCGTGTCGGCCGCCGCTCCACCCGTCGCGCTACAGGCCGCAGGCTAGGCTGCGGAGATGGCCTAAACGCGGTCGTTGTCGGCCCGCCAACTGACGATGCTTTCCTTGATCTGTTTCTCCGTCAGCTTCTCGCGGACCGCGCGGCGCGCCAGTTCGGGCAACTCGGCGTTCGATGCAAACCTCAGCCCGACATACTGCCGCAGGGTCAGCGATTCCAGTTCGACCAGTTCGGAAGGCGTGACCAGCGCGGCCAGACGCGTCCGCTCTTCAACCCGGATCACGCGGTCCTGCGCTTTGAGTGCGAACAAGCGCGCTTTCACGGCCAACACAAGGAGCGTGATCGACACCAGCACCAGCCACAACCCTATGCGAGCGTGCTGGGCGTAATGCCGGGAGTACCACCAAATGGTGGCGACAACGTTGAGCAGCAGGACGGGGCCACAGAAGAAGTGAAAGACCGGGTCCCAGCGCACATGGTTCTTGTAATTTTGCGGAGCAGGCATTGCGTGACTCGCTTTCTCGAACTATTTTTTTGAGGGACGGAAGTTGACCGAATCATACACGCGAGGCACGCCGCATCGCGAAGGGATTAAGCTGAAACGATGATTCCCGCGAAGAAACGCATCGGCGCGCATGTCAGCACCAGCGGCGGAGTCTGGACGGCGATTGCACGCGCTGTCGATGCGGGCGCGAACACGCTGCAGATTTTCAGTTCCAGCCCCCGCACCTGGAAGTCGGGCGCGGTGAAGCCCTCCGACGTTGTCAAACTGAATGCCTTACGCGAAGAGTTCGACGTGCATCCGCTTGTCATTCACGCCAGCTTTCTGATCAACCTGTGCTCGCAGACCGAAAGCATTCGCGACAGTTCCACTGACGCCTTCCGCGCAGAAGTACAGCAAGCGCTGGCGCTGGGCGCGGAGTTTCTCGTTGTGCATCCGGGTAGTTGGAAAGGCCTCACGCGCGACGAGGGGTTGCGGCTCGCTGCTCAGTCCATCGAACGCGCCATAGACGGATTGCCGTGGCGGGACTCGAAGTTGAAAATCCTGATCGAGAACGCGCCCGGCGCGGAGTTCTCGCTGGGTGCGACGCTCGAACAAGTCGCCGAGCTCGTCGCGCGTCTGCGCGCCTGCGCTCCGGTCGACGTTTGTCTCGACACCTGCCATTTGCATGTCGCGGGTTACGACATCGTCTCGCAAGCGGGTTACGACGAAACGATGAAACTTATCGGCGAGACAGTCGGCTTCGACGCCGTTCGTGTGTGGCATTGCAACGATGCGAAGGCCGCCCTGGGATCGAGGCTCGACCGCCACGAGCACATCGGCGAGGGCACCATCGGCGCGGAAACGTTTCGCCGTCTGCTGCACGACGAGCGCTTCGCTCATGCGGCCTTCATCGCGGAAACTCCCGTGGATGAGCCAGGCGATGAGCTGCGCAATGTTATGGCGCTACGGGTGTTTTCGGCTGGCTGACTCGAGGCTCAGCTCGGATCGAAGCAAATTCAAACGAAAAAAGGACTGACCTTTGCGGGTCAGTCCTTTTCAAAACATTGCTGGAACGGGTCAGCCGATCGTCTGGCTGAAACGGGTTAGCGGATCGTCTACTTGCGGCGACGAGCGACGAAGCCAAGGCTGGACAAGATTCCAGAACCCAGCAGAATCAAACTGGACGGTTCGGGAGTTGATGCGACCTCAGCCGTATCGAGGATCGAGCCGATGTTGCTGCCGTTTCCGTTCAGGTCGTTGAACGTAAGATAGCTCGGGGAGGTGACGATGACGAGCAGATTGTCGATGTCACCGGTGGTCGTGTCGCCGGACGCTAGCGTGAACGTCTGGCTGTAGTTTCCGAAGGTCACCAACGTGCTGGTGACGTTGCCGCGGCCTGAGCCGGTGAGATCGAAGCTGAGTAGGTATTTTCCGGGTCCGAACAGAACGTTCGATTGAATGATGCCTTGCGAATTGGCACCTGAGCCGTTGAGATCGACGCATTGGCTGGACGTGGGCGTGCAAAGGTAACCAAAGGTGCTACCACCCAGCAGGTCGACGTTGGTGGGGGCGACCACGTTGAAGTTGCCCACGGTTGTGGTGACGGACAGCCCCACGTTCGTAGCGGCGTTGAAGCCGTCGGTGAATATGGTTGTCGCGCCAGCGGAGAGAGGAAGAATCACTAGAGCAGCAGCGAGTGAAAGAGACGGCAAAATGCGCATTGGGTATCACCTGAAAAGGAAATTGAAACAACCTATGACTAACGTATACAGACGCTCCACTCATTAGCAAGCGAAAATTCGAACGATTTTAGAAACTTTAATCCCTCAGCGTCGCGTTGCCTGAGTGAGCAGATTATTTTGTAAATTTGATTTGACATGATTGTAAAATCAATTCGTTCTGTTCGGCGGATCAAAGCAGTTTGGCCCGCCATCGGCGGTTCTAATAAGGCGGGGATCATCTCGCGCCGTGTCGCAAAGCAGGATTTTAGACTTCGTGCTTTGAGAACTTTGCTTGAAGCAGGTGTCTGGGACCTCTGTTTTGATGACTTTAGCGATCGACTTACACTGTAAATACGCTACCAAGCCCTTATTCATGCGGAATTTGCACGAATTATGTGGGTAGGGACTTCAGAAGCGGTTGCAGCGGTTTTCAGGCTGGAACGCGCGGTTCTTTACAATGAACTCTATGCCAGAGTTTGAAAATAACAATGCCGCGCGCTACACGCCCTCCGAGATTGAGCCGAAGTGGCAGGCGCGGTGGGACGCCGACCCGGCGCTCTATGCCGCGGGGCCGCACTCGGCGGGCAAGCCGAAGTTTTACTGCATCGAAATGCTGCCGTACCCCAGCGGCGTACTGCATATAGGGCATATGCGCACTTATGCGGTTGGCGATACGTTGGCGCGGTTCATGTGGATGCGCGGCTACAACGTGCTGCACCCCATGGGGTGGGACGCCTTTGGGCTGCCCGCAGAAAATGCGGCGCTCAAGAATGGCACTCCGCCACGCGAGTGGACGCTCGGGAACATCGCTGCCATGCGCACCCAGATGCGGCGCATGGGTTTCAGCTACGACTGGGCCGGCACGGAAATTGCCACGTGTCTGCCGGAGTACTACCGCTGGAACCAGTGGTTCTTTCTCAAGATGTACGAGCGCGGGCTGGCGTACCGCAAATCGAGCAAGGTGAACTGGTGCCCGAAGTGCGCGACCGTTCTCGCCAACGAACAAGTCGTCGATGGGTGCTGTTGGCGGCATGAGGGCACGCTTGTCGAACAGCGCGAACTGGAGCAGTGGTTCCTGCGCATTACGAAGTACGCGGACGAATTGCTCGACGGTCTGGACGCCATGCCGGGTTGGCCGGAAAAAGTGCGGACGATGCAGCGGAATTGGATTGGGCGGAGCGAGGGTGCTCGCGTGACGTTCGATGTCGTCCCCGAACCGAAGGAGCAGGGGACAGAAATTAGGGAACAGGAAAGGCAGCACATTGCCGTCTTCACGACGCGTGTGGATACTATTTTTGGTGCGACGTCTGTGCAGCTTGCGCCCGAACATGCGCTCATTAAGCAATGGGCGCAGACGGACGCCGTTCTCGCCAGGGCGGTCGATGAAATGATCGCGCAGCAGAAGGCGGCGCGTGAAGCCGGCGATATCGGCACGATCGAGAAAAAGGGTGTCTCCACCGGGCGCTATGCAATCAATCCGTTCAACGGCGAGAGGTTGCCAATCTGGGTTGCGAACTACATCCTCGCCGACTACGGCACCGGCGCGATCATGAGCG
This sequence comes from Terriglobales bacterium, assembly GCA_038205325.1. Taxonomy (GTDB): domain Bacteria; phylum Acidobacteriota; class Terriglobia; order Terriglobales; family Acidobacteriaceae; genus Granulicella. Next base: position 4,530 of record JBBRCA010000046.1, on the reverse strand, counting down.
TGCCGGCGCACGATGCGCGCGACTTCGAGTTCGCACAGAAGTACGGTTTGCCGATCAAGCGCGTGGTTGCACCGAATCTGGACACCGACGACCTGGAGTTGCCATATACAGACGAAGCCGAGTCCGTGCTTGTGGACTCGGGGGAGTGGACAGGCGAAGCGTCGCTAGAAGCGCAGGACAAGATGGCGCGATTTGCGGAGGAGCACGGTTTCGGCAAGAAGACCACGACGTATCGTCTGAAGGACTGGGGCGTGAGCCGACAACGTTATTGGGGTACGCCGATTCCGATGGTGTACTGCAAAGCCTGCGGCATCGTTCCGGTGCCCGAAGACCAGCTTCCCGTGCTGCTGCCGGAGAAGATCGAGATTACGCAGGAGGGCGGCAGCCCACTCTCGCGCGTGCCTGAGTTCGTCAACGTCGCGTGTCCGAAGTGCGGCGAGCCTGCGCGTCGCGAGACCGACACGATGGACACCTTCGTCGATTCGAGTTGGTACTTTTATCGCTACACAGATGCTCGAAACGCACACGCGGCTTTCGACAGCGCGAAGGCCAATTACTGGTTTCCGATCGACCAGTATATTGGCGGCGTCGAGCACGCGATTCTGCATTTGATTTATTCGCGCTTCTGGACGAAGGTGATGCGCGACCTCGGCCTGATCGCCAACAGCGAGCCTGCAACGCGACTGTTTACGCAGGGCATGGTGATTAAAGACGGCGCGAAGATGTCGACGTCGAAGGGCAATATCGTCAGCCCCGATTTGATGATCGCGAAGTACGGGGCGGACGCGACGCGCATGTACGCGCTTTTTGCCGCGCCGCCGGACCGCGACCTGGAGTGGCAGGAAGAGGGTGTGGCGGGCATCTCGCGTTTTCTGGCGCGGGTATACCGGTTGACGATGAAGTTTGCGGCAGCAGTGGAAGAAGAACAAACAACAGCGAACGCGGAGGGCGCGGAAGGAACGAGGAAGAACGCGGAGGAAAGCGACGCTGGTCGGACTTTGTTGCGGGTTTTGCATCAGACTGTGGCGAAGATCACGGAAGACTTCAATGGACGTTGGCACTTCAATACCTGCATTGCCGCGATCATGATTTTGGTGAATGAGATCAGCGCGCGTGAAGCGGCCATCGATGCGGGTGAGATTTCTGCTGGGACTGTCGCCGAAGTTTCCCGCACGTTGATACTGCTGCTCGCGCCTTTCGCACCCTTCATGGCCGCGGAGCTTTGGGAGCAGATGGGCAACGACAGTGTGCTCTTACGCCAACCGTGGCCGGAAGCCGATGCGGAGCTGGCGCGCGAAAGCGTGGTTGAAATTCCGGTGCAGGTGAATGGCAAACTGGTGACGGTCGTAAAGGTGGCAGCGGACGCCGATGACGAGACGATAAAAGCCGCGGCCTTTGCAGACGAAAAAGTCGCTGCGCGAATCGCAGGCAAGACGGTCGTGAAGACCATCGTGGTCAAGGGCAAGCTGGTGAATCTGGTGGTCAAGTAGTGCCCCAAGTGAGCGACGAAATCGTTCGCGCGAGCGGCGACGTGCGCGGGACCCAATCCTTCGTGCATGTGATGGCTGCGGTGTGGCGGAGGCCATCGTTGATCGCGCTTGAAGTGCTGTGGCGGTGGGTGTTCGGTTTGGGCGCGCTGTGGCTGCTGGCGACGCAGGGGTGGCACGTGTGGCTGGCGGCGACGCAGGGCAGTGCGAATGCGGCCGTTGTCAACCTCGACCACTTCACCATCATGGACCCCATTGCGGCGTCGGAGCGGCTTGCGGAGGTGTTCGCGCAACTGCTGCCTCCTGCGCTCGATGTCGCGCGCTGGTTGGTGCCGCTGTTGTTGGCGGCGTGGGTGATGATCTCCGCGATAGGCCGCACAGAGGTGCTGCGGCGCATGGATCCGGCGCTTGCGGCACGGCGCGCGACGCTAATGGCGCTGGGCACGGTGCGTGTGCTGTTTCTCGCGGCCACATTTGCACTGTGGTTGTGGATGCTGAGGTGGTGCGGCGGTGTCGCCGTCACGGGTCCCGCGGCGCGCGGCGAAGAGCCGAAGCTCGTTGCGTACTTCGCGCTGGTCATCGTCGGGACTCTGCTGATCTTCGTGGCGTGGGCGATGGTGAGTTGGGTGCTGAGCATCGCCCCGCTGCTCGCGGTGCTGCGCGGCCTAGGTGCGTGGGAGAGTTTGCGGGCCGCCACAGAGCTGGGGCGGTTACGCGGCAAGCTGATCGAAATCAACCTCGTCATGGGGATCGTGAAAATTGCGTTGGTGGTGCTGGCGATGGTGTTTTCGGCCACGCCTCTGCCGTTTCAGGCGTTCACAACTCAGGGGTTTCTGTGGGTGTGGTGGGCGGTGGTGACGGTGCTCTATCTGGTCGCTTCGGACTTCTTTCACGTGGTGCGATTGGCGGCTTGCCTGGCCTTATGCAGGGCGTATGGGGTGCGTTAGGCCGAGTGCTCTCTGGGGTTTGTTGAGGTGCTTGAGGGTGGAGGCTTGAGGGTACCCCCCTCCCCCCCTCCCCCCTGGGGTACCTTGCATGGAAGTCCTTTAGAATGTGAGGCTCTGGGTAAATGACCTGTTGCAAAGTATTCAAAGCAAAGGACTTCGGTGCAAAGTATTCAAAACACAAGGGTTGTAGAAACAAGGGTTGCGAATGCCCCACAGTAGAGTGCGGAGGCTAAAGTGTTGGCTATTTTGGGTGCTGTTAACAGAATATCAAATTCAGAGGATAAACAAGCAAAGTATTTTCGGGAGGAATCGCCTGTGTTGGCTGGGGTTTTGTGAGTTTTGCACAGGCTGGGGGGCTTGACAGGTTTTTGATCTGTTGAGGTTGAGCAGCGGAGGTTGAAATGAGTCACCGCCCCGAATGAAATACGGGGCGCCTTCCCCTTCCCCTTCACTGCGTTCTGGGTCAGGATGACGGCGAAAAACAAGCAACGGCAACGGCAACCGCAGATTCCCTGCGGGAATGACAGAAAAAAAGCAACGGCAACGGCAGGTTCCCTGCGGGAATGACAGAAAGTAAAGCAACGGCAACGGCAACCGCAGGTTCACTTCGGCAGGTTTGAATTCGCTCTAGAATAATCAGGTGGACACGCCTAGCAAGATTGCCAGTTCGACAATCGTCATTCTGGATTTCGGTTCTCAATATACGCAACTGATCGCGCGCCGCATTCGCGAGTTCAATGTGTTTTCCGTGGTGCTTCCCTGCACGACGCCGCTCGAAAAGATTCTTGCGCTACAACCGCGGGGCATCGTGCTTTCGGGCGGGCCGTCGAGCGTTTATGACGACACGGCCCCGAAGGCCGACCCCGGCATTCTCGCTGCTGGCGTGCCAATTCTGGGCATCTGCTACGGCCTGCAATTCATGACGCACCATCTTGGCGGCAAGGTCGTTCCCGCGGCGGCGCGGGAGTATGGCCACGCCGAGGTCGAGGTGGTCGATCCGGCGGCGTTGTTTCATGGCTTGCCGCAAACGCTCGAGGTCTGGATGTCGCATGGGGACCATGCGGAGACGCTGGCCCCGGGGTTTCGCGTGACGGCGAAGACCGCGAATGCGATCGCAGGCATCGCCGATGAGTCGCGGCGGATGTGGGCCGTGCAGTTCCATCCTGAAGTCGCGCATACGAAACATGGCACGGAGTTGCTACGAAATTTTGCGGTGGATATTTGCGGAGCGCAGCAGGATTGGACGCCCGCGCACTTCATCGAAACGACGGTCGCGAAGATTCGCGCACAGGTGGGCGAGACGGGGCACGCGATCTGCGGGCTGTCGGGCGGCGTAGATTCGAGCGTGGCGGCGGTGCTGGTGGCGCGGGCCATTGGGGACAGACTGACGTGCATCTTCGTGAACAACGGCGTGTTGCGCAAGGACGAGTTTGAGAAAGTGCAGACGACGATGCGCGAAGGCCTGGGGCTGAATGTCGTGGCCGTCGATTCGAGCGCGCGGTTTCTGGCGAAGCTCGCGGGCGTGACCGACCCGGAGCAGAAGCGCAAGGCCATCGGAAACGAGTTCATCGCCGTTTTCGACGACGAAGCCAAACGGATTTTCGATGCGGAAAAGTCCGCGGGAGAAGAAGTAGCGTGGCTGGTGCAGGGGACGCTGTATCCCGACGTGATCGAATCAGCCAGTGTTTATGGGCCTTCGCACGTCATCAAGAGCCATCACAACGTCGGCGGGCTGCCCGCGGACATGAAGCTGAAACTCATTGAGCCTCTGCGGGACTTGTTCAAGGATGAGGTGCGGCGGATTGGGCGTGACCTCGGGATGCCGGAGGAAATTATCGAGCGGCAGCCGTTTCCGGGGCCGGGGCTGGCGGTGCGGATTCTCGGGGAGGTGACGCCCGAGCGCGTTGCCATTCTCCAGGAAGCGGACGCTATTTGTGTCGATGAGATCAAGCGCGCGGGGCTGTATCGCAGGGTGTGGCAGAGTTTTGCGGTGCTGTTGCCAATTAAAACCGTGGGTGTGATGGGCGATCAACGGACGTATGCGTACACCTGCGCCATTCGCGCTGTTGAGAGTGAGGATGGCATGACGGCCGACT
>JBBRCA010000045.1:0-19096 GCA_038205325.1 Terriglobales bacterium | reverse complement strand
TCGCCTTGTGGACAAGGTTGGTATTGAGTTGCTGCACCAGCAACTCGAGAATCTGCATCAGGTCGTTGTCAGATAGCGACGTGAAAACGATGACCTCGTCGAGACGATTAAGGAACTCGGGATTGAAGGTCCGCTTCACCTCGCTCATCACCATCTCCTGCATCTTTTCAAGCACGATTTCGTCTTTGCTGGATTGGAAGCCCAGTCCCTCGCGCTTCATCAGGTGCCGCGCGCCAATGTTCGACGTCATCACGATGATTGCGTTCTTGAAGTCGACCGTGTTGCCCAATCCATCTGTAAGCTGCCCATCTTCAAACACCTGTAGCAGCAGGTTGAAAACGTCCGGATGCGCCTTCTCCACTTCGTCGAGCAGGACGACAGAATACGGCGAACGCTTGACCCGCTCCGTGAGCTGCCCGCCCTCCTCGTAACCCACATAGCCGGGAGGCGAGCCAATCAATTTCGCCACCGAATGCTTCTCCATAAACTCCGACATATCGAAGCGAATGAGCGCCTTTTCGCTGCCGAAGAGAAACTGCGCGAGCGTACGCGCCACTTCCGTCTTGCCCACGCCCGTCGGCCCCAGGAAAAGAAACGAGCCGATGGGTCGCGCGGGATTCTTGAGGCCCGCGCGCGACCGGCGAATGGCGCGGGCCAAAGCGTTGATGGCTTTGTCCTGCGAGATCACGCGGCGGTGCAGTTCTTCTTCGACGCGCAGAAGTTTTTGGGTCTCTTCTTCTTTGATCGAAGTGATCGGAACGCCGGTCCAGCGCGACACCACGTCTTCGATGTCTTCTCGCGTAACGATGCCGGCGGACGAGTCGTCGAGGTGATATTTCTCGCGCAGCGCACGCAGATTGTCGCGCTCCTTGCGCTCCTCGTCGGAGTAGAATCGCGCCTTCTCGAACTCGTGGTTCGCGATCGCGTTCTCCATGCGATGCACGATGAATTTAATGCGTTTCTGGACTTCGGTAATTTCTTCGGGCAGCGAAGTCTGCCTCAACTTCACGCGCGCGCCCGCCTCGTCGATCAGATCGATCGCCTTGTCCGGAAGAAAGCGGTCCGGAATATAACGGCTGGAGTGCGAAACCGAGAAAGTGATCGAGTCATCCGTATAGCTCACGGCATGGAATTTCTCGTACTTCTCCTTGATGCCCATGATGATCTTGATCGCGTCCTCTTCATTCGGAGGCGGGACTTTGACGGCCTGAAAGCGGCGCTCCAGCGAGCGGTCTTTCTCAATGGACTTGCGATACTCCGCGGGCGTGGTCGCGCCGATGCATTGAATCTCACCACGACTCAACGCTGGCTTCAGGATGTTCGCCGCATCGAGCGATCCCTCCGCCGATCCTGCACCAACCAGCGTATGCAACTCGTCGATGAAGACGATCGAGTTCTGATTTTCCATCAACTCTTTCATGATCGTCTTCAGCCGCTCTTCGAACTGGCCTCTATATTTTGTTCCGGCGACGATCAGCGAGAGATCAAGTGAAAGAATTTTCTTGTCGGCCAGAAAAGAGGGCACTTCTCCGTCGGCGATCTTTTGTGCCAACCCCTCGACGATCGCGGTTTTTCCCACACCCGGCTCGCCGATCAGCACGGGATTGTTCTTCGTCCGGCGGCAAAGTATTTGGATCACGCGTTCAACTTCGCTGTCGCGTCCAACCAACGGATCAAGCTGCTGGTCCGCCGCGGCCTGCGTCAGGTCGCGTGAGAACTCCGCGAGCAGCGACTGCTCCTGATTGCGGCCTTGTTTGCTGGATCCGGAACTCTGCGCCGGGGCCTTTTCCTGCGTCGTCCGTTGCAACTCTTCGCGAATGGTGGCGAGCCGCAGTCCGCGCTCCTGCAGTATCTCAGCGGCAAAGCATTTCTCCTCGCGCAGCAAGCCGAGCAGCAAGTGTTCGGTTCCGATATGTTTGTGTGAGAGCCGTTCGGCCTCTTCAGCCGCATAGGCAAGTACACGCTTGCACTCGTTCGAGAGCGGAAGGTCGACCGAAGTCGAAACCTTTTCACGCACCGTGGTGTGCTGTTCGATCTGCTTGCGGATGGATTCGACCGTGGCGTGCGAGCGCAGAAAGCGATTGGTCAGCGCTTTATCTTCGCGCAACAAGCCGAGCAGGAGGTGCTCGGTTTCAATGTAAGGAGAGCCAAACTGGCTCGCTTCATAGCGCGCGAAAAAAATCACGCGCCGGGCCTTTTCTGTATAGCGTTCGAACATGCTCCCCCTTCGAACCGCCGCCCGCCGCGTAAATGCGCCGGGCTGTTTTGAAACGTGGGCCGTCGCCGCGCTGCTCCGCGGCGAAAAGAACTGAATGCCGAACCTACAGCAGTCAGACAGTTGCATACAGTGTATCTGTCGCGAGGCCAGGTTGGACAATCGCGAGACATGCAGACTCTACAAGATTGGACGCGATTATGGGAAATCGGTCGCAAACCGCGCCTTTGCCGTTGCCGCAATCGTTGTCCTTGCTTTTCTTTCTGTCATTCCCGCAGGGAATCTGCTTCTTCGGTTGCCGTTGCCGTTGCCGTTGCTTTTCTTTCTGTCATTCCCGCAGGGAATCTGCTTCTTCCGTTTTCGTTGCCGTTGTCGTTGCTTGTTCTCGCCGTCATCCTGAGCAGAGCGAAGGACCCCCGTATTTTCTGGCTATGCGGCCTAAGCCGCGTTCAGCCGTCCCTCTCGCAACCGCAGAACGCGGTCGCACCGACGTGCAAATTCAAGATTGTGCGTCACCAACACACTGGCCAGCGCACTCTCGCGATGAAGCTGTTGAATCAGCTTAAACACCGCGTCCGCGGTCGTTGTATCAAGGTCGCCCGTAGGCTCGTCGGCCAACAGCAGCCTGGGCTCGGTCACCAATGCCCGCGCCAGCGAAACCCGCTGCTGCTCGCCTCCAGACAGCTCCCCAGACCGATGATGACCGCGACTGCCCAGCCCCACCCGTTCCAGCCATTTCGCGGCGGCAGTTAGAGCCGACTTGTGCCCCACCCCTCGTGACAATAAGGGCATGGCAATATTTTCTAGCGCCGTAAACTCCGGCAGCAGGTAGTGAAATTGCCAAACGTACCCAATATCGCGGTTGCGATAGGCGGCGGCGTCCTTCGCGGAGAGCCGCGTCACATTGGTCTCGCCGCACCACACTTCGCCCGCAGTCGGACGGTCGAGCGCGGCCAGCAGATGTAGCAACGAGCTCTTGCCCGCGCCCGACTCCCCGACGATGGCCACCATCTCTCCGGCGGCCACCGTGAGCGAAAGATCGCGAAACAGATTGAGGCCCGACACTCCGTCGCTCAGCGGCGTATAGGTCTTCTCCAGCGAAACCGCTCGTAGCACCGCGTCGTTGTCAATTTGAACCGGCATCAGTCTTCCGAGACCTTGCCGCCATCGTCGTCCACCGCTGAATTCGTTCCCGGAGCTTGCACGGGCGTGCGTCCGCCATCCGGGTCCCACTCGGCGCGAAATGTAATCGCCATACGGTTCCAGGCATTGATCGAAGCGACCGCCAGCGTCAGATCGACGAGGTCTTTGCCGGAGAAAAATTCAGTGACAGCGGCATACTCCTCGTCCGACACATGCGTCTGCTGGATGTTGGTGATCGAATCGGCGTAGGCCAGAGCGGCGCGTTCACGCGGCGTAAAGGCGTCCGAAGCCCGCCAGTCCGCAATCGCATCAATGCGTGACTGAGGCTCATGGTGTTTCAACAATTGGCTGGTGTGCACGTGGATGCAATAATCGCAGCCGTTCAACGTGGAAACGCGCAGCCTTACAAACTCCAGCAGCGAGGACTCGAGCGCACTATCGGTGTTGAGATAGTGCTCAAGCTGCCGCATCGCAGCAATGCCTTTAGGAGCGAGCTCGGCGTAATGGAGTCGTTGCAGCATTGGCTTCTCCTTATTCATACCGCAAAGCCTCCGCTGGGAGAATTCTAGCTGCCGAGTTCGATGGATAAAGCGTTGCCAGCAGCGAAATCCCCAGCGAAACCCCCGCCACCACCAGCGCATCCGTAAACCGCGGCGCAAACGGCAGAGTGTCGATTGAATACACGCTGGCATCGAGATGAATAAAACGGAAATGCGATCCTGCAACGCTCGCAGCATAGCCCAGCGCGAGTCCAAGCCCCGTCCCAATCGTCGAAATCAGCAAACCTTGCAGCATAAAGATGCGCCGCACTTGCGCCTCCGAAACCCCGAAGCTCATCATCACGGCGATGTCACGCGTCTTCTCCATCACCATCATCGTCAGCGCGATCAGAATGTTGAGCGCGGCCACGACCACGATCAGCGCCAGCACGATAAATGTCACCACCTGCTCCAGCTTGAGTGCGCGGAACAGTTCACGGTTCTGCTCCATCCAATTGGTCGTCTGAAATCCCGGTCCGGCGGCCTGCTCAATCACGCGCCCCACCTCCCGCGCGCGGTAAAGGTCGTCGATGCGAAAACTCAAAACGCTGATCAAATCAGGTTCCGAGAACAGTTTCTGTGCGTCGGCCAAACGCATAAAAGCATAGCTGGAGTCGTATTGATAAAAGCCCGACGCGAAGACTCCCACGACGCGAAACCTCTGATAGCGTGGCACCAGGCCGAGCGGCGTCAGGTCGCCTTGAGGGCTGGTCATGAGGATAGTATCGCCCACCGCCGCGCCGAGAGTGAGCGCAAGTTCGTGCCCGATCACAATCGGCGGAACAGTCTGAAACGCCAACGATTGGCCTTGTACCGCCGCAGGTTGAAGTTCGTCGGCAGATCCGTGCTGGACAGATTGCAGCAACTCCCCAACCTTGCGTTCGTCTCCGGGAACGATGCCCTTGATGAGCGCGCCGCCGGAGCGCGGCCCGCGTGAAATGAGCACTTGCCCGTAGAGCCCCGGAGCCACCGCCTGCACATGCGGAACAGCCGCAAGCCGCGCCATCAGCGGTCGCCAATCGCGAATGCCGTCGCCCGCAGTTCGCATCAACTCAACATGCGCCGTCGCCCCCACCAGGCGCTCCTGTAAATCGCGCCTCATCCCATTGGTGATAGCCAGCGCGACGATCAACGCCGCTACACCTGCAGCGACGCCGATGACGGAAATCGCCGTCACAAAGCCGACAACAGCCTGACGCCGGCGCGCCCGCAGATACCTCGCAGCAATGAAAAGTTCAAATCGCATCTGCCGCTATCGTACTGTGCCCTACTCAAAACCAAGTCCGAGAATCCGGCCCTTTTGAAAGGTGAATGGGCACTCCGCACTCCGACTTCCATCGCGGTTTCCCGTGGCACTCGGCGATGCCTCCCAAAAGCCGTTTTAAGCGACTTCAAACCGCCTTAATGTACATCAAATGGACGCCAAATGTTCCTAATTTGCCAGCACGGCGCGGTAACGTACCTGATTCTTCTTCACCCGTGTAATCGCCGCGTTCGCGTCTTTCATCGCAAAGGCCTCCGTAACCGCCTTGATATTGTGCCGCGCGGCCACGTCCAGCATCTCATTCAGGTCGCCGGGGCTGCCCGTGTTGCTGCCCGCGATCGACTTGTCTCTGCCGGTCAGACTAAACGCCTGTATTTGCAGCGGGGTCGGCGACGCGCCCAGCACCACCAGCGTTCCCCGGGGGCGGAGAGCGCCCACAAAACCCTGAAAGTCCTGGTCTGCCGAAGCTGTCGAGAGCATCAGATCGAAGCGGCCTGCCACCTTCGCCAGCGCGCCCGTTTCGCGCGTATTCACGAAGTGATGCGCGCCCAACTCCAGTGCCTCGGCTTCCTTGTCTTTGGACGTCGAAAACGCCGTCACTTCGCATCCAAAAGCCTTTGCAAATTGGACTCCCAGGTGCCCAAGCCCACCAATTCCGACCACGCCCACGCGCGAGGACGGGCGCGCCAAGTGGTTTCGCAGCGGGGCGTAGACCGTAATTCCGGCGCATAGCAGAGGAGCGACGTTCTCGCTCTCCAGCGCCTCGGGGACGGGGACCGCGAAGCGTGAATTCACGCGGATGCTATCGGCGTAGCCGCCATTCCGCCCGACGCACGTTGGCTGCGCCTGCGGACACAAATGCTCCTCGCCCCGTCGGCACCACTCGCAGATGCCGCAGGAGTCGGCCTGCCACCCGATACCGACGCGCTCTCCCACCTTGCGGTCGCGAACGCCAGGCCCCACTTCCGTCACCGTGCCGACGATTTCGTGGCCCGGGATGAACGGGTACGTGCTCGTGCTCCAATCGTTGTCAATCAGGTGTATGTCCGAGTGGCACACGCCGCAGTGCGTGATCTTCACCGCAACATCGTTTGTTCCGAGTGCGCCCGGATCGTATTTGTAGGGCAACAGTTCAGCGCCGGCGGCATGCGTGGCCAAACCATGAATTTCTGACATTAAGAGAGACCCCTTTGCCGTCACGATAAGAGGTTCGCGCACAGCTTCGTGGACGACTCTGTCATCAGGGTACAACCAGTTTTTACCGCTTGGTTTCACCCAACCTTTGGATGCAGGAAGTGGATGAGAAAAATACCGCTTCATGCGATAATATGGGGGCGCCTCCGGTCGGGTCGACCCCCCACCGGTCGCTTCCCTTGATAGGAGGCGCTATTTGAAAGCAGTGGGCCGCTGGCACCCCCCAGCGGCCCATTGTGTCCTCTTTCACATTCCGGATCCTGCTGTTTCCTGTTTGCTGTCTCCTGCTTCAGCGCCGCGGTCTCTTTGGCGGTGTATTTCGTCTAACAATCTGCAAGAGTTTGTGCAGGAGCCTGTCCGTCCCTATGAAGAAACCCTTGAAGCTGATGAAGCGAACCCTCTTCGCCGCTGCCGTGCTTCTCGCCCTCGCTCCGGGCCAAGCCTGGTCTCAGAAAAATCCCGCGCCCCCGCCGCCCCAGCAACCTCCAACCACCGACAGCCCCGGCCCCACCAACGACAACCAGATCGACCTCCCCCGCAAGAAGGAGCCGACCGAAGTCGCCCCTCCCGCGCCTGCTGAGGAAAAGGTCAGGAACCCCGATGGCGAGATATTTTCCCTGCGCGTCGATGTCCCCATCGTCAACCTCAACGTCAACGTCATCCTCGACAAGACCCACCAGTTTGTCCCCGGCCTCAAGGCCGACAATTTCCTCGTGGTCGAAGACGGCAAGCAGCAGCGGGTGACAAGCATCCGCGTCGCCCAGACGCCGATTACGGCGGTCATGCTGCTGGAGTTTGCATCGACCTCCTACGCTTTTATCCGGGACATGCAGAACGCCTCGGCGACGTTCTTCCGCTCGCTCAAGCCCGACGACTACATCGCGGTCATCACCTACGACCTGCGGACGCACATCCTCACTGACTTTACCAACAACAAGGAACTGGTCCGCAGTTCGTTGCAAAGTCTGGTCATTCCGGGCTTTTCCGATACCAATGAGTTCGACGCACTCTATGAAACCCTCGACCGAATCAATCGGATCGACGGCCGCAAATATGTCATCCTGATTTCGAGCGGCCGCGACACATTTTCGAAACTCACCCTCGATAAAATCCTCGCCAAAATCAAGGCCACGCCGAATGTGACGATCTTTACCATCTCGACAGGCGGCCTGGTTCGAGAACTTGCCGACGCCCGCGGCCGCCTGGGGCCCCTCGCGCGGCTCGACTATCTTCAAGCGGACAACGAGATGAAGACATTCGCGCAGATGACCGGCGGCCTCAGCTTTCAACCGTTGTTTGAGGGCGCGTTGCCCGACATCTTCGGGCAGATCAACGACTCGATCCGCAACCAGTACATTTTGACGTACAGGCCGACGAACAATGCCAACGACGGCTCCTACCGCAAGATCAAGGTCTCCCTCGTGGACAACGAAGGCAAACCGCTGCGCATGGGCGACGAGAAGGGCAAGCCTCTCAAGTACTCCGTCATCGCCCGCGACGGCTACCGCGCCAAACTGCCGGTGGAGTAACCCCCTTAGAACGGAATCCGGTCGAGGTCATCCCTTCGCGGCAGCGGCGCAAGACACACCAGCAGCAACCCGCCCAGCAACACCATCCCCTCCAGCTTCACGGACAAACCATGCAGCCTATCGAAGTGGCGATGCGCGGGCACGTCCGCCGTTCTCGTATCCACCATGCCACCCAGCGTCAGCCGGTCGGCCTCCATTCTCGGCAGCACCGAGAAGTGCGAGTAGGCGGTGATGAACAGCAGGACCAACATCACCAGCACTTCGAGTGCGCGCACGAAGTGACTGTCGCGCTGTGTCGCGATGAGTGTCAGCGTGGAGACCAGATACACCGCGCCAGCGATAAAGCCGATGCGATGCAGCACCAGCAGCGTCCCGCGCACGATGAGTCCCGCCAGGTGCGCGTCGGGCATGGTCGCGAAGGCGACCCGCGTCACCGCTGTCACGAAGAAAATCAAACCGCCAACCCACGCGACCAGCGAGAGCAGGCGCAGAATGCGGAAGAAGGTCGTCATCGCGTCTCGGGTTCCTTCCCGCGCGCGCTTTCACGCGTCAGCGCGCGGAGCAACACGAAGTCCAGCGCATTCTTGTGCGCGGCGTAGTCTTCGTCGCTGATCTTCTTTTGCAGACGGTCGGTTTCGAGGGCGAAAAGCTCTTCCTTCAACGCTCGCCGCAAGGCCGTCTGGTGGTCGATTGCAGGGATCGCAGAAACCACCGGAACCACCGCCGGGCGACGCAGCAGGATCCCCGCCGCCCCCGCCAGCAACAGGGCGAGACCGCCGAGTATCCACCACTTGTACTTCGCCAAAGTGTCGTGGTCGGCGTCGGGGTCGAGCGGTTTGCCCATCCCGCCGCCGAACTTGGTCGTGTCGGGATTGCCACTCGTATCCACAGCCGCGGACGAGTTGGCGTCTGCCGGGCTCGTACTTGCGGTCTGCGTCCCGGAACTCTGTGCCGGGTTCTGCGTATCGCGCGGAAGCTGCCCTGCTCCAGTGAGCGTGAACCCCAACGCCTGCGATGGCGAAACGTTGCGCGCCACGTAGGTCTGCGCCGTCGGCTCTTCGGTCACCGGGTTGTAGACGGCGGTGTCGGCCTTGAAACCCATGCTGCGGGGCAGCATGATGGCGAGGGTGTCGGTGGTCATCGAGGGCTGCGGCGTGAACTTCAAGCTACCGTTGTAAGGCACGTGGTATGTGACCTGAAAACGCGTTTCGCCCGGACGAATCGGGAAGAGGAACGTGTAGTGGCCCTTCTCCGGCAGCGGAACGGGTGCGGCCTGCACGGGCCTTCCGTTGGGGGCGAGCGCAGCGGAACCGTCGACGACCGCGCCTTCGGGAAGCGCGAACTCGAACGGGCGGTCGGAGAACTGCGTCATGGGCGGCGAGGACTCGTTCTTGATGAAGAAATTCTCCACCACGCGCAGCGTCTTGTCGCCCGCCTCGGTCTGGATGCGCAGCACATCGGCCTCGCCCGTCACGCCCTTGACGTGTGCGCCGGCGTTGTACACGTCAATGTCGACCTTCTGCGTGCCCGCAGGCGCGGGTTGAAAGTAGTTGGCTTTGTCATGCGTGACGCGGACGAGGTGGAGCTCGTCGTCGGGAACGACCAGCGTGAAGCGGCCGCGCGAGTCGGTCTTGGTCCGGGTCGATTCCTGCATCCCCTGCTGCAGACGGATAAGGACAACATCGTCGCCCACTGCGGGCTTGTTGGTCGTCTTATTGGTGACGACGCCGGTGATAGGGTCGGCTGCGAACGCTGGAAGCGCGAGCAGCAGCGCGAGCGGGGCGAGACGGAGAAGGCGTCGGAAGGCGGGCACAACTAAGGATACTTCAACCCAACTCGTAGTCATTTGCCATGCCTTTCTTATTGTCATTCCGCAGCGCAGCGGAGGAATCTGCATTTGCCGGTGCTGTTGCATTTCTTTCTGTCATTCCGCAGCGTAGCGGAGGAATCTGCAGTCGCAGTTGCAGTTGCAGTTGTCGTTGTCGTTGCTCTTACTTTTCTTTCTGCCATTCCCGAAGGGAATCTGCTTGCCCTAACATCGGCAATGCGGTGCCCCATGTCCGGATTCTTAGACATAGTTTGAGAAGATATGCCTCCCATATTCGCCCATCTCCCTTGACACGCCTGTTATAATTAAATCAGACGAAGGAACGCCCGGCCACTTGAGCCGGGCATTGTCATTTGCGGTCAACCTCTTTGTTTTGCAGACCTTGCATCAAAACTCAGGTGGGATCGTTTATTTCCAAGACTTTGCACTTGCCGCAACATTGTAAGTACAAGCCTAAGTCATGTGTTCTCCGGACTTTGCGCGATTTGGTGGGGGTGGGGGGCCTAGCCGCTGAGGGAATCGATTTCGGCGATCACAGTAGCGGCCTCAGCTTCAAGCGACCCGCGCTGAGCGGCATAATCCTCTTCAGGGTACTTGCCGGCGCGGTACTCGAAATTGAGGTCGCGTAGGTTTTCGTAAACCACGTCCTTGCGCTCGCGAAGGTAGTCGAGGCGGGTCTTTTCGACCTCGACAGCCAGCTTCGGCTGCGGCCAGAAGACGAAGGCAAAGCAGACGATGACGAGGATTGCGGGAGCAATGAGGGTTTGGGCGTCCATTACTTGTCGCCCCAGTTCTCGTAGTCGGTGTCGCGACGGATACGATCCTGGACGGTGTCAGTGGAACCCATCATAGGCGACGATAGGGCCGTCGCCGAGCATGGACCACCCGGAACCGCTGGAACCATGTTGTCGTTGCGCCGCTTCCAGAAGAGAACGACCAGGGCCACGCCGAAGGTCGCGAGGATGAGCACGGCAATGGGGACGATCCAGGCCACGTTGTCGAAGCCGCCGCGCATGGGGGCGGCGAGAGCGATGGGGCCGTACCTGCCGATGAAGAAGTTGAGCACGGAAGTGTCGGAGGCGCCCCCGGCGACCTGCGATTTGAGTTCGTCGATCATGACGGGAGAGACGGGGCAGCCGACGTGGTTGCACTCCAGCAGGATCTGGCCGCAGCCGCACTGACAGACGAGTTTGTGGCCGAGGTGCTCGACGCGCGTGTCCGGGGACGTAGCCCCGAGCATGGCGATGGCGACGAGGCAGACGGCGAGGAATTGAAGGAGACGGTTAGACATTGGCGGGGATGAGTTTTGAGGTTTGAGTTTCTAGTTGCGGGTCGGTAGCTTCGACGCGGCGAGCGACAGGCAGCAGTGGCGGCGTCAAAGCAATTCCCGTGCCGAGGATGACGACGAAGACACCAATCCATATCCAGTTCACCAGCGGGTTGAGGAAGACCTTGATGATGGGGCGGCTGGTCTCCGGATTGCGGCCTTCAAAGACGACGTAGAGGTCGCGCGCCAGGGTGGAGTGAATGGCGACCATCGTCGAAGTGGTCTGCGATGCGGTGTAGAAGCGGCGCTCGGGCGTCAGTTGCGTGATCTTCTTCGATCCGCGGTAGACGTCGAGCAGCGCGAAGTCGGTGTCGTAGTTGGCGTTCGAGTCCTGCGAGTAGCTCTGACAAACGAGCTTCCATTGGCCGAGTTGGATGGAGTCGCCGAAGCCCATCTCGAGTTCCTTGGATTGGTTGAACGCCGAACCCGCCAAGCCGATGAACATCACAACGACGCCGAAGTGGATGAGGTAGCCGCCGTAGCGGCGGGTGTTGCGGCGAACGAGAGTGATGGCGGAGAGAAAAAGGTTCTTACCGGATTGAGTACGAACGACGCCCGCGCCGCGCAGGAACTCGGACGCGATCGCGGTAGTGACGCCCGCGCTCAGCGAGAAGCAGAGCAGGGCGTAGATTCCGCCTGCGGCCTCGTCGTCCTGCCAGGGCCGCACGCCAAAGAGCATCAGTGCGATGGCGGTGACGACGATGGCGACGCAGGGCAGAATGAAGTTGCGGCGAATCGCCCGCAGCGATGTCGAACGCCACGGCAGCAGAGGGCCGACGCCGGTGAGAAGGATGAGGGCCAGACCGACGGGCACCATGACGCGATTGAAATACGGCGGCCCCATGGTGACTTTGCTGCCATCGTAAAACTCGCTGATGACGGGCCAGAGAGTGCCGAAGAGCACGGTGAAGCAGGCGACCAGCAAAATGAGATTATTGAACAGGAAACTCGACTCGCGCGAGACCAGCGATTCAAGTTTATTCTCGGCCTTCAGATGGTCGCGCTGATAGAAGTACGTAAACAGGCACACGACGAAGATGATGATGAGGAACTTCGTGAACCAGTTTCCGATGGAGCTTTGCGCGAAGGCGTGGACAGAGCTGACGATGCCGGAGCGCGTGAGCAGCGTGCCGAGAATCGAAAGCATGAACGTCGCAAAGATGAGCCACACGTTCCAGGCCTTCATCATGCCGCGCTTCTCCTGCATCATCACCGAATGCAGGAACGCTGTACCGGTGAGCCACGGAAGGAAGCTCGCGTTCTCGACTGGGTCCCATCCCCAATAGCCGCCCCAGCCGAGCACCGCGTAGGCCCAGTGCATGCCGAGGCAGATGCCGCAGGTGAGGAAGAGCCATGTGACCATCGTCCAGCGGCGGGTGATGTGGATCCACTTCTCGCCGGGGTAGCGCATCATCAACGCGCCGAGCGCGAAGGCGAAGGGCACCGAGAAGCCCACGTATCCGAGGTACAGCATCGGCGGGTGGATGATCATCTCGGGGTATTGCAGCAGCGGGTTAAGGCCGAAGCCGTCGCGAGCGAGCGGACCTTGCGCGATGGAGAAGGGCGGGGCCGCGAAGTTGATCAGCAACAGGAAGAAGATTTGGATGCCGGCGAGAATGGTCGAGGCGTAGGCCGAAAGAGTGACGTCGACCTTGTGACGCAGTCGCAGGACGAAACCGTAGGCCGCGAGCAGCCACGCCCACAGCAGCAGCGAGCCTTCCTGCCCCGACCAGAGCGCGGAAAACTTGTAGGCCGGATGCAGCGCGCGGTTGGTGTGATGCAGGATGTAGTCGACCGAATAGTCATTGGTGAACGACGCCCACACCAGCGCGAATGCCGCGCAGGTGACGGCGATGAAGCTGGCGATGCCGGCGCGGCGGGCGGTCTCGCGGAGGCGCTCCGGGGAGATGGCCAGGGCGCGCCCAGTCGCAAGCGCGCGCAACGCCAGCGCTCCTGCGAAGAGCGTGTAAACGCACAGGGCAAGAGCCAGAAGAAGCGAGAAGGTGCCGAAGGTCGGCATGGGATGAGACATTGCAGCGAATCCCCTGAGCGCTATTCTCTCAAACTATACGGCGGGACGCGAGGCGGGGGTGCGCTATTCGGCGGAGCTTACCCTGAGACGCCCTGGGTCTGGCGCGCGAGAGTATGCACGATGGCCAGCAGGTGGTCGGGGAGCAAGGGCTTGAGCCGGAAGTGCACATCGAGACCTTCATACTCCGCTTCGGCCTCTTCCATGCCGCTGATGACGAGGATGGGCACGTGCGGCGCGAAGTCGCGCAGCTTTCGGACGAACTCCGAGCCGTTCATTCCGGGCATGATGTGGTCGGTGATGACGAGGTCGATTTTTGCGGGATACTCGTCGTTGCGAAACTGCTCGAGCGCGCGCTCGGGGTTGAGCACGGCGATGACAAAGTAGCCGGCCCGCTTGAGGATGGCTTGGCGAGTCGCGGCCTGGACCGCATTGTCGTCAAGCAATAGAACTGTGGGCGTCATGCAATTCCTCGGAGACGTAGATCGTGATACATGATATTCGGGCCCATAATTTCTTTGTTTTCGATGCAGGGAGGCGGTGAATGGCTGTCTTGGATTGCGCTCATTCTGCTGTGAGCATCGCATGATTCTGCATCCAGCGACGGGCTTCGCGGAGCGGCGCGAGGTCGGCGTCGGCATGGGTCCAGGCGGCGAGCAGGCGAGCGTAGGCCGCCGTGGCTGCGTCGCTATCTTTGGCGGCAGCGCTGGCGCGCGCCAAACCGTAGAGCGGATAGCCGGAGTTTGGACGTTCCCTGAGCGCGTCTTCGTAGGCGTGTTTGGCGTCGGCGAAGCGTCCGGCGCGGAGCAGAGCATCGCCGCGCGTTTCGCCCACGGGACGGATGTAATAAGGCGGTTCCCGGTAGCCGAGGTCCGCTTCCGCCGCGGTGGCCTTCTGGAAAGCGGCGTCGGCTTCGGTGGGCTTACCTTGGGCGGTCAAGAGAGCGCCCTGCAACTCAAGCGCCGCGACGTCCATGAAGCTGTGGGCAGCATCCTTCTCCATGTCCATGCTGGATGCCCCCGGCATCGGCATCCCAGCCATTGTCTTTTCTTCGGGCTTGACTTTAAGCGCGGCGTTGAGCGCATCGAGATGCTTTGCGGCTTCTGGCGTGTTGCCCGCGTCGAGCGCAACCATGCCACGCGCGTATTCGAGCAAAGTGCCGCGCAGCCAGACAAGGTTCGTAAGCAATTTGTCCGGTGCACTGACTTCGAGCATTTCAGCAGTCTGGGCCCAGTCGCCCGCTCGCAATACGACGGGCAGGGCGACGTTGAGGCGCGTGAGGCCGTCGCGGGTGCTGAAGACGTACAGTGTGGCGCGAGTGTCTCCGCGGGCGCTATTCAGCTTCGCTGACATTTGAGACGCCTCGGCCACGCGGCCTGCTTCGAGCAGGTCCGCGATGAGGTACATGAGGTTGTGAACGTAGTTCCAGTCGTCGTCGGCCTTGACGTGGTGGTCGCGCATGTACGTTTCGTCGACGTTCATGGAGTGCTCGAAAGAAATGCGTGCGGCCTCGTAGTCGCCAGTGCGGTAGAAAATGTGGCCGGGCATGTGGACCATGTGGCCGCTCGCCGGGGCGAGCACGGCGAGTTGCGCGCGCTGTCGAGGGCGAATTCGGGATGGTTGCCGGGTTCGACAGCGTGGATCCAGAAATGATTGGCGGCGGAGTCGTCGGGGGTGCTCGACCAGGATTTGCGCAAGCGTCGCCTGGCCTTCAACGGTGCCCGGTTTGGGGTCGCCATTTTTCTTGAAGCCGTTCAGCATGGACTCGGCGAGCAATACTTTTGCTTCAACGTCCAGCGGATTCATGGCGACGAGTTTGCGCAGGGTCTTAGTTTCGTTTGAATCTCTATGACGGGCGTTGTCGTCATCATCGTGTTTGGATGACTTGCGGGGATGGTCCTCGCTCTGGACAGCGGCCTGGATGTACAACTTCTCCGGCTCGGTGGCGTGTTTGGACAGCTTCTTCGCGGTCGCCAGAGACTGCTTGGCTTTGGTTGTATCGTTGTCGCGGAAGCTCTCCGATTGGTATAAGCCCCACCAGCACATGGCGCAGTTGGGGTCGGCTTTGATGCTCTGCTGGAAAGCGCGCGTGGACTCGTAGTCCCAGAAATCGTGGAGCAGGTTCAGGCCCTAGTTGAACCAGATTTTTGCGTCGGGATTGGAGCTCGAGATGTCGATGGAGGCGTTGCCGATGCCGGGCATGGGTTGCGACGCGTCGGCCGGTTGCTGTGCGAAGCCATTAGCGCAACAAAGTACCAGTGCGATGCCAACTGCGGTGTTACGAATCCAGCTTATGCGATCAAGCGCTCCTATAAACACGGACTTCACGCGCCCAATGGTACCCCATGTGCGCGAGGGATTTACGTTGAATGCGCGTCGAAGCTGCAATAATCGGGGTATGAAGCGCCGCGTCATCAAGCAATATGAGTTCGTTCGCAAGATCGGCTCGGGTGGGAGCGGTGTGGTGTTTCTGGTCAACGACACGCTACTGCAGCGACCGGTGGTGCTGAAGTTGCTCAAGCGCGGCACGCAGACGTTGGAACAGATTCGTGCGACCCAGCTTCGCGAAGCGCGGCTGGCTTCGGCGATCGACCATCCGAATGTGTGCTCGATTTATGAGGTGGGCGAGGCCGACGACGAGGCTTACATCGTCATGCAGTACATCCCCGGAAAGTCGCTGGACAAGGTGATTGCGGAGGGGCCGGCGAGCACGCAGCTTGTGCTTTCGAGTGGGATACAGATTTCGGACGGTCTGGCGGCCGCGCATAACCTGGGGATATTTCATCGCGATTTGAAGCCCGCGAACGTGATGCTCACGGATGGAGGCTTGATCAAGATTTTAGATTTCGGACTGGCTCGGCAATTGAAGCGCGAGCAAACGGAGTTAGACTCCGCAGCGCCGGCGGAATCGATGACGCCGTTGCCGGGGGCGACGTACACCGCGCGGGGCGGAACGATCGCCTATATGGCGCCGGAGCAATTCGTGACCGGGAAGAGTAGCGTGCAAAGCGATATTTTTGCGTTGGGTTTGATTCTGTATGAGTTGGTGAGTGGGCGGCACCCATTTCACCGGCCCGATGCGCAGGAGTTACACAGCATTCGCGCGATCCAGTTTGCCGCGCCGCCGTCGCTGCGGGAGATCGTTCCGGAGATTCCAGTTGAATTGGAAAGCGTGATTCTGCGCTGCCTGGAAAAGCAGCCCGCGGAGCGTTTCAGTTCTGCTGCCGACGTGCGCGAAAGTCTCAAGACGGTGTTGAAGTCGTTGCAGATGGATTCGATCCTGATGCCGGGGGAGGGCGCCACGAACATGCCCGCGCAACAACGGCTGGACATGGAGACGCCCGAAGAGGAGAAGCGCTCGACCGGGATTTTGTCCATGCTGGCGGAGAGATTTCGCGAGAGCGGCGCGGGTGTTACCACTCGACAGAACAGCATCGTCGTGCTTCCGTTTAGAAATCTCGGGGCGCCCGATGCGACGCGCTTGTACGGCTATGCGCTGGCGGACGCGCTGGCGGCGCGGCTGGCGAAAGTTCCGTCGCTGGTGGTGCGGCCGTCGAGCGCGCTGATGAACGTTGCCACACAACAGCTCGATCCGCTGAGCGTGGGGCGCAAGCTGTTGGTGCGGTTTGTGCTGGCGGGAAGTTTTCTGCGTTCGGAGAAGGGCTTCGATTTAAATTGGCAGTTGCTCGATGTTGCTGGCCAGAGCGTGAGGACCGGTGGCTCGATCAACGTGGGGTCGTTCGACCTGATCGCGGTGCAGAGCGAAGTATGCGATCAGGTCTTCGCTGAACTGCACGGCGTGGGGGAACTCGAAGTCTCGACGGGTGGTGAGACCTCGTTGCAGCACGATGCTTCGGAGGAATATTTGCAGGCGCGCGCGCTGCTGTCGTCGTTCATGGCGCGCACCGGCAACCGCGAAGACCTGGATCGCGCGCGATCGCTGTTCGAGGCGGTGGTGGCTCGCGACGGCGAATACGCGCCCGCATGGACAGGGCTGGGCATCACGCATTTACAGTACGCGGCGCATGGGCTGGGCGGGCAGATGCATGTGCTGGAGGCCAGGCGCGCGTTCGATCGCGCACTGACTCTCGATTCTTCATCGGTAGAAGCGAACCTGTACCGGATCTACATGCTCCTGTCGCGCGGCGAAAAAGAAAGCGCGCGGCATGGGATTGAGCATCTGCTGCAGACCGCGAAAAATGACTGGAATGTGCATCTTGTCGCCGGGATGACGCTGCGCATCGATGGCATGTATGAGGAAGCGCTCGATCAGTTCAATACGTCCCTGCGACTGAATCCGTCGAACGCCGCAGTGGTTTACAACCATCGCGCCAGGGTCTACCAGTATCAGAATCAGCTTGAGCTGGCCGGCGATGAGATCGGCAAGGGTTTGACGCTGGAGCCGAAGCAGCCGCTGCTGCGAATCTCGCTGGGGTACCAGCAGATGCGCGAAGGACAACTCGCGGGGGCCGTAGAAACGCTGGAGAATGTGATTCAAGACGACGCTTCGCTGCGCATTGTTTTTCCGACGATCGCCATGTGCTATGTGCAGATGGGCGAGCGGCAGAAAGCGGCCAGCTTCATTCTCGAGGAAACGCTTTCAGCAGCGGAGGCGGACAGCGAAATGGCCTATAGGTTGGCGACCTATTTCGCCGTGGAGGGCGACGCGTCCGAGGCGCTGCACTGGCTGCGCCGCTCGATTTACCTGGGCAACGAGAATTATCCGTGGTTCAGTAAGAATCCGGCATGGCGGGGGATGCAGGGAAACGCAGATTTTCAGCGTGTCCTCGACGACCTCAAAAAGAGCTATCGGCGCAACCAGAAGAATTGGAAGCGTCAGTTGGCAAATGTGAAGGATTCGTTTTGAGCGATTTCCTCCCATGTCCGGAAATCGGGATGTTGGGCACCCCGCATCGCTTGCCTCTGTAATTGGTCACTTTATATAGGGCGTGAGATACATGGGGCGACTCAGGCTGAAGACTAGCTCGGTGCCTTCGGGAAGCGTTTGCTGGCGGTCTTGCCGGAGCCAAAGGACAGTGCCCACGCCCGCACCGACGCCTGCTCCAACCGCCGCGCCTACGCCGCCGCCCAGCGCGGCCCCGGCGATGGCTCCGCCGCCGGTGGTGGCGGCGAGCGTGATGACATGGCCCGTCGTGTGGTCGTTGCCAAGGATCGTACCCTCATCGTTGACGTGCGTGTTGTGGCCGCTATCGAGGTCGATGATTTGCGCGTTGATGCGGTAGAGCGTGCCATCGGGCAGTGTGACCGTCTCGGGTTCGAGATGGATGGCTGCGGCACCGCCGAGACGGTGGCCTCCGTGCACCTCAGTCACGCGACCTTCGAGCGAGGCTCCCACAGGAAAAATGACTCTGCCATTGTGCTCGATGTTTCGGGTGAGCGTGGCGATGAAATGGGAACCGGGTTTGGTGTTATCGGTTGAGAGCGGACCGATTAGGCGGGCGCGCAGCAGTGTGCCTGGGGAAAGCGCGTTTTCGGTGTAGGGAAGAGAGGTGACGATGTTGGCATCGGGGTCTTCCTCACGCGCACGGAACGTGGTGCGATCGGTTTCGATGGGACGGACTGGCGCTTGATAAACGCGGGGCTGAATGGGCTGTTCGTAGACGCGTGCCGGTTGTGCGGGTGGTGGCGTAATCACGGTCACGGTGGAGTTCTGAGGGGCCACAACGGTAATGTCGTCGTTGAGCGCCTCGGGATGCGACGTGCCGGAAGTCTGGGCGAAAGCCTGTGCGGCCAGGATCAGAAATGTGCCGCCGATAAGAGCGGGAGCGGTGATTTTCACGGGTGTCCTCCTGCGGCACGGGTATGCCACACTTCTGAGCTTAATGCTCGGTAGGGGTTAGATGGGGGAGAAGTCGGGAAGGGCATCTGTGGGGTTAATATGCGGTTCTTACGGCACCCCACGTTAGGGGACTTAACTGCGCGACTGGTCAAGGACGCGCTGATAGTAGCTTTCGTAATGGGGAATGATGCGGGAGGCGCAGAAGTGGTCTTGTGCGGTGCGGCGAGC
>JBBRCA010000044.1:0-19722 GCA_038205325.1 Terriglobales bacterium | reverse complement strand
GATCGCAGTGTATCCCTTGTACGGCCTGATCCGGTTCAGGCTGGGAGTATTGCCCGAGTTGATGACCGGCGGCGTTCCCGTGCCCAGGCCAGCGGCAACATAAGCTCCGGGCTGCACCTCGTTGAGGTCCACAATTCCAATCAAGTTTCTCCCGGCTTCTCCAAAGTAGCCGACATCCAGGACCAGATTGCGCATCAGGGTCTGTTGTAGATCGAAGCTGTATTGCTCGGTGTATGGCGTGGAGAAGTTCGGGGCTGTGGCGTGCAGCGAGATCGGATTGACGACGAGCTTCGCCGTGCCGCCAGCCGGGTTGTCGAAGCTGGTATTGGGAATGTTGGGAGACTGCAAAAACGGCGGGTTGGCGAAGGTGTTTTGTTCGTAGATGCCGTAGAGCGCGGTGTCGTAGGCGATACCGAATCCGCCGCGCAGTGCCGCCGTGCCGTTGCCGAAAATGTCATAGGCAAAACCGACGCGAGGCGCGAAGTTGTATCTGTCAGCCCGGCCCACTTTGGCACCGTAGGGCGAGGTCGATCCGTTGATGCTGATGCCGTTGAGCCGGTCGTACGCCGGGTTGGGCGTTACGCCGCCCGTGCATGGAGCTCCCGGAATGCAAAGGAACCCGTTAGCATCGAGCGTCGGCGCATTCGCCGCGATGTACAACGTCGGGTCGAAGGTGGTCAACAGATTGTTCTTGTCCACTGGCTGGGGGAAATAGGAGTAACGAACGCCAAGATTTATAGTCAACCGAGGCATCACTTTCCAGTCGTCCTGGACATAGGCCTCGATGGAGTTGTTCTGCACGTTGGGTGTCAAGTCCAGCGAAGTCTGGTTGAAATTGTTGACGAAACCGGTCAAAAAGTTGGCGAAGGACTGCTGGTAGTTGAGAGCAACCTGCGTGGGGTTTGTTGTGCAGGGCTGGTTGGTGGGGGGGACCTTGTTGTTGCACAGGGGGATCGCGCCGTTCGTGGAGAAGTTGAACGTGCCCTGATTGCCGCCGCCCGCATTCTCCGTCTTCTGATAGTGGTTGTAGGTGACGCCCGCGCGCACCGAATGTTGGCCGAGAGTCTTCGAGAGATTGACAAAGCCGTTGTGGTTGCGATCAAAGTCGCGGTACGGCCCAAACCCGCCGATTCCCTGAGCGCCGCTGAAAGACAATGCCGGAATGCGTCCGACCTGATTGGCAAAAGGCAGGGTTGGCTTGATGTCCGGTGAGTTGGAGGACAACACCTGCCCGATCGGGTCGCTGATAATGCCGCCTGAAGAATACGCATAGCCCCCATCGATCAAGAGCCTGGGATTGAAGACATACGTGGCGTGCCCAAGATAAGTACGTCCCGGCGAGTTGGTGGCTGTGGTTTGTACGCCGGGGTAACCTGTGCCGCTGAACAGACCGCCGGGCTCTACTGTTGGCAATTTATCGTTGATGAAGCGGAAGAACCCGCTCAACTTCTGACCGAAAGAGTGGTCGATGCGGAGAATCTGCTGCGTCTGGTTGTAGAGATTGCGCTGCAGGGTGACGAGCGTATGCCCATCCGATCCACCTGGCGCTGGCACATTGGCGAAGACGTCCTGGAGGTAGGCCTTCGCAAGCGGAGAGAAAGTCGCGGGGTTGATTTGCGATGTGCCGGTGTTGTTGCAAGTGCCGTTCGTAGGATTGACCGAGGTGCAAATCAGAACGGACCCAAAGTTGCCTTGACGCTCTGCCAGAGTGGGAACGCCAGAGTTGGTAAACGTAGAGTATGTGATGACGCGGCGAAACTCCTGCGAGTAAAAGAAGAACGTCTTGTCGCGTCCGTCGTAGACCTTTGGAATCCAGACCGGGCCACCGAAGGTAAATCCGAAATCGTTGTAGCGGAGCACCGGACGTTTCCTCCCGGCAACGCTGTTAAGGACATTGAAAGGAGTGGCGTTGAAGACATTGTTGCGGAAGAACTCATACGCGCCGCCATGGAATGCGTTGGTGCCGGATTTGGTAACGACGTTGATCTGGCCGCTGGCGCTGCGTCCGTACTCCGCCGAAAAAGTTCCACGCAGGGTCTTGAATTCGCCGATCGCATCCACGCTGGGGTAGGCCAGCAGCGTGAGGTTCGAACCGCGATCCACGTTGTCGGCGCCATCCAGCGTCCAATTGTTGGAGCTGTTGCGGCTGCCGTTGATGGAGAAGCTGACGACATTGGTTTGACCCGCCGGATTGGACAGGCCGATGTAAAGCTGGTCGCCGCCACCGTAAGATACGCCGGGCTGCAGCGACACAAGCTGTTCGTAGTTGCGGTTGTTCAACGGCAGCTCGCGCACTTGCGTGCCGCTGATCAGAGTTGCGGACGCCGCATCCTGGAAGTTCAACTGCACCTGGTCGGCAGTAACGGTGATCTCCTGGCTGGAGCTTCCGGCAACCATCTGCTTGTTGACGGTGAGCTTGTCGTTGACGTGCAACACGAGGCCCGTCTCGGTCTCGCTCTTGAAGCCTGTATCCGTTACCTTAACGGTGTACGTCCCTAAAGGAAGGGTCGTCGCCGTGTAAAAGCCGGCACCGTCAGTTGTCAGCGTGCGAATGTTCGCGCCGCGGTCGGTGTTGGTCAGCGTCACCGTAGCGCCCTTGATGGATGCGCCGCTGCTGTCGGTAATGGTTCCGCTGATGCTTCCTGTCGTGTCTTGGGCCTGTGCGGCGATCATTGCCGTCGCCACAAGGGCCGTCGAGAGTAAGCCCTTCATCCATCCTGCGCGTCGTGTCATCGTGTTGCCTCCAAAATTTTCGTTACTTCATGTTCGTTGCGAACGCTTGCCTCGGGCCCTTTTGAAAAAGGCCCCTATGCTGGTGATTATCAAACCGGTTCGTAAAAATAAGAATCCATTATGCACGCATCTGTGCATGCGTCTACACACATCCGCCCCCACCGCGGGCATCACCGCGCGCGCGAAGCCCGTCTGTGCGGAGCAAAAGTGCGTTTCCGGGGCATGTCCCCGCGCACGCCCCGGGCTGGAACGATGGAGCATTTGTTTCACCCGGCACAAAATTTTCAGAACATTAATGAGGACAATATTCCGCCGCCAAACCCGGTGTCAAGAACATTCTTCGCGTCCGTGCCCCTTTCCGAACCTGGGCAGTCCAGTCGAGCCTTGGCATTGTCTTTAGCGGCTGTACGTCGTTGAGCAAAATCGCATTACGTGTCCAAGCTGCGACGTTTTAGACTCCGCAGCATCGTATTCACTATTCACTTTCTGAGACACTGAAACAGCAGCACGACACGCTTGAAAAGAAAACGAGGGTACGACCATGGAACTGGGACTGATTGGGCTGGGCAAGATGGGCGGGAACATGGCCGAGCGTTTGCGCCGGGCTGGACACAAAGTTGTCGGCTTTGATTTCTCCGCCGACGCGGTCAAGCGTTTGACCGATGCAGGTTCGATGGGCGTGAGTTCGCTGGAAGACCTGGTGAAGAATCTGCACGCGCCGCGCGCCATCTGGATTATGGTGCCTGCGGGTGATCCCGTCGATGAGACGATTGCCAAACTGAAGCCGATGATGCAGAAAGGCGACATCTTCATCGACGGCGGCAACTCGAACTATAAGGATTCGCAGAAGCGTCATGATGCGCTGAAGCCGGAGGGCTTCGAGTTCGTGGACGTGGGCACGTCGGGAGGCATCTGGGGGATTACCGAGGGCTACAGCATGATGATTGGCGGCGATGCGGATGTGGTCGAAACTCTGCGCCCCGTCTTCGAAGCGCTTGCGCCTTCGCCCACCACCGGCTGGGGCCGCGTCGGTCCCGCGGGCTCGGGCCACTTCGTCAAGATGATCCACAACGGCATCGAGTACGGCATGATGGAATCCTATGCCGAGGGCTTCTCGATCATGAAGGCGAAGAAGGCGCTCGTCCTCGACCTGACCCAGATTTCGGAGATTTGGCGGTACGGCTCGGTGGTGCGCTCATGGCTCCTGGACCTTACCGCCGACGCCCTCAAGAAGAACCCCGAACTCGAGGGTCTGGAGGCCTTCGTGCCGGACTCCGGTGAAGGTCGCTGGACGGTTTACGAGGCCATCGATCTGAATGTTTCAGCGCCTGTCATTACGGAATCGCTGATTCGAAGGCTGCGCTCGCGCGAGGAAAACAACTTCACCGACCGCATGTTGTCGGTGATGCGCAATGAATTCGGCGGACACGACGTAAAGAAAAGCTAACATTAGTTTTCGAGGGAGAAACGCACGATGTCGACCACCCAGGTAAATATTTCGCCCGAGGCGGTGCAGGCCAGCCAGCTGCTCGCCCGCCACCCCGACCCGTGCATTGTGGTCATCTTCGGCGCGTCCGGCGACCTGACCAAGCGAAAGCTGCTGCCTGCGCTCTACCACCTTCAGCAATCGGGCTATTTGCCGGAGGACTTTGCGGTGCTAGGTGTCGCACGCCGCCCGTTGGGCGACACGTTTGCGCCGGACATGAAGGACGGCATTGTGAAGGGTGGCGGCGTTGAAGAGAACGACCCGAAGCTGGCTCCGTTCGTCGAGCGCATCCATTACTTCGCCACCAACTTCGACGACGACGCAGGCTATCAGGGCTTGCAGAAGAAGTTGGAGGAGATGGACGCCAAATACGGGACCAAGGGCAATCGGCTGTTCTATCTGGCCGTCGCGCCAGAGTACTTCTCCGACATCGTTAGTTCGCTCGGCAAGCATGGCATGAACAAGCCCGCGCCAGGGTCCGGCAACTGGGTGCGCACGATTATTGAAAAGCCTTTCGGCCACGACCTGAAGTCCGCGCAGGCGCTCAACGAAGAGGTCAACAAGGTGTTCGACGAGGACCAGATATTTCGCATCGACCACTACCTGGGCAAGGAGACGGTGCAGAACATTCTGGTCTTTCGTTTTGCGAACGGCATCTTCGAGCCGATCTGGAACCGCAACTTCATCGACCACGTCGAGATCACGGCGGCTGAGTCGATCGGCATTGAGGGCCGCGGGCCATTCTACGAGCAAGCCGGCCTGCTGCGCGATGTCATCCAGAACCATGTAATGGAGGTGCTGAGCTTCATCGCGATGGAGCCGCCGATCTCGTTCGAGGCAGAGGCCATGCGCGGCGAAAAAGTGAAGGTGTGGCGCGCGATCAAACCCATCGACCCCAAGGACACCGTGCGCGGACAGTACGGGCCGGGGACCGAGGATGGCAAGCCGGGCCAGTCTGTCGTTGGCTATCGTCAGGAAGAACGTGTGAATCCCGAGTCCCACACCGAGACCTATGCGGCCATGCGCCTGGAGATCGAAAACTGGCGCTGGGCGGGCGTTCCGTTCTACATTCGCGCAGGGAAACGCATGGCCAAGCGCGTGACCGAAGTCACTATCCAGTTCAAGCAGCCGCCGCTTCGGCTATTCAAAGACGCAGAGGACGGCGCCAAGGGCATCGAACCAAACGTTATTTCGATGCGCATTCAGCCCGACGACGGCATCGCATTGCGCTTCGCCGCGAAGGTGCCCGGCCCCAACATGCAGATGACGTCAGTGGACATGAACTTCAGTTACGCGGACGCGTTCGGCGCGAGTTCGGCCAACGGCTACGAGCGGCTGTTGCTGGATGCGATGCTGGGCGATGGCACGTTGTTCGCGCATCGCGACGGCGTGGAGGCGACCTGGACGCTGATGACTCCGATTCTCGAAGCCTGGGCCAAAGACCCGGTGAAGGACTTCCCCAATTACGCCGCGGGCACATGGGGGCCGGAGAGTTCGGATGAGCTGATGCACCGCGATGGACGGAAGTGGAGAAAGCTGTAAAAGCCGTAGCTAGCGAAGGTATCTGCTTTTGCTGTCCGACGGGAAAAGCAAATCCCTCCGTAATGACAAATAAATTTGTGGAGAGACTTCATGCCGCGTCCTGTGACTGTGACCTACCAGGTGTTTCCGACCGCGCGAGAGATGGCGATGGCCTCCGCGCGTCTGTTAGCGTCGCGCGCCGAGCAGGCTGTGGCCAACCGTGGCGTCGCTCGGATTGCAATCTCTGGCGGCAGCACCCCGCAGCTCACGTTCAAAATTCTCGCCGACCCAAACCAGCCCTTTCTCGCGACCGTTCCTTGGGACAAACTCTTTCTCTATTGGGTGGACGAACGCTGTGTTCCGCCTGAACATCCGGAGTCGAATTACGGTGTCGCGCGCGAGCTTCTGTTGAACAAAGTGCCTCTGCCGGGCGCGAATATTTTCCGCATGGAAGGCGAACTTGATCCCGAAGAGGCGGCGAACCGTTACGAAAGCTACCTGCGCAACAGCATGAAGCTCGAAGGCGCGGAGTCGCCCGCGTTCGATTTAGTCACGCTGGGCATGGGCGACGACGGTCACACCGCTTCGCTGTTCCCGCACACCGACGCGATCGACGCGATTGGGCGGTTGTGCGTCGCCAATCGCGTGCCCCAGAAAGATGCGTGGCGCATCACGCTCACATGGCCTGTTATCAATCAGGGTGCGGAGGTCGCGTTTGAGATGGAAGGCGAGAAGAAGGCCGACGTGCTTGCCGAAGTGATGACCGGGCCGCGCGACCCGGAGCGGTTGCCCGCGCAACTGATTCGTCCTGCGAACGGAAGGCTGTTGCTGATGCTCGATGAAATTGCCGCTGCGAAGTTGCCCGTGACGACCGAAGTGTTTACGACCCCGCATGGAAGCCGTAGAGTGGGTACGTTGGAGATCTAGGGCTTGGAGTTGGAATGATTCTGGCGGGCGATGTTGGCGGAACGAAGGTTCATCTTGCGCTATACAACTTCGACGCCGGCCGCCTGCTGCCGGTCCGCGAACACAAATTTCCGGCCTCGGAATATATGTGTCTCGACGATGTCGTGAAGGCTTTCCTCCCCGACCCCGCCGAAAAAGCGCAGATCGTCGCGGCGTGCTTCGGCTGTCCGGGGCCGGTGCGCGATGGACGGCTCAAGCTGACCAACCTGCCTTGGACGCTGGACGCGCGCGACCTGCAGGTTTCGCTGGGGATCGAACATATTTTCTTGATCAACGATCTTGAAGCCAACGGCTATGGCATCCCCGAGCTTTCGGCCGAGAGCATATTCACGCTGTACGAGGGCGATCCTGCGGCAGTCGGCCATCGCGGCCTGGTGTCGGCGGGCACGGGTCTGGGCGAGTGCCTGCTCATCTGGAACGCGAAGACACGTACGCATTTTCCCATCCCCTCCGAGGGCGGCCATTGCGACTTCGCGCCACGCACCGAGCAAGAGATCGACCTGCTCAATTATCTGCGCCGTAGGCTTAGGGGCCGCGTCAGTTTCGAGCGCGTGGTCTCCGGCCTGGGCATCCAGAACGTCTACGCCTTTCTGCGCGACGACCGCAAGATGCCGGAGCCGCAGTGGTTGCGCGACCGTCTGGCCTCTGAGGACCCTAACGCCGTCATCGGTCAGTGCGGCGAAGACGGTTCGAGCGAAATTTGTTTCGAGACGCTGCGGATGTTTGCGGCCGCCTTTGGCGCGGAGGCCGGCAATGTAGCGCTGAAAGTGTTGGCGATGGGCGGGATTTATCTGGGCGGCGGAATCGCTCCAAAGACGCTTAAAACACTGCAAAGCGGGGGCTTTGTGCAGGCTTTTCTGGACAAGGGAAGGCTTGCGCCGCTGCTGCAATCCATGCCGGTGCGTGTGATTCTCGACCAGAGGTGCGCTCTGCTGGGCGCGGCGGCGTATGCGGAAGCGCGGGCGGCGGAGCTTTCGGGCCGCTCTGAGCGCGCGGCTTCGGTGAATGCCGGGTAGACGCGAGAACGAATGCTGCGATCTCTCCACTGCGGCGGCAATGCGCCACCTCCGGTCGAGGGGACAATTCCAAGAGGCCTCGGCCGGAATGACATAAGTTGGTGGCAGATGTCCAAGTAGCAGCGCCAAAAGCATCGCTCCACGTAAACTCTCTCAGAGGCCTCCGCATGTTCAATCGCTTCATCGCACTTGTTCTTCTCGCCGCCGCAACCAGCTTCGCGACCGCTCAACGCCTGCCTTCGAACGTCCATCCTGAGCACTACTCGCTACATCTGACTCCGGACCTGAAGGCGGCGACGTTCAGCGGCGATGAGACCATCGATGTGGTGCTCGACGCGCCGTCGAAAACGGTGACACTCAATGCGATCGAGTTGACCATTGCATCGGTGATGAGCGGCAGCCAGAGCGCGCAAGTCGCATTCGATCCCGCGAAGGAGCAGGCGACGTTTACGTTCGCCGAATCGCTGCCCGCGGGCAAGTCCACGCTCTCGGTCAAGTACGCGGGAATCCTCAACGACAAGCTGCGCGGCTTCTATCTGTCGAAGACGAAGGCGCGCAACTATGCGGTCACGCAGTTTGAATCGACCGATGCGCGGCGCGCGTTTCCGAGCTTCGACGAGCCCGCGCTCAAAGCTACGTTCGACATTGCGCTGACGGTCGACAAGGGCGATGTCGTCATCTCCAATACCAATCAAATCAAGGACAAGAAGGACGGCGACAAGCACACGGTCAGCTTCGCGACCACGCCGAAAATGTCCACGTACCTCGTCGCGTTTCTGGTCGGCGATTTTAAGTGTTCCAAGAGCAGCAGCGACGGCACGCCGATACGGGTTTGCGCGACGCCCGACAAGGTAAAGCTAACCCGGTTCGCGCTCGATGAAGCCAAGAAGACGCTGCATTACTACAACGATTACTTCGGCATTCGCTATCCGATGCCCAAGCTCGACATGATCGCCATTCCGGACTTTGAAGCCGGTGCGATGGAGAACTTCGGCTGCATCACCTACCGCGAAACGGGACTGCTGGTCGACGACAAGCATGGGTCCATCGACGCCAAGAAAAATGTTCTCGCCGATGTGACGCATGAGATGGCGCACCAGTGGTTCGGCGACATGGTAACCATGCAGTGGTGGGACAATCTCTGGCTGAACGAAGGGTTCGCGACCTGGATGGAGGGCAAGACCGCGCAGCATCTGCATCCGGAGTGGGGCCTCGCGGAGGACACAGCCGCGACGCTCGACGGCGTGATGGCGCAGGACTCTCGCACCACCACGCGGACCATTCGTGCCACCGCTGAAACGCCCGCGCAGATCAACGAGATGTTCGACGGCATCACCTACCAAAAGGGCGGCGCGGTCATCGGCATGGTCGAAAACTTTGTCGGCGCAGAGGTCTTCCGGCAGGGCGTACATAACTATCTGCAAGCGCATCTTTATGCGAATGCGACCGCGGAAGACTTTTGGAACGCGCAAACCGCGACCAGTCATCAGCCCGTGGACAGGATCATGGAGAGCTTCGTCACGCAGCCGGGCGTGCCGCTGCTGACGGTGTCGGCGGTGGGCGGCAACGGGCTGAGCGGACTGAACATTGCGCAAGACCGCTTCTTCACCTTGCGGCAAAAGACGCATGACGTAAACGCGGTTTGGGCGCTGCCCATCTGCTTCAAGACGAACGCCGCGCCGCAGTGCTCGCTGATTACTCCCGCGACCGATGGGGTGTTGCGGCGCGCAGGCACGGACGTGCCGGTGTATATCAACGCCGGGAGCAAGGGCTACTTTCGCACCGCCTATTCGCCCGAGGAAATCGCTGCGATTACGGCGTCGATCGAGACGAAGTTCACGCCGGAAGAGCGCATCGGGTTTGTCGGCGACCGCTGGGCGTTGATGCAGGCCGGCCAAGGCTCGGTCGGCGATTATCTCGACCTGGTGTTCGCGCTCAAGAACGATCCCGATGCGAATGTGCTGGACATTGCGCTGGGCAAAGTCGAAGGTCTTGACCAGCGCATCGCAACGCCCGAAGACAGCCGCCGATTGCACGCGGTGATTCGCAAGCAGTTTGGACCGATCTATGCCGCACTTGGCGGCCACGACAAGAAAGAGTCCGCGCAAAACATGGAGCGGCGAGCGCTGCTGTTCAACGTGCTTGGCACGGCGGACGATCCGGCGGTGCTCCAGCAGGCGACCAAGATCACGACTGAGCTGTTTACGGGTAAAGACGCGAGCGATCCCGGGCTGGCCGATGCCTCGGTCGCGCTGACCGCGAAGAATGGCAATGCGAGTTTCTACGACCTGATGCAGAAGGTCAGCCAGAACTCTACCAATCCATCGTTGCAGGGGGAAACGCTGCACATGCTGGGCGACTTTGAGGACCCGGCGCTGGTCAAGCGCACGCTGGAGTACGCCGTCTCCGGCCAAGTGCGGAATCAGGACAGTTGGGTCATTATCGCGTCTTTGCTGCGCCATCCGGCGACGCGCGCGCAGGCGTGGGACTATGTTCGCGAAAATTGGGACAAGGTCCACGCGCAACTGACGGCGAGTTCCGGCGCGGGCCTGGTGGGTTCGACCGGGTCGTTCTGCACGGTCGCCGAACGCGACCAGGTGCAGACGTTCTTCGCCGCGCATCCGGTTGAAAATACCGAGCGCACGTTGAAGCAGGCCTATGATGCGAGCAACGATTGCATCCAGTTGCGCGAGACCCAAGAGCCGAAGTTGAAGATGTGGCTGGATGGGCAGTAATAACACGTAGGTCTTGCGACGAAGCTGTCGCTCCGCAAGACCCATCCATTGCGATAGAAGCTGATGTATGGGCATCTGCCGGGAGACGCGAAGGGTTGCGAACTACCTGGACTTCTTTTTGGCGGCGGCTTTCTTTTTTGGCTTGTGTTTCGGCTTGTGTTTCGGCTTGGGCGGAGCGGACGGTGTCGTTCCCGGATTGACGGCCTTGATCAGCGCGGGCGCGATGGGTGAGCCGAGGCCAGTGCAGGGGTCCCAGCCCGGGCCCGCCTTGAAGCCGACGGGCGTACCGATGTAGTTGCTGCCGGAGACGATGTCGTTGAAGGCAGAGCTGGCCTTCGCGGCATATATTGCGGGGTTGATAAAGCCTGCGGATTTTCCATTCTGCTGGTTCGCCAGAGCGATGAGACCGGCCCACAGTGGCGCCACTGCGCTGGTGCCACCAATGACGAAATTCTTACCGTCGACACGAACCTGATAACCGGAGGCGGGGTCGGCGTCGCCCCCGACATCGGGAACTCCCCTGCCCCCGCCAGCAATGCTCGGCTGCGGAACACCTGCTCCCGTTTGCCACGCAGGCAGCGGGAAGAAGTTGCTGACCCCGCCGCCCGTCGAGCCGTTATTCGGCAGGCCGTTCCACACGCTCTCGGACGTGATCGTAGAGCCGGCGCTCTGTAGGTTAGTCCCACCACAGCCCAAAACGTGCGGGCTGGAGGCTGGGAAGTCGACGTGGTTGGCGCCGTCTGTGAGTCCATCGGTCGCCCCATTGTCTCCCGAGGCCGCAGTGACGGTGATGCCGAGAGCCGCCGCCGACTGACAGGCTGCGTCAAGCAGGTTCATGGACTGGGCCGTCCAACGCAATTCCGGCGCGCCCCAACTGATGGAGATCACGCTGGGCTTATGGATCACGTCATGGACGGCGGTGCCAATGCCGTCGATGAAGCCCTGGTCGGTGTTGGGACAGAAGTAGACGACGATGTTGGCGCCGGGGGCGACGGCGGCGGCGACTTCGATGTCGAGCATCACCTCGCCGTCAGCGCTGTTGGCGTTTGAGGGCGCGTTTTTGCCACCGTCTACAGAGACGGCCGTGACCTTGGGGGCTTTCTGGCCAAGCGCTTTGAAGTAAGCCTTGATGTCCGCTTTCCTGTAACCGCCGCCGAGTTCGATGATGGCAATGGTCTGGCCGGACGCCGTAGCGCCTTGGGGGAACTGGTAGAGTTGCCCGACCTGGACGGGTGTGTAGGAGACGTTGCCGGCGGCGTGGGGACGCGCGAAGCCGCCACCCTGCGCGGCGTTGGCGGAGATCGCGCCGTCTTCGCCGAGGACGCGAAAACGGGGCTGGGCCTGGGGGCGGTTGTCGAGGCCGAGAACGGCGACGACGTGTCCGATCAGCTCGGATGGAAGGTCGATGCTGCCTTGGCGGATGCGGTACGTCTTGCCGTCGACGACCTTCTGCGAAAGCGTGGTGCCGAAGGCGTTCTGCATGTCGGCGACGGTGCCCGTGAGCTTAACGACGCGGCGCTCGGGGCCGGGGGTATCGGGATGGACGGACAGGCCAAACTCTTTGGCGAAGGCGCGAACGAGCTTGACGGAGTCGGGGTCGGCGCCGTGGTTCTGGCGGTACTGGGCGTGAGTGAGGCGCACTTTGCCGGACGAATGGGACGCCTGGAGCGGGTTCTTGCGCTTTACGACCACCGAGACAAGAACGTTTGCACCTGCGCGCGCGGGCTTTTCTGCGGCTGGATGGACAAGCGGAGATTTCTCGCTGCCCGGTAGAACGGTGCGTTGTACGACAGGCTGTGGAGCGGGGGTGGATTTCTTCGACGCCATGGTGATTCTCCGATTCTTTGAGGCTCAAATGAACGGCGCGTGTGTCTCGTTCCGAGCCACAATGGTAACGCCTTAATCGTTCCGAAGTAACGCGATTGCGCAGGAAAAATCCGGAACGCAAGCAATTTGGCGCTCTGCAACAGCAGATTCCTATGGAGCGACAGAAAGAAAACCAAGAGCAAACGCAACAGCAAGAGCGACATTCCCGTGTTGGGCCAAACAGGGTAAACAACCGGACAGAAAGCGTTGACAGCCTTTCCAGCCCGGTATAACTTTCGTGCTGAGGTCGTCATGAAAAACCTTTACCTTCTCGCCGCATTCGTTTTGTTCGCCGCTGCCGCTTCCCCTCTGCAGGCCCAGAATGGCTGTATCAACTCTCCCGAGAACCCCACAGCATTGCTGGCGATCGTCGGCACCGCGGGTGCGTTCATCGTTTCCGCGCGCCGCCGCTTTCGCAAGTAGAAGGACTCGAGGGGACCGCTGATGCCAACATTGGCTACTGGCGCGCAAACCCCTGAGTCGCCGTTTGTGCTTGCGCCGACGGCGGATACGGAACTTGCTGCGCGAACGAATGTGCGCGGGTCGTTGTCGTTGGCGCAGGCGGCGGGGCTGGCGACCGGGATCTCGGTTGCGGGTGTGTTTGCCATTTTTTCAACGGCCCTGTTTCTGTGGGCGTTGTGGACGACCGACCCGCTTAAATCCATTGGCGGCCTGATCCCGATTGTGAGTCTGTTGCTGATTCTGCGGGCCTGGCGCGCTCTGGGCTGGGAGATGCGCGGGACCTGGTGGGGATTGGCGATTGTGGCGGCCACCGTTGCAGCAGTGCATCTGCGCGACCATGCGATTCTTGAATTCATCCTGACGCCCTCGTGGGCCGTCTTCCTTCCGCCGCACTCGCTGGTGGCGTTCGCGTATACGGCGGGGGCCGTTCTGCTGTTCGGGGGCGTGCGCCTGTTTCGCGCGGCGCTGTTTCCGGTTGTGCTGACGTGGTTCGTCAATCCAGTGCCCAACGCCTTCAACCTGCTGATCGATCTGCCGCTGCAACATGCTTCGGCGAAGATCGCGCGCAGCTTCGCGCACTTGCTGGGCCAGCCGCTGACCACCGACCAGTTGCGGCTGATGTTTACGCCCGACTTCGGGATGTTCATCGCGCCGGGGTGCAACGGAATCCGAGGGGCGATTACGATGGGCTTTATCGCGCTGATTGCGGGATATTTGTACCGCTTTGGCTGGAAATTCCACGTTCTGGCGGTGGTGGGCGCTGTGCTTCTGGGGTATCTGTTCAACTTGGTGCGGCTGTGCGTGTTGGTGGTGTACTACATCGTCGCGCTGCATATTCACTGGCTGCAAAGCCGCGCGGAGATGGGCGACTACATTATTGGGGCTTGCCTGTTTCTGCTCGCGACCACACTACTGTTTACGGTGGTGCTGCGGCTGAGTCCGACGGGCACGCTGCGGCCTCCGCCTCTGCTGGCTGTGCCGGATGGGGTAGGGCGCGTTCCGCGCTCGTTCGTTCCGCGCTTCGCGGCGCTCGCGTTAGTGCTGATTGTGGGCAGCGTGAGTTATGCGCGGGGGTTGATGGGCAATCACAATGCGCCGCGCGCGCTGACTGATCCGACGGCGCTGGGACACTTTCCCGAGCGGGTGGGCGACTACAAATTGGAGCGCGCGTGGAACGAGTATCTGGTCACCGGCCCGCTGATTTTTTATTGGGCCGACTACGCTCCCGCGAACGGCGGAGCGCATGTCGCAGTGGGAATTTCGCCGGTGCTGGGAGCGCACGATACTCTGCTGTGCCATGCCGCGCGCGGAGAAGACTGGTTGTGGCACGACGCCCTGGCGCTGCCCACAGCGACTGCGCCGACCAGCTTCAGCGCGTCGTTCTTCAACGATGGAGCGACGCAATATCTCGAAGCGACCACGGTGTGCACGGGCACAACCTGCGGTCAGTATTCGACCTCGCGGCAGCACTTCGGGTTCGTGTACAGCCGCCCGGACACGTACACGCTGTTGAGCCAAAGCCCGTCGCGCCCCATCCCTGTTCTGCTGCGCACCGAAACGCTGGACACGGCGATGGCGGCCGATCTGGCGCGCGCGCAACTGACTGGCAACCTGCGGGATTTTCTGGTGGGAGCGGACCTTTCGGTGTTCACGCGACCGTATCGCGAACCGTAGCCGCCCATTGTGGGCTTGCGGGTCGGCATTGCACTGAGAACCGCTTCGCAACAAGCATCCCTCTGATAATCTTGGCTGCGTGATCCACCTTCGCACTCTATCGCTTGCGCTCTTTCCCCTGGTACTGATTGCTGGATTGGCGGGATGCGGCAGTGGCGGATCGCTTGTGCAGCCCCAACTGAGCAACTGTAAGAGCACGGTCGCGCGCACGACCGGGCCAACTCCGACGGCGAACTTCGCGGGCGCTGGTTTCACGGTAAAAGCGATGGCGGGGGGCGTTCCGTTTCGAGGGGCGAGCGTTACGCTGTATGCGGCGGGCAATGGGGGAAACGGCTCGACGGCCACGGTATTGTTTGCGTCGAGCACGCCTACCGACGTGACCGGGTCGATGACGGTGCCAGCGGGCTATGCGTGCCCGTTCAATCTTTCGACGCTGTATGTGGTGACGCGCGGCTATCAGGCCGGCCCTACGACGCCGAACAACACGGGCATCGTGCTTATGGCACCGCTGGGCACATGCAACTCCCTCTCCGGCGGTCCGACTTTTGTAGTGGATGAAGCGACGACGGTTGCAAGCGCGTATGCGCTGGCGCAGTTTCTCTCGCCCGGCGGCAATGTGGGGGCGAGCGCGACAAACTTCAGTGGGCTCTCGCTGGCGGCGGCGACAGTCGCCAATCTGGTCAACGTTTCGACGGGAGCTGTGCCAGGTGTGAACTTTCCCGCAACGGGGACGGCTTCTGTGACGACACTCAACGCGCTGGCCAATGGGATCTATGCGTGCGTCGTATCGCCGGTCGGCTGCACGCAGCTTTATTCGGCGGCCAGCGTGTCTGGCAGCGTCCCGTCGAATACCCTCGATGCCGTGCTGAACGTGGCGCGCCATCCAGCTAATAACGTGGCCGCGCTCTATGCGGCGAGTCGAGGCGCGGCGGTCTTCGCGCCTGCGGCGACGGTCGCGCCTTCCGACTGGACGATGTTTGCGACCTACGCGGGCGGCGGCATGGACGCGCCTTCGGGCCTGGGCATCGACTCGGCGGGAAACGTGCGCGTGGCGAGCTATTTCTCCGCGGCCAGCTTCTTCACCAACACCGGACAACCCATGATTCCGGGAGGCGTGTCGGGCAATAATTTGAAGGAGTCTTATGGCCTGGCGATCGACCAGAGCGACAATTCCTGGATTCCCAACGAGCAGGGTCCCTTCGTCATTAACGGTGGCCTCGGCTCTGTCACGGTGCTCAACGGCCAAGGCCAATCAGTGGCCGGGAGCACGGGGTTTACGCAGGGTGGATTGAATTTTCCGGTGGCGATCGCCATCGATACCGGCGGGACTTCGTGGGTGGTCGACTATGGCAATTCGCACTTGACCTTGCTGAGCAATAGCGGGGCGCCACTCTCCGGCGCTTTGGGATACACTACGAACCAATTTGCGTTCCCGGTGGCGATCGCGGTGGATTCGAAGTGCAATGGGTTCGTCGCCAACCAATCGAGCGACACGATCACAAAAGTCTCGCCGAACGGGGCTAGTTTTACAAGTTTTGTAACGGGCAATAGCCCGTCAGGCGTTGCTGTGGATGGCTCGGACAATGTTTGGGTCTCCAACTATTTCGACAATAGCGTCGGCCTGCTGTCGTCAACGGGGAAGGTCCTTTCGAGTGGGTACACGGGCGGCGGCCTGGTCCATCCGCAGGGCATCGCCATCGACGGCGCGGGGAATGCGTGGGTGACGAACTATCGCGGGCCGTCGATCTCGCAACTCGCCGGAGCGTCGGCGAGCGTGCCGGGCGCACTGCTGTCGCCGGCGGGCGGCTTTGGCGCGGACGCGAAGTTGCTGGAGGGATTTGCCATCGCCCTCGACGCCAGCGGCAACGTGTGGGTGACGAACTTTGGGAGCAATACGCTGACCGAGTTTATCGGCATGGGAGTGCCGGTGAGGACCCCGTTGCTGGGGCCGGTGGTTGTGCCGTAGCTACAGCTTGAGTCGCTCCTCAAACAGATGCCGCGCGATGGCGTCGAGCACGCCGTTGAGGAAGTGGATGGACTCGGGAGCGGCGTAGCGGCGGGCCACTTCGAGCGTCTCGTTAATGATGACTGCGCCGGGCGTCTTCGGATAGGCAAGCATTTCGGCGACTGCCGTGCGCAGGAGGTTTCGGTCGACCACAGGCATGCGCTCGACGCGCCAGTTCTGAGCGAACTTTTCGATCAGCGCGTGAATTTCTACTTCGCGCGTGGTGGCGATGCGATGCAGGTCGTCAGCGAACCCGCGCGTCTCATCGTCGACATCGTCGCGCGACGCCCAGAAGAGCTTCTCGACTTCGTCCGGCTTCTGTTTGCCTAGGTCGCCTTGGAAAAGCATCTGCATGGCCAGTTCGCGGGATTTGCGGCGCGTGCCCATCAAACTTTCCCCGCAATTTTGCGATGAATGGACGCCATTTCAATCGCCGCGATCGCCGATTCAAAACCTTTGTTTCCGGCCTTCAAACCGGCGCGGTCAAGCGCCTGCTCGAGCGTCTCGCAGGTGAGCACGCCGAAAGCATGAGGGACGCCGGTGTCCTGCTGCGATTGGCCTATGCCGCGCGCGACTTCGGTGTAGAGGGCTTCATAGTGGGCCGTCTCGCCACGCAGCAGACCGCCCAGCGTGATGATGGCCGCAAAGCGTTTGGTTTCGGCCAGCGTGCGGGCCGCGCTGGGCACTTCCCACGCGCCGGGAACGCGCACAATTTCAACGTCCTGCCTGGCGCACCCGGAGCGATAGAGCGCATCGAGCGCGCCCTGCAACAGGCGGTCGGTGATGACCGCGTTCCAGCGGGCT
The DNA here is from genome assembly GCA_038205325.1 of Terriglobales bacterium. Taxonomy (GTDB): domain Bacteria; phylum Acidobacteriota; class Terriglobia; order Terriglobales; family Acidobacteriaceae; genus Granulicella. The sequence continues at coordinate 2,454 of JBBRCA010000044.1, read as the reverse complement.
ACGACGATCGCAAACTTCATGCCCGAGGCGGAGAGGTCGCCTTCGAGGGCCAGCGGCTTGCCGTGCAGCGGGTTGTCCGACTCCCAGAAACCGAGTCGCAAATCGGGGGCTAGCGATACTGAAAACAGCCTCGAGTTCCAGTGCGTTGCTGAAATCCGAGAAAGTTCGGTCGCGATCTCTTCGGCCTGCATGTGCGCGGACATCCATTGGCGCACCGCTTCGTATACGGTGTCGAGTTGCGTGACTTCGACCAGAACGGGAGGAACTGCGGGCGCGCGGCCAGTGACGAGTTCAAGGTTTCCGACGGGAGCGAGGAACGCGGAACCGCGCCCGCCATCGTCCGTCCAGCCCTTGCCGGACTCGAAGCCGAGCGCGGAGAAGAGGCCCGCGAGCTTGTCGAACGCGTCGCCTGACGCCACTGGCGCGACCAGAGTCATTCCCTTGATCATGGATTCGATTGTATCGTCTTGATGAGCACACATTGATGTGCCGGGGAGGGCCGCGATGAATTACGCAACACAGAATTACGAAACTTTGCTGTGCGCTGTCGAGGATTCTATTGCGACCGTCACGCTGAACCGCCCCGACGTTTTGCACGCGCTCAACGCGACGATGTTCGACGATTTGGAGCGCGTGTTTCAGGCGCTGTGCGAGGACGAAAATGTTCGCGTCATTTTGCTGACCGGAGCTGGGGATCGCGCGTTCGCGGCGGGCGCGGACATCCGCGGCCTGTCTCAGACGGACGCCCAATCCGGTCGCGCCGTATCGGATCGGGGGCAGCAAGTGTTTCGCCACATCGAACTCTGCCGCAAGCCCGTCATCGCCTGCGTCAACGGCGTCGCGCTCGGCGGAGGCTGCGAGCTGGCCATGGCTTGCACGCTGCGCATCGCCAGCGAAACGGCGAAGATGGGCATGCCAGAAGTCAAGCTCGGCCTCATTCCCGGCTACGGCGGGACGCAGCGGCTGGTGCGGCTTGTAGGACGAGGCGCTGCGCTGCGGATGATGCTCACGGCCAGTGTCGTGGGCGCTGAAGAGGCACTACGGCTGGGCTTGGTGCAGCAGGTCGCGCCCGCCGCGGAGTTGATGGCGCTGGCGCGAGCGATGGCCGCCACGATGGCCGCGATGGCGCCGCTGGCGGTCGAGGGTGTGCTCGAAGCCGTCGAGCATGGAGGGTCCATCGAGAGCGGGCTGCTGGCCGAGGCGCACATCTTCGGGCGGCTGTGCGGCACGGCCGACAAGCAAGAAGGCGTGATGGCGTTTTTGGAAAAGCGCAAACCCGTGTGGACCGGAAAGTAGCCGTCGCTGGACTTGAATAGCCTATGTCCGAGAATCCGGACATGGGGCACCCCGCATCTGAGTTCAATCCATGTCCTTGCCCCTTGTTATCCTGTTCAAGTGACCGCCCACTCCCTTTCTCCAGTCCTGCTCGTTGTCGTCCTGCTCTCCGGTTGCCATGGAGCCCCGTCCCCGCTCACAAGCACGAGCGTGAAGGCGGCCGCGCAACAGCGCGATCAGGTGGAGTCCCAGCGCCAGGAATTGGAACTGATTCCTCCACCCTCGAAGTCGCGCTACCTCGCTGTCCACTCGCTCGACGCGTGGGAGAACCCGTACCTCACAATTCAAGCCGGCATGGTGACGATCCACGTGATGATTGCCGACGCCAACCCGACCGACATCGGCGTTGGGGGCTTGATGCGTCCCCTGAATGCGCGGCGTGAGAACCTGAACGTCACGCTCGACAAACTGGGCGACGCGCTCCGCGCGGTCCCGCGTGGCTCGTGGCCCTATGGTCGCGTGGCGGCGGTGGAGGAAGCGCACAAAATTCCAGCGGGGGCGCGTCCCGAGGTGCGGCGCACGACGGAGGCCGCGATGAAGATGCTCGGCGATCTTGGGATTGTGGTTTACGAGTGGAGCGAGAGTGGGCCAGGGCTCAAGTAGTTTCCCAGTGCTGGTAGGATGGGCACGACTTGCGCTGTTCTCTATGCCTCTGCATACCACTGCTCTTGCTGTCTTCTGCGCTATCTTTCTGCTGGTGACGGTGGCCGGGTTCTGGGCCGCGCGCTGGCGCCGACCGGTTGCGGGGATGCATTCGCTCGAAGAGTGGGGCCTTGCCGGGCGCAGCTTCGGGACGTGGATTACGTGGTTCCTTATCGGAGGCGACCTCTACACGGCGTACACCTTGATCGCCGTTCCCGCAGCGGTCTACGGCGCGGGAGCGATGGGCTTCTTCGCGGTGCCTTATACCGTGTTTGTGTACCCCTACATGATGGTGGTGATGCCCCGCCTGTGGCGCGTTTGCCATCGCCACGGCTACATCACGCTCGCCGATTTCGTGCGTGGACGCTACGGCAACCGCTGGCTCGCGGTGGCCATCGCCGTCACCGGCATCTTGAGCCTGATGCCCTACATCGCGCTACAACTGGTGGGCATGCGCGTGGTGCTGGCGGCAATGGG
>JBBRCA010000043.1:0-19924 GCA_038205325.1 Terriglobales bacterium | reverse complement strand
CCACCAGATGCTGCGTGCGATCGGTTCGCCACCCCGAATTGCAAGGAAGCCCGTCAGCCCCCAAATCGCAAACGTAACCAGCATCGACACAATCGCAATCGGCCCGGCCCACCTTGCAGGCATCCATCCAAAATGCTCCGCCAGCACATGCGCGATTTGCACAGCGCCGGCCACCACGCCACCCATTGTGCTGCGCCGCAGTAGCGCGTCTGAGACTCCGGTCTTCCGCCGCGTCCCCACAACCACCACAGCAACGTACACCAGCAACAGTCCCAGCGCTTCAATCACCAGCGTCCAAGCTCCGGGCAACGCTAACACCGCGGGGTAGAGCGTAATACGCGCAACGATCATCGCGATGGACGCAGCCAAAGCCAGAAGCAACACAACGCGAAGGAGGGTTTTTCGGTATTGCATCGCGGCGTCCTCCGCACCATTTATACAGCCTGGCCGGATGAATCAATTAAGCAGCAATAGCTACTCCTCGCCGACCTTCAGCACCGCGAGGAACGCTTCCTGAGGGATGTCGACTTTGCCGATGCGCTTCATTCGCTTCTTGCCTTCCTTCTGCTTTTCGAGCAGCTTGCGCTTGCGGCTAATGTCGCCACCGTAGCACTTGGCAATCACGTTTTTACGGATCGCCGTTACCGTTTCGCGCGAGATGACCTTCGAGCCGATTGCGGCCTGGATCGCAACCTCGAACATCTGCCGTGGAATCAGCTCGCGCATCTTCGACACCAGCAGCTTGCCGCGCTCGTACGCCGCGTCTTTGTGAACGATGATCGAGAGCGCGTCCACCGGGTCGCCGCCGATCAGAATATCCAGCTTCACCATCGGCGAAATCCACGACCCGGCCAGCGCGTAATCCAGCGACGCATAGCCGCGCGACACCGACTTCAAGCGGTCATAAAAGTCGAGCACGATCTCGTTCAGCGGCAACTCGTAGGTCAGCATTACGCGCGTCTCGGAAACATACTCGAAGTTCTTCTGGCGCCCGCGCTTGTCTTCGACCAGTTTCAGAATCCCGCCGACGTACTCTTCATTGGTGAGAATCTTGGCAAGGATCACTGGCTCTTCGATCGTCTCGATGCTCGAAGGATCGGGCCAGCGCGAAGGATTGTCGACCTCCAGCTTCGCGCCGTCGGTCATCGTGAGTTGATAGCGCACGCCCGGCGCGGTCGTGATGAGGTCGAGGTTGTACTCGCGCTCCAACCGCTCCTGAATGATCTCAAGATGCAGCAAGCCCAGAAACCCGCAGCGAAATCCGAAGCCCAGCGCGACCGAACTCTCCGGTTCAAAGTTGAAGCTCGCGTCGTTCAGCCGCAGCTTCTCCAGCGCATCGCGCAGCAGTGCATGTTCATGCGAGTCGATGGTGTAAAGCCCCGCGAACACCATGCTCTTGATGTCTTCAAAGCCGGGCAGCGCCTCGGCGCAGGGACGGTCGGCGTCGGTGATGGTGTCGCCGACTTTGGTGTCGGCAACGTTCTTGATGGTTGCAACGAAGAACCCGACCTCTCCCGCCGAAAGCTCTTCGAGCACAACGGGCTTGGGCGTCATCACGCCCATGTTGTCGATGTCGAACGTCTTGCCGTTCGACATGATTTTGATCTTCATGCCTTTGCGCATGCGGCCGTTAATGATGCGGGCCAGTACGATGACGCCTCTGTAAGGATCGAACCACGAATCGAAAATCAGCGCCTGCAACGGCGCGTCCACATCGCCCTGCGGCGGCGGCAGCAGGTTCACCACGGCTTCGAGAATCTCACCGACGTTCACCCCCGTCTTCGCGCTCACCGCGACCGCATCGCTGGCTGGCAGTCCCACCGACTTCTCGATCATCTCCTTGGTGCGTTCGATATCGGCGGAGGGAAGATCGATCTTGTTGATGATCGGAATAATCTCCAGTCCACCGGCGATGGCCAGATAAGCATTCGCCAGTGTCTGCGCTTCGACACCCTGCGACGCGTCCACCACCAGCAGCGCGCCCTCGCAACTCGCCAGGGACCGCGACACTTCGTAGGAAAAATCGACGTGCCCGGGAGTGTCGATCAGATTCAGTTGATATGTTTCGCCGTCATGCGCGGTGTACATCATGCGCACGGTGTGGGCCTTGATGGTGATGCCCCGTTCGCGTTCAAGGTCCATCGTGTCGAGCACCTGCATCTGCATCTCACGCGCGGTGACGGACCCGGTCAGCTCCAGGAGCCGGTCGGAAAGTGTCGATTTGCCGTGGTCGATATGCGCGATGATCGCGAAGTTGCGAATGTGTTGCGTGTCCATGCTGTCCAGCGAGCGCAAAAGCCTCGAATCTTTAGGCTAACATCGCAGCGCATCTCGACATCGGTGGTCCGCGGCCAGTCGCGGAGTCACTGCCTTCGTGCTGCTGAGGACCGAAATCGAATCCTCGCTTCGCCGCGTCATACAATGGCAAGATGTCTGGAGTGATGGCACGTTGAGGCCCCTACGGCGCGTTCTAACCATGGCGGCGTGCGCCCCGCTGCTGCTGATGCTCGCCGGTTGTCCCGGCGGCGTTGCTACTTTGTCTGGCATCGCTCCCGGCCGCGTGGCGCCTGCAATCACCGCGCCCAATGCCCAAGCCTTCACGGCGTCACAGGCGTCGGCGCAAGAGACGACAGCGCAAGAAACGACCCGGCTGCTCGTCGCAAATCAACAGGCTCAAAAAGTACAGCAGCTCATCAACCGTGCCGAGGCCAGCTATAAATCCGGCGTGAGCAACTACAACGCCAACCGCCTCGACGCCGCGCGGATGGATTTCGACTCTGCCGTCGACATCCTGCTTTCGAGCGGCATCGACCTCAGGTCCGACCCGCAACTTTCCGACGAGTTCGATCATCTGCTCTCCGCTATCAACTCGCTGGAGATGGCCGCGTTGAAACAGGGCAACGGCTTTTCTCCCAAAGTGGAAGCTGCGCCGCTCGATATCGCCGAAGACGTGACCTTTCCCTCCAACCCCGTCCTGGTCGGCAAAGTCACTGCGGAGTTGCTCACGACGAAATCGGATTTTCCGCTGGTCGTCAACGACTATGTCGCCGGCTACATCAGCTACTTCACCAACTCCCCCGCTGGGCACGCGCACCTGAAGCGCTCGCTCGAACGCGCCGGAAAATATAAGGTCATGATCTCGCGCATACTCCGCGAGCAAGGCGTCCCGCAGGACCTCATCTACCAGGCGGTCGCGGAGTCCGGCTTCCAGCCGCAGGCGCTCAATGCTCGCTCGGGTGCGGGCGGCATGTGGCAGTTCATGGCCTTCAGCGGCTACGGTCTCACGCGCAACGGCTACTTCGATGAGCGCTTCGACCCCGAGAAGTCGACGCTCGCCTACGCCCGCTACATGAAGGCGCTGTACAACCAGTTCGGCGACTGGTATCTAGCGATGGCCGCCTACGACTGGGGTCCGGGCAATGTGCAGCGCGTGGTCAGCCGCACCGGATATGCGGACTTCTGGGAACTCTATCGCCGCAACGTTCTGCCCGGCGAGACCAAGTCCTACGTCCCCGGCATCATCGCCGCGATGATCATGGCGAAGAACCCCGCGCAGTACGGTCTCACCGATCTGGTGCCTGATGCGCCCGTGCTCTCGGACAAAGTGACGACCACCTACGCCATCGACATGAAGCTGGTTGCCGATCTCACCGGCGCGACTGTGTCTGAAATCGTCGCCCTCAACCCAGCGCTGCTGCGGCTGGCGACGCCGCGCGATATTCCCTACGAACTGCATCTCCCGCCCGGCACGCGCGACGCATACATCGATCGCCTGAAAGAGATTCCTGAAGACAAGCGCGCGAGTTGGCGCTTCCACGTGGTGCGCGCAAATGAGACGCTGGACTCCATCGCGGCCTCCTTCCACGCGCGGCCGTCGGAGGTCGCCGAATACAACGAGGTCACGGCGGCTAAGCCGATTGAGCTTGAAGATGAACTGGTCGTGCCCATCGCGGCTTCAGGCAACGCCCGTGGCCAGCAGCGTTACACCGTTCGACGTTCCGACACATTGGTCAGAGTCGCCGATCGCTTCGGCGTCACGGTCGAGCAATTGCGCTCATGGAACCATCTCTCTAACGGCCGGATGGCCGCGGGCGGGGTGATTTACGTCGCCGAACCTGTCCGCCTCGCTCCTGGAATGCACGCCACACGCGGCAGGCATCGACGTGCTGGGCGCAAGCGCGGAAAGGCGATCGTCAAGTCAACCAATATCCGCAAGAACGGCAGGACCAGCAAGTCCGGCAGGAGCAGTGCCGCACAGGCGCATTCATCCGTCCACCGCTCTGCAAAATCGTCGCGAAGAAAGTCTTCAAGCAACCGCTAGTCTTGAAATGGAGGTCTAATTTTTTTTGCGACACATCGTGCAGGATTCGGCGATGATAAAAAAAAATGCACTGCACCGAAAAAGGTGCTTGCTATTTGTACGCGTCAGGCGTAATTCTGTTTCTGTAATGTGTTGCGGGAAATTTTGTACGACTAGCGGTCGACACACGAACTTGAAAATGTTGAAGGCTGAAAAAGTTGAAAGCAGTCGCGAAGAAATCGGAAGAGAGCAGTACACGGGAGAGATGGCCATGATGCTGGATGATGAAGTGATCAAGTTGCACGCGGCAGCCGAAGAAGACTTTAGAGAAAACGACACTGGCGACCGCAATCGTCTGGACATCGACGACGACGAGGAAGAAGAAGAGTTCAGCGCCTCGCGCGACGATGAAGACGAAGGCCCCCGTCACAAGACCGCCCACGCCGAGGACGCTGAAATGTTCAGCTCTCCATCGACACCGGCCGCGCCCTACGAGCCGCCCACCCGCGAGTCGGCCAGGCCCGCCGGCAGCGCGACCGAGACCAGTCTGGGAACGACACTGAAGTCCATCGCAAAGAAAGCCCCTGCGAAGAAAACGGCAGTGAAGAAAGCGCTTGCGAAGAAGACCCCGGCAAAGAAGGCGGCCGCCAAGAAAGCCCCGGCAAAGAAGTCAGCCGCAAAAAAAGCCCCAGCAAAGAAGAAGACAGCCGCAAAGAAAGTTCCAGCGAAGAAGGCGGCCGCAAAGAAAGCCCCGGCGAAGAAGTCCGCGGGTAAAAAAAGTTTGAGATCTGCTGCGTCATCACGTGCTCTGCGCGGCGGTAAGGCTGCCCCTAAAAAGGCGGTTGGCAACAAGGGCACAAGAAGTAAAAAATCGACAAAGAGAGGTAACACCTTGGCAACCAAGAAAGCAGCAAAGAAGGCTCCTGCGAAGAAGGCAGCAGCGAAGAAGTCCCCTGCAAAGAAGAAGTCCCCTGCAAAGAAGGCAGCCAAGAAGACAGCGAAAAAGAAGTAAGCTGTCTCCACGAACCACAACAGGCAAGCAAAAACGCCCGGCACCTCTCACGAGGCCCGGGCTTTTTTGCGTCTGCGTTTGTCGCACGCCTTGTTTTACGATCCGCGAATCCCTTTGGTTGTCATCCCGCAGGCATCTGCTTTTGCTTTCTTCCGGCCCCTACTTCTTCGCCGCCTCAATGGTCGTGAGAACGTCGGCGCTGTGCCCGGCGATGTCCTTGACCTCCCACATCTTCACCACTTTGCCTTCGGGCGAGATGAGGAACGTGTCGCGCATGGCGTATCGAGTGCCACCGAAACTCTTCACCGGGACGCCATACGCATCGATCGCCTTGTGCTCGGGATCGGCCAGCAGCTTGAACGAAAGACCATCCTTCGTGCAGAACGTCTTGTGGCTTTCGACGGTATCCAGGCTCACTCCCAACACGACGGCGTGCAGCGCTTCATACTTTGCCAAGTCGCGCTGAAAATTGTGCGCCTCCAAGGTGCAGCCGCTGGTCTGGTCTTTGGGGTAGAAGTACAGCACCACCCACTTGCCCTTGTAATCGCTGAGCGAAACAGGTTTGTCCTCCTGCGAGGGCAGAGTGAAATTGGGGGCAACCGCGCCGGCCGCGACCGTGTCGGCTGCGAACGCGACGGGCGCCAGAATCAAGGGGCCGCACAGCGCGGCGACGAACAGCTTAGAAAGGATCATGCGTAAGTCTCCTCAGGTGAGCCCGCTTTAACCTCGCGCTCGCCAATAAGTGTCATTTTACGCCGCGCATGTCACCGCTTTGTCATCGAACGTTACAAAAACCGCAATCCCCGCAGCATCCGCTGCGGCAATCATCGCTTCGCGGTCAAATAGCAGCGTCCGTCCGGCCTCGACGCAAAGGCACGTCGCCCCCGCCGCAACCATCGCTTCGATCGTCGGCAAACCCACCACGGGGACGTCGAACCGCATGTCCTGATTCGGCTTTGCGACCTTGACGACCGTGAGCCTGCGCCCCAGCGTGCTCGCGGAATCCTCCAACGTGCGAAACAACGCGCCAGCGCGAGCGATCGTCGCATCGGTCCCCTCCATCGCTTCGACCGCAACGCACGCCCCGGCTGCAATCACCACTGTCTGGCCCAGATCGAAGCCCGCGATCCCCCGCGCAACCGTCAATCCATACGCAATATCGCCGCGCTCCGTCTCATCCGGCGAGCGTTTTGTCAGCACTCCCTCGACCGCCAGCATCGGTTCCAGAAACGCCGTCGACGAAATCAACTCGATGCCTTCATCGCCCAACACCTTGGCGACGGCCCCGAGCAGCATGTCGGTGTTGCGGGTGCGCAGATTCAGTAACAATTTCGCCAGCCGCCAATCCGGACGGATGTTCGAAAAAATCTGCTTGTGCTTCACTTGTCCCGCCATCACGGCGCGCGTCACGCCCTCGCGTTGAAACGTCTCGATCAGCCGCGACAACTCGCCCAGCGACATCCAATGCACGCGCACATGCTCAGGTTCCCGCGCCGCGCGCTCGTCCATGTCCGGCGAAGTTTCTTCCTGTATCGCCGCCACGACCACATCGAACCCATGCGCTCGCGCCGCATCCAGCAGCAGAAACGGAAACCGCCCATTGCCAGCAATGAGACCGAGCTTGCGCCGAATGCTCTGCGCTGAGTTCAGGGGGATTTTTTCCATGACATCACGCGACCCAATCAAGCCCGTTTTTCTCCACCAGCGTCAACAGCTTGAGCGACGATCCACTGGGCCGCTTTTCCCCACGTTCCCATTGCGAAATGAGGCTGGTCGAAAGACCTAGATGACGCGCGAATACAGCTTGGCTCGCATCTTCTCGCTTGCGAAGCCTTTCGATTTCCCTCGCGTCGAACGGCTTTATGGGTGTCAGGCACAATTGGTCGAACTCGCGCATCGTCTTTCTGGACATGACGCCCGCGCGATGAAAATCGGTCGCTGTTTGGTGAATGGCGGCCGCAATCTTCGTACGACAAGCCCTACTGCTTGAAGCAGATTTCTTCGAGCGCGCCGGAGTGGATAAGTCGATCGATTTCTTTATCGTCATACTGGAAGACCTCCTTCGCCAGCTTGCGGAATTGAATGAGCTCATCGCGGTCGATATTGTCACGCTCGCTCTTAGCAAAAGCATAAGTAAACATCGAAATCTTGTTTCGGCGGAGTAGAACGATCGTTCGGAAACCGCCCGACTTTCCTTGTCCACGACGCCGTAGTCGCTGCTTGAAAACCCCGCCGCCGAGATCCGCGTCTATCGCGCCGGACGACATGGCTTCGACCGCTTCGCACAAATCGGCACCCGCAATGCCGTTCTTCCTACAGAACTGCGCGAAGGACCGGCTCTTCAACACGCGCATGGAGCAACTATAGCACTTAGTGCGATAGCATTTCTACCCGGCGATTAGCCTCGGTGGGTACGATGGCCGACCACAACGGTCTCACGCGACCATCCATTCCGCTAAACTTTGCGTGGTCACCGGCGCGGCCAAATCATGACGTGTCAAACTCTCATCATGCCCCGCCCCCGCACCGGCCCCACGCGCAAGCCGCCCTACGATCCTGAAGAAGCCATCGCCGCGCTCTCCGCCGCCGACCCCAAACTCGCCAAGCTGATCGCAAGGGCTGGTCCCTTCACGCTGCGCTTGCCCGCGCAGCAATCGCCGTTCGAGGCGCTCGTGCAGTCCATCGTCTACCAGCAGCTTCACGGTAAAGCCGCGTCGACAATTCACCGGCGCATGCTCGAGAGTTTTAATACGATCTGCGGCAGCGGCAATCACCCCGAGCCGCAGCACTTGCTCGACTGCCCCAACGAGCAACTCCGCGCCGCTGGCCTCTCGCACAACAAGGCGCTCGCGATGCGCGACCTCGCCGCGAAAACCCTCGACGGCACCGTCCCTACGCTCGCCCGCATCCGCCGCATGTCGGATGAAGCCATCATCGAGCACCTCACGCAGGTGCGCGGCATCGGGCGCTGGACGGTGGAGATGATGCTCATGTTTCGCCTCGGTCGCCCCAACGTTCTGCCGGTCTCGGACTACGGTGTGCGCAAAGGGTTCGCGCTCACGTTCCAGGGCCTCAAACCGGAAACCAAGCTGACACCCGCGTTGCTGGCCAAGCCCGCCGACATGGAGCGGCGCGCGAAGAAATGGGCGCCGTGGCGCTCGGTCGCGAGCTGGTATCTATGGCGTGCCTGCGACCTCTCCGCTAACGCCACTAAGCCCAACGGGCAAAAGTAATTGCAGAAAATTTGCACACATTGTTGTGCGTCCAAGATGGTGTGGCTTCTAGCGATGATTTGGTGCATTTTGAGTGGTTGAGGTCGCGTTCGTGGCGTCTATGCGACGTTGCGAAGTCCAGCGCATCTAGTCCCCTGTAGCAAATTCTAGAAGCTGGAGAAAATACACATGCCAAACCTTAAAGGTAAAGTCGCAGTCGTCACGGGATCATCCAAGGGCATCGGGGCCGCTATCGCAGAGCGCCTGGCCGCCGACGGGGCCTCGGTCGTGGTCAACTACTCGCGCAGCGCGGCGCCTGCGGACGCTCTGGTCAAGCGCATCGAGACTGCCGGAGGCAAGGCCATTGCCGTCCAGGCCGATGTCTCCAATCCCTCGGCCATTGCGGCCCTATTCGCGGCAAGCACGAAAGCCTTCGGGCGGCTCGACATCCTGGTTAACAACGCCGGCGTGTACAACTTCCTTCCTCTCGAAGCCATCACGGCCGAGCATATCGACAAGCACTACGCCATTAACGTCAAAGCCCTGCTGCTCACGACCCAAGCGGCCGTTCCGCTGTTCGGCGCTGAAGGCGGCGTGGTCATCAACATCAGCTCCGGGGTATCGCTCACACCCGCTCCGGGAAGTTCGGTGTATAGCGGAACCAAGGCCGCGGTCGACGTCATCACGCGCGTGCTGGCGATGGAGCTTGGCCCGAAGAAGATTCGGGTCGTCGGCGTCGCGCCCGGCCTCACTGCGACCGAAGGCCTGAGTGCTATGCAAGAGATGGACGAGGCCCACAAAAACTACGCCATCTCGCGCACGCCGCTGGGGCGGGTCGGCCAGCCTGAAGACATCGCGAAGGCAGTGGCCTTCATGGCTTCTTCGGAAGCCGGTTGGGTCACTGGGGAAACGTTACAAGTGGGCGGCGGGCTCAAGTTCTGACCGCTGGACTCGGCGGCCGCAGCTACAGCTACGTCCGCGCGTCGATCAGTTTCTTGTAGAGCGCAATCGTCCGGTCGGCAATTGCGGTCCAGGAGAAGTGTTCCTCGACGCGCTTGCGGCCGGCTTCGCCCATCTGCTTCGCCTTCACGGGGTCTTGCAGCAGTGCCGTGATTTTCGTGGCGAGGTCCTTTGAAAACTGCTGCGGCTGGTCGGGAAACGTCGTCTCCGGGTCGGCGGTGAAGGGAACCAGGTGGCCCGTCTCTCCTTCGACCACTACCTCCAGAATCCCGCCCGTCGCCGACGCAACCACCGGCGCGCGGCAGGCCATGGCTTCCAGGTTGATGATGCCGAAAGGCTCATACACGCTCGGGCAGCAGAACACCGCGCAGTGCGAGTAAAGCTGGATGGCCTCTTCGCGGGTCACCATCTGCTCGATCCAGACGATGTTGTGGCCCACCCCCAGAGGGTCGCCCGTGGCGATCGAATGTCCGTGCGGAAGCTGCTCGGGCGGCGTAAAATTTTCAACCGCGGCGTGCTGGCTCAACGGCGTTTGCTGGCGCACGGCCTCGACTTTGGCGCGCATCTCGGCGGCAATCTCAGGCGTGTCGGGAGCGCCCGCGCACAGCACCACCTGCGTCCCCGGAGGCAGCTGCGGAATCGCGTCGACCAGATGCGTGACACCCTTCTGGCGCGTGATGCGCCCCACGAAGAGCACGTAGGGCCGCGTCGTATCGACGCCGTACCTGGTCAGCGCGGAGGTGTCGGGCGTCCACTGGTACTGCTTGAGGTCGATGCCGTTGTAGATGACGTGAATGCGCTCGGCATCGACTTCCGGGTACGCGCGCAGAATGTCCGCCTTGGTGCCGTTCGAGACGGCGACGATCGCGTCGGCGTCCAGAATGGCGATACGCTCCATCCATGAACTGAGGGCATAGCCCGTGCCCAGTTGCTCGGCCTTCCAGGCCCGCAGCGGCTCCAGCGAATGCGTCGTCAACACGAACGGAATGCCGTACAGCTTCTTGGCGAGAAGCCCCGCCATCGCCACATACCAGGTGTGGGTGTGGATGATGTCGAGCTTCTCTAAATGCAGTTGCTGGAGCAGGTTGAGCGAGAGCGCCTCCAGCGCGCCCTTGAACTTGGCCTGCGTGCCATGCGCAATCTGCCCCCACGGATTCTGGAAGATGACCTTCAGGTTCGCATTCTTCGGCGCGGCGTGGTCGGCGAGCGATTCATGCTCCGGCACGTCGCCCCAGGCATGAACCTCGACTTCGATAGTCTTCGCCAGCTCCAGCGACAGGTACTCGACGTGTACACCGGCGCCGCCATAGACATACGGCGGATACTCCCGCGTCATCAAACCAACCCGCATCGCGCCCCTCTGCTTCTCGGGCCATTCTATAGCGGGTTGCCCATTCATCGCGCTAATAATGGGTACCCGCTGGGGCGTGCATGTAGACTCGAAGATGCAGGCGGCCGGGCGATCGCTGCTGCGCGGGCCGCGAGGTGTTGCGCAGGGGAGGAAAGTCCGAACTCCGCAGGGCAGTGTGCCGGATAACGTCCGGGGCCCGCTTCTTAAAGAGCGGGTACGGCCAGTGCAACAGAAAGCAAACCGCCTCAAGCTGAGGAACGACTCGCGCAAGCGGCGTTCCTGCACGCGGCCTGAGGTAAGGGTGAAAGGGTGGGGTAAGAGCCCACCGCGTTGTTAGCAATAACAACGGCATGGTAAACCCCACACGGAGCAAGACCAAATAGGCAGGGAGTTTCGCCGCTCCTCTTCAGGCGGCGAATGCGTGACGGCCCGTCGCGCCCAGGCGAAGAGCTCTTCGGCGGAAAACGTTGCGCAAGCAACGCCGAAACTGAAGCGGTGCCGGAACCTGCGGGTAGGTTGCTGGAGCGCGTCAGCAATGGCGCGCCTAGAGGAATGATCGCTTAAAACAGAATTCGGCTTACGGGCCGCCTGCAAAATTCAGGGAATAGGAAACAGTCAACAAGGAATTGGGAACAGGAAACAGAGCACAGAAAACAGGGAACAGAGAACAGAAGTCTCCCTCATTGAGCGCAGTGTGGCCTGACTGACGTCAGCCCCTTCCGAACATCAGTCAGGCCCTTCCGATTCGGCCTTAAACCGACCCCCTTACCAGCTCTGCGAGCGCTTGCGTTGCGCCGATGTGCGGGTTATTATTTGGCGGGAACTGAACAAATTTTGAAAAAATAACCGAAATAGGACGCGCTTCATGCGTGTACGACTTTTTCGTTTCGACGCTGAAACAGCCATTTACCTCCCCATTTGGGGGATTGACCGGCTCCAAACCCCAACATAAGCTCCTTCTAGATTTCTAACCAAATCTATTGCGGGCCCGCTGTCCACACCTCCCATTACTGAGTAATTGCATTTCATTCGACCAAGCCACTCACATTGGCACGGAGTCTCTCAATGTTTTTTCGCTTTTCCCCGGCCCTGCCTGCCCTTGCCGTCCTTCTGCTTGCCTTTTCTTTTGCGCAAGCGCAGCAGTCGCCGCTCGGGACGCCTCATGTGCCAGAACTGGTTCGCAGCGGCAACGCCGCGCCCGTGGCCGTGTTAGACGACACCCGGCATCTGCAACTCGCGCTGAGCCTTCCCCTGCGCAACGAGGCCGCGCTGGACGCGCTGCTGCAGCAGATTTACGATCCGCAGAGCCCAAACTTCCACCACTATTTGAGCTCGCTGGAGTTTACCAGCCGCTTCTCTCCGAGCCAGGCAGAGTATGACGCCGTCGTTCAATGGGCGCAGTTGAAGGGCCTGCAGGTGACCGCGACAACGCCGAACCGGCACGTCATTGATGTGGACGGCACCGTCCTAAACATCGCGCGCGCGTTCAACGTCGGTCTGAACATCTATCGGGACGCGACCGGCCGCCAGTTCCATGCGCCGGACCGCGAACCCACCAGCGATTCGCCCACGCCGCTGCTGGCCGTTTCGGGGCTGGACAACGCGCTTCCGCCGCATCCGCATTTCAGCCAGGGCAACTCGGCGATGCAGTCGTCCGGGTCGGCGCAGAGCACGAATCCAGTCGCGAATATCGTGGGATCCGGTCCCGGAAACACGTACCTGCCCAGCGATATGCGTAAGGCGTACTACGGCTCTGGGCCGCTGACCGGAGCGGGCCAGACGGTCGCCATCTTCTCCTTTGATGGCTACATCGCAAATGATCTGAATGTCTACTACGCGAGCACGGGGATGGCGGCGAGTGTGCCCGTCCACAACGTGCTGGTCGCTGGCTATAACGGGGCGTGCTTCGGCTTCAATGCGGACGGCTCGGCCAACCCCAACACCTGCAACGACGGAGAGCAGATTCTGGATATCGTCAACGTGATCGGGATGGCGCCGGGGTTGACCCAAGTGCTGTTCTACGAGGGCAACAGCGCGCAGAACGTCCTGAACCAGATGGCCACCGACAATATTGCGCAAGTCATCAGCAGCTCATGGGGCGGCGGCGACTTCAGCGTGGCATCGACCCCGATCTTCAAACAATTCCAGGCGCAGGGCCAGAGCTATTTGAACGCGAGCGGAGACTCGGGGGAGTTCAACATTTCGACTTGGTTTCCTCCGTCGACGGACGCCGAAATCACGCAGGTGGGCGGCACCGATTTGACCACGACCGGCGCGGGCGGCCCATGGGCGTCCGAAGTAGGGTGGTCGAGGAGCGGCGGCGGCCCCTACACCGGCACGGCGATTCCCAGCTATCAGCAGCTTCCTGGGGTCATCAACGCCTCGAACAAGGGATCGACGACGCTGCGCAACTCACCCGACGTGGCGGCCGAGGCGAACTACGACAACACCACGGTCATCAACGGTCGCTTCGTGGGCGGCTATGGCGGAACGAGCTTCGCGGCCCCGCGCTGGGCCGGTCTGATTGCGCTGGCCAACGAGCAGGCAATCGCCAATGGCAACACGACGCTCGGATTCCTCAATCCGCTGCTCTATAACATCGGCCTGGGGTCAAGCTATGCGGCCGACTTCCACGACATCACCAGCGGCAACAACAGACCGACCTCCGGGTCCGGCGCGGGCTACAACGCCGTGGCCGGATACGACCTCGTGACGGGCTGGGGCAGTCCCAATGGGCCGGCGCTGATTGCGACGCTGGCGGCGGTGGCCTCGGCGTCGGACTATGCACTCTCGGCCTCGCCCACCAGCTTGAACATCTTTCAAAACGCGAGCGGAAACAGCACGAATACGGTGACGCAGATCGGCGGATTTACGGGATCGGTGGCACTCATCGTCAGCGGCTTGCCTTCTGGCGTCACCGCGTCCTTCAGCCCGTCGAGCACCACGGACACAAGCACTCTGACGCTGACCGCCGCTGCCGGGGCGAAGCTTGGCACGGCAACCGTGACAATCACAGGAGTTTCAGGCAGCCTGACGCACACCGCAACGGTGTCGCTGACGGTAACGTCCGCTGCGACTCCGAGTTATTCTCTTTCGGCTTCTCCGGCAAGCTTGAGCGTCGCGCAGAGCGCGGTTGGAAACAGCACGGTTACGGTGACACCGACAGGTGGCTTCACAGGGGCGGTGAGCCTGACGGCGAGCGGCCTTCCCGCCGGAGTAACGGCGGCGTTCAGCCCGGCAAGCACCACCAGCACCAGCACGCTGACATTCACGGCGTCGAACACGGCGACGCTTGGCACGGCGACGGTGACGGTCACCGGAACCTCGGGAAGCCTGACGCATACCGCTTCAATCGCGCTGACGATCACAGCCGCCGGAGGGTCAAATTCGCAACTGCTGGGCAACTCCGGATTTGAAAGCGGACTGGCTGCTCCCTGGGGGGTTTCGGCAGGCGTTCTGTGTAGCAACAGCACCTGCCCTGGCGAAACGGCCCACGCTGGCAACGGGTTCGTGCGGCTGGACGGCCACGGCACGACGCACACCGATACGGTCCAGCAAAAGGTCGCGATCCCTGCGGGCAAGACCTCCGCAACGCTGAACTTCTTTCTGCATATCGATACCGTCGACACAACAGCCACAGCTGTGCACGATACGCTGACGCTGTATTTGACCAACTCCGCAGGAGCGATTCTGACCACGCTGGCCCGGTACTCGAACCTGGACGCGGCCGCGGGGTACATGCAACAGAGCTTCAACCTGACGCCTTACATCGGCCAAACCGTCAACGTGAAGTTCGTGGGCTCGGAAAACGCGTCGCTGTCGACTTCGTTCGTTCTCGACGACGTGACCCTCAACGTTCAGTAAATTTCCTCGAACACCGGAGGGCCGCATTTTGCGGCCTTTCGCTTTTAATCTCTGGAAAATCATTCGGAAGCGGGAGTAAAATTTGCGGATGAGTTTCTATCAATTCCGCCCTCTCTCCGCTCTCGCGCTGTTTGCTTCGGCCCTTACCTTCACCGGCTGCGGTATTGGTCCGACGGCAACGAACTCGGTGGGGACCCTCCAAATGCACGGCAGAATCTTTGGCGGGCAGCAGCCCGTTTCGGGGTCGAGCGTGAAGCTTTACGCCGCAGGAAAGACCGGCAACGGCTCGCCCGCAGTTTCGTTGCTGGTGACGCCCGTGACCAGCGATGCGAATGGGAATTTCTCGATAACGGGCGACTATACCTGCGCGAACGCAAACGACCAGGTCTATCTTTCGGCGACCGGCGGCAATCCGGGCCTGGCCCCCGGGACCAACAACGTCGCGCTGGTGATGTTGAGCGCAGTGGGCCGCTGCGCCAACTTGCCAACGACGCCGTTCGTGAACATCAACGAGCAAACGACCGTCGCGGCGGCGTGGGCGCTGGCGCCGTTCATCAACTCCGCGGCCAATGTGGGGGCGACGGCGACCAATGCCGCCGGTATCGCCAACGGCTTCTTGAACGCTGTACTCATTGTCGACCCGGCCAGTGGGCAGGCTCCTGCGCTGCCGCCCAACCTGACGGTTGAGAGTGGAAAGATCACAGCGCTGGCGAACTCAATTGCGAGCTGCGTGAACTCCAATGGCGGGGCGGGTTGTACGCCGTTGTTCAGCGCGGCGACGCCGAGCGGCGGTACGGCTCCGACGGACACGCTGCAGGCCGCGCTCAATATTGTCAAGAACCCGGCCAACAACGTGGCTGCGGTGTTCAACGCGGGAAGTTCGTTCCCGCCATTTGTGAGCACGCTCACGAGCGCACCGAACGACTGGACGCTGAGCCTCACCGTCACGGGCGGCGGGCTCAACTCGCCGACTGCGCTGGGTCTCGACGCCGGAGGCAGCGTGTGGGTGGCCGGACTCAACGGCGTGCTGAGCGGCTTCACGCCGCAGGGGGCGCCGTTGAGCGCGGCTGGGTTCGGGGTTGGCGCGTTGAGCCAGAGCTTTGGGTTGACGATTGACCCCAATGGCAGCATCTGGGTATCGAGCGAAAACAAGCCTCAACATGGAGGGACCTTTGGGAGCGTCTCGAAGTTTGCGGGCAGCGCCTCCGGTACGCCGGGGCAACTGATCGGGACGTTCTCGGATCCCGGCCTCGACTTCCCCGACGCTCTCTCCGCCGACACCAATGGAAACATCCTGATCGCGAACTACGGTGACTCGACCGCTTCGGTCTACAGCAATACGGGGGCGGTCGTGAGCAGCGGACTGGGCACCGGAAACCTGTCGTTCCCGACGTCGGTGGCGGCCGACGCGACCCATGGCTTGTGGCTGGCTAACCAGAGCGACGGCTCGGTCACCCATCTGGCGGCAGATGGAACCCTGTTGGCCCACCCCGCGTGTTGCAGCGGCGCCAGCGCCATCGCCGTCGATGTCCTCGGGAATGCCTGGGTCGCGGACTATTCCAGCGGCGCTGTGACCGAACTGAGTGCGGCCGGGACGGCCACTCTGGCGACGACTAAAGTGGGCGGCCTTGCTTCGCCGATCGCGCTGGTGATCGACGGAGCGCAGGACATCTGGGTGTCGAATTACTCCGGCGCGTCCATCACTCATCTGGCGGGCAACGCCAGCGTTTCGCCCGCGGGTACGGCGCTTTCGCCGAGCCAAGGGTTGGGGCAGGACGCCTCTCTCGTGCAGCCGTTCGGTATCGGCGTCGATGCGACGGGGGACGTGTGGGTTTCCAACTTCGTAAACAGCGATGTGGTCGAGTTCTTCGGCCTGGCGTCGCCGACCCGGACACCGGTAAATCCCGCACCGGCGATTCCGTAGGCAGCTGCAACACGCACTGCGTCGAATAGCATTGTCATCTCGACCGAAAACGGCGCACTTTGCCGCCGCAGCGGAGAGCCCGCAGTCTACGGCGGCGCGGTAAAACTGTAGATCTCCCCACTGCACCTTCGCAAAAAGCGCGAGAATCCGGTCGAGCTGACGATGTTTTAGCCAAGTACATTTCTCGTTAATCTCATCGAGCTCACGGCAATGCTAAATTTGGAATTATGCGTCTGCTCATTGTTCTTTTCGCTCTCTTCAGTGGATCTGTCTTCACTGTCGACGCGCTTGCCCAGACTGCCCTGCAAGCCAGAGTTGCCCGCATCGCCGCCGACGCTCAAGGCACCGTCTCTGTCTCATGTCTGCTTCCAGGCACCGCGCTGAATTGCGATCTGCATCCGCACAATCACTCGCCCATGCAGTCGATGTTCAAGTTTCCGCTCGCTCTTACCGTGCTCCACCTAGCCGATACCGGCAAGCTCCTGCCGACCCAGCGCCCGGGTGAATCGATCGAAGCCACTCTCGACCGCAACGTTCGCTTCCTCCCCGAAGACCGCATCCCCCACACCTATAGCCCGCTTCAGGACCGTTATCCCGAGGCGAACGTCGATGTCTCCTTGCGGGAACTCATCCAACTCGCCGCCGGTAAGAGCGACAACGCCGCAACTGAGACGCTGCTCCGCATCGTGGGCGGCCCCTCTGTCGTGCAGCGCTACGTCCGCTCTCTGGGCATTGCGGGCTTTCAGTTGCAAGACGGCGAGCAGGGACTCGCCCGCGATCCTACCGCGCAATACCGCAACTGGATCATGCCCGCCGCCGCTGTGCGACTGCTTGAACGCCTGGTCATCGACCCGCCACTTTCTTCCGCCGCCAACGATTTTCTGCTGCGGACGCTGACCGCCTCCGTCACTGGCCCCAATCGTCTCCGCGCCGGCCTTCCGGCGGGCACGGTCCTGGCCCATAAAACAGGCACGTCCGGCGAACACAATGGCAAGGCCGAAGCCACCAACGACATCGGGCTGACTACACTGCCCGATGGCCGCCATCTGGCCGTCGCCGTCCTTATCACGGACGCCCACGCCAACGAAGCTACCCGCGACCGCGTCATCGCCCGCATTGGCCGCGCGGCTTACGACGAGGCCCTACATACACAGGGGAATACTCGAGCCCACAACGCCGCAAACCGGCCTGCGGGCAAGTAGGCCCTAAGAACCTGTTCGTAATCTCTCTTGGCTCTCCGCAAATCTGTCATCTCGACCGGAGGCGCGTTTTTGCGCCGGAGAGGAGAGACCCGCAGCTTCTGTGCGTAGGCAAATGTCTTGCCTATACGTAAAATCTACAGGTCTCTCCACTGCGCCTTCGCAAATACGCGAAGGCTACGGTCGAGATGACAGGGTCTAGGGGTCTGAACGTAGATCGTGAAGAGGCTCTAAATGCCTACCGGATAAGGCTTCTCGTGAATTTCCTGGCCGCTCGCGCCGCTGCGTTCAAAGCGTCCCTGCATGAGGCTGAGAAAACCAGTGGTCCAGTAGCCCAGCACGAACAACAGAAGAAATGGCACGGTGAAATAGTTCTCCGTCGTACACGCGTACCACACCGTGGCGGCAAAGTAGCAGCCGATGGCAAGCTCGATCCAGGGGACAATGCCCAGCCGCTTGCGGTAGACCTTGGCCTGCGACCTCTCGCCCTTCTTCTGCACGCTGTACTTCGGCGTGCGCGCGAAGGCCGACTTGTGGCCGACCAGCGCTTCGAGAACGGCCTTGGTGTTAGTGATAGTGAGTCCAACGCCCAGCGCCATCAGGAAGGGCAGATACAGAAACGTCTTGTACCAGGTCTTCGGGAATAACTCTTTCTGGCTGACCAGGTAAAACGACGACACCGACATGGTGCTCGCCATAAAGAGCGGAAGGTCGATCAGGAACATCTGCATCGGCCCCTGCCAGGAGCGGATAATCATCGCCGGCATCAGCAGCGTGCTGAGCACGATCATCAGCGGATAACTGATATTCGCGGTCAGGTGGTACCAGGCTTCGAGCTTGACGCGGAACGGCGCGTCGCTGCGCAGGACGGCGGGCAGGACCTTCTTGGCCGTCTGGATAAGACCCTTGGCCCAGCGCGCCTGCTGAGTCTTAAAGGCGGTCATTTCAATGGGCAACTCCGCCGGGCATTCGACGTCCTGAAGGTACTTGAACTTCCAGCCCTTCAACTGCGCGCGATAGCTGAGGTCTGTGTCTTCGGTGAGGGTATCGTGCTGCCAACTGCCGGCCTCGTCGATGGCCTGGCGTCGCCACATGCCTGCGGTGCCGTTGAAGTTGAAGAAAACGCCCGCGCGGGAGCGTCCGCCGTGCTCCAAGACAAAATGCCCGTCGAGCAGGATGGCCTCGACTTGCGTCAGGAAACTGTAGTTGCGATTGAGGTGCGTCCAGCGCGTCTGCACCATGCCCACACCCGGTTCGGCGAAATGGTGGACGACCTGCATCAGCCAAGTGGGCGGGGGCACGAAGTCGGCGTCGAAGATGGCGATGAGTTCGCCCTTCGCGGTTTTGAGGCCTTCTTCGAGCGCGCCTGCTTTGTAGCCGTGACGATTGGCGCGCTGCAGGTAATGGATGGGCTGCGCGGCGAGACCGTTAGTGCCTACGGCGTAGCGGGCCACGATGCCACGAGCGACCGCGATTGTCTCGTCGGTGGAGTCGTCGAGCAGTTGAATTTCAAAACGGTCGCGCGGATAGTCGAGGCGGCAGCAGGCGTCGATCAGGCGGTCGATAACGAACTGTTCGTTATAGATGGGCAGTTGAATCGTGACGAAGGGAAGCTCGGCCTCGTCGAAACACTGCGGTAGTTGAGTGGAGTGCGCTTCGTTCTTGCGGTTTCGATAATAGAGCCATACCAGTTGATAGCGATGGATGCCGTAGAACGCCAGGATGACCATCACCACGAAATAGGGCACAAGCAGCGAAACGTCGAACGCATTCCAGCGGTAAACGTTGCGAAAGGTGTGGTCGGCGTAGTGCGTCTTCCAATAGTGCCCCAGACCCCGGGGGCCAGCGAGGAAGAGAGCGAGCGTGTTGAGATGGGTCAGCAGAAAGGGGCTCTCCGAGGCGGGCGAAATACGGCGCAGATAGATTTTACGCGAAGAGCTACAGGATGATGCGGTCTTTGTGGAGGCGAAGGAAATCGCCGGGAGAGATGATTCGTACGCGCGCGACGGACGTGTTGAAGAGGTGCTGGAAGTGTCGCTTATCGCCAGTAAGCAAATAATCGGCGCGAGAAAAGATTGCCGCCGCCAGAATCGGGCGGTCTT
>JBBRCA010000042.1:0-20370 GCA_038205325.1 Terriglobales bacterium | reverse complement strand
CCCCTACACCCTGAATGTTGATAAACGGAATCCCGAAGTTCGATATCCCTGCGCCATCCCTGATGCCGTTGTCCGCGAAACGGGTTCCGTTGGCGCGGAACTCATTGATCCATGTCGGCGAGAATGTGTGGATGTAGATGATGGTTCCAGCGGTGTTCAGCGGCTTGAAGGGCAGGTCTTCGTTGGGCCGCGCACCGTTGCTTCCGCTCTGACCGTAGTTGTCCAGTTTGGTTGAGTAGAAGCTGGCCGCCAGCTGGTCCTTCTGCGTCAGTGTGTAATCCACGCGTCCATTGAACTGCCGCCCGCGAGAGTGGTTCGGGAAAGACAGTTGGGCGAACTGGATGTCCGGCACGCCGTCCAGTCCAGCGCCGGACATGCCGGTGTACACACCGAGTTGCGAAGCGCCGCCGGGGGTGAGTGAACCTACGTCCAGGCCGCCGCCGACCGCCGCGCAGGGACCTTTTCCGCCGTTGTATTGCGTGCAATCGACGGGCAGTAGATTGATAATTCGCGGCGCGTTCCCCGGAGCGGCGACAATCCTCGCGGACACTCCATTTGGCCGCTGCGCGATCAGGGCGGCGTCGAATTGCGGAGTTTCGATGAATTGCGACCCAAACGAGTTTCCCGCGAGGCCAAAGCCCGCAAACGATGCGAAGAGGAACAGCTTGTCTTTGAAGATCGGGAAACCAATGGAAGCGTCATACGTACGCTGCTTGGTGGATGCGCGGACAGGCTTCTGCCCGTTAGGGCCGCCGTAACGCGCGAATGCGTTGAGTCCCGGTTCGTCGTACAGAAAGAAGAGCGAGCCGTGAATCTGGTTCGTCCCCTGCTTGGTGACGACCTTGATATGTGCGCCGGAGTTTCGGCCATCGGCAGCATCGTAGGAGGTCGAGAGCACCGTTATCTGGCCGACGGCTTCCTGGTTTGGTGTTACGACAGCGGCGCCACCATGGGTGAGCGAGTCGACGGTTACGCCGTCGATCTCGTAGGTGTTGTCGGCGACGCGCTGGCCGTCGGCGGAAATCTGGGTCTGATTTTCAGTCTGGAAGATGCCGCGGGACGATCCGCCCGGGCCTCCGCCGTTGGGCAAAAATATGGCATTGCCGTTGCCCGAACGCGCTCCATCGCCGATGATTCCGGGCGCGGTGCGCAACAGTTCATACACATTGCCTCCGACGACGGGTAGCCGCTCGACTTGTTCGTTGTCAAGGGTCGAGCCGATGCTGGCGTCGCCAGTTTGCAGAAGGGGAATCGTGTCCGCGTTGACCGTGACGGTCTCGCTCGTCTTCCCGGCTTTCAAAAGGACGTCCACATTGCGCGGAGTTTCAGCCGCAACTGAAACGTTGTTCACAGTTGCTGCTGAGAAATTTGAAGCCGTGGCCGTGAGCGTGTACGAGCCCGGAGCGAGTTCGCTGAACGTGTACACGCCGGAACCGTCCGTCGTAATGCTCTTCACCTGCTGCGTGGCGGAGTTTGTCAGCGTGACCGTAGCGCCGGGAATCGCCGCTCCAGATGAATCCTGCACGGAGCCGGTGAGCGATGCGCCGAACTGGCCAAACGCCGGAAGCGCTACGACGGTTAGAACTGATGCGACCACGAACAACAGCACGCGGGAACGCAGAAAACGGATGATCGAAAGGGTATTCATACAGCCTCCAAAAGGTGTTGCTTGAATCGATAGCCCTTGAGCGCGGGGTCTTGAATTTCGCCCAGCGTTAGGCAAACGATTGCATGACCCAAATATTGCTCTCTCGAACTAGCGAGTGTCAAGCATCCTTTTCGAGGCGTACTGCAAACTGTAAATGTGGGAGACTTCGGGATGGCAAAATCCGCGAAAACAGCGACGCGCAATCTTCCGCGTTATAGTGTTCCGAATTTAGTTGGGACACCCCCGCGCTCGGTTGGGCTGAAAACCCTGGCCGAACATCTGAAGCTATCGGTGGCGACCGTTTCGCGCGTGCTGACCGGAGCGCCTGCGGCAAAATCCATCCCCAAAGTGACCCAGGACCGCGTCTTCGCCGCCGCCGCCGAAATGAAGTATCGCCCTAACGTCGTCGCCCGCTCCCTGCGCAAGCAACAGAGCATGACCATCGGCGTCATGCTGCCCGAAGTCAGCGAAGGCTACGCGACGCTGGTGCTCAGCGGCGTCGAAGAGCGGCTGATGGAGGCCGACTACTTCTACTTCGTGGTCAGCCATCATCACCGCGCGGAGATGATCGAGCGCTGCCAGCACATGCTGCTGGACCGCGCCGTCGAAGGCCTGATCGCGATCGATACGCCGCTCATACACCGGGCCACTGTTCCCACAGTCACAGTTTCCGGACATCATGAGCCGGAGGGCGTCACTAACATTTTGCTCGACCACAACCGCGCCGCCGCGCTGGCCATCGACCATCTGCACCGGTTGGGCCACCGCGAGATTGCGTTCATCAAAGGCCAGGAGTTCAGCTCCGACACCGACGCGCGCTGGGAGGGGATTCGGCTGGCGATGTCCGCGCGCGGGCTGCGCATCGCGCCGCAACTGGTGGCGCGGCTGGAGGGTGCAGCGCCAACGCACGATCCTGGCTATGCGGCCACGCGCCGTCTGCTGGCTGCGCGCAAACCGTTTACCGCGCTGTTTGCGTTCAACGATGTGTCGGCGATTGGGGCCATTCGCGCGTTCCGCGAAGCCGGCTTGCATGTGCCCGAAGACGTTTCAGTGGTGGGTTTCGACGATGTACACTCAGCGGCGTACCAGAACCCGGCGCTGACCACCGTTCGTCAACCATTGCATCGCATGGGGATGCTGGCCGCGTCACAGGTTTTGGATCAGATTGGCCCGGCGCGGCTGCCCGCAGTGCAGCAGATCGTGGTGTCGCCGGAGCTGGTCGTGCGTGAGTCGACCTGCCCGCCTCGTGCCGGTTACGCAGTTCTGGGGAAGCCTTCACGGTAGAGGTCTATGAGGCCTGAGATCGATGCTCTGTTGGCGTTGGGATTTGCGACACGGGCGAACCCATGTCCGGGAAAAATCCGGACATGGGCCGTCCCGCGTTTTTCGGGGATCGATCAGGGACGCTGGCCCAACTTATTGGCCTTGAGCGCTGCCTGAATCGGCGTCATCACAGGTGCAGCAACGCCGACAATCTCGGTCACGCTGCCGGGGACGTTGGTCCCTTGGCCGCCGCTGTTGCCGACCCAGAGATTGCCTGAAGCGTCGATGCCCACACCCTGCGGAAGATTGAGGCCCGGAGTCTGGAAGCCCTTCCCGTTCAGGTTTGCGCCGTTCGCGTCCAGATGCACGACATTGTCCACGGCGCCGGTCGCGCACAACCCACAGGCAGGTGTCCACGCGGTGCCCGCGCCGTCGATGACGATGAGGTTGTCGACGCCTCCGACAGAATTGCCAAAGCCAGATCCGGGACTGACAGCCGTTCCATCGGAGTTGAGAAGGCTCACGGTCACCAGCCCGACAATGTCATCGGCCCACGCTCGGTTGGAGCCATCGATGGCGACCCCGCTGGGAGTACTGAGGCCGCCGCTTGTGAATCCCGCCCCCGTCCCGGAAAGAATGGTGTTGACACTGAACCCGGAAAACTTCAGCAGACTGTTGGATCCCTGGCCCACCACCCATACAGCTCCAGTGTTGTCGAGCGCAATCCCCTGGGGGCCGATGAAGCCGGGACTAGTGACCGACTGTAAAACGGATCCCGCGCTATTCACATAGGTCACCGTGGTCCCGCTCCCATTGCCGAAGTTCCCGACCCAGGCATTGCCCGTCGTGTCGATGGCAATGCCTTCGGGACCGCTAAAGCCCTGGATAGGCGAACCGGGGTTGTCTATCCCGGCGTTGGTCAACCTTAGGACGGTGCTGATCCCATTGGCGACCCAAACGTTGCCCTGATCGTCGATTGCAAGGCCCTGCGGATCCACGACATTGCCGCCATCAGTGAAGCCCGTAGTTCCGGAAAGGATCGCTCCGAACGGATCTAGCTTGACGATGGAATCGGTGCCGGGCGTGGACTTCTGGGACGCCAAGTTCGCAATCCACACGTTGTTGTTGGCGTCGATGGCCACATATCCCGGCAGTGGCGTGGCAATGCCGCTACCCAGCGTGTAGGTGATGCCGACCGTCCAATCGTTCGGGGCCTGCGCCAGCGAGGGCTGGAACGGAGGCGTCGCGGGCGAAAGCCCGAACAGCACAGAGACATTGTTGGTCGGGTTCAGCGCGATGTCGAGCGCCACAGCCAGCGTGTCCGTGGGGAGCGTGCCGCCTGACGGCTGGGCATTCGAGAACAGGCTGGCGCACTCGGGCGACGTGCCACCAGCCGTGTTGACGCACGCCGACAGAATGTTCGCGAGCGTGTGCAGCGTAGATTGCGGAACCGTGCCATTGCCGCCGGGAGTGGCGTTGTTGGCGATGGGGCCAGCGATAGGCACCATGTTGCTCGCCGTGGTGAAGGCGTTCGCGATTCCGACGGCGTTGGTAGCGCTGGAGCCGACGTGGAGTCCGTCCGACATAAATTGCTGGAGCGAGGTGACCGCCGCGATCGTACTCAACTCGTTGACCACCACGAACGTCGAGCCGTTTATGCCGCTGCATGTTCCCAGCGCGCTCATCATCGCAATTGCCGTGTTGTTGGTGCCAGGCGCGAGGCCCGGATTGCCGCCGGTGACCAGAATGTAGAGCTGATCGTTGCTGTTCGCGCACGTCCAGTCGCCCGTGATCGTGAAGTTGCCGCCTGCGTCAGTGAGCACAAACCCGTTGCCATTGGCATCGGTCGAAACCGCCGGAACGGTCTTGTCGAGTAGCGAGTTCGACGCCGAAGCGTAACCCGTGGTCCCGGCTGCGAAGAGATAAATGTTTGCACCAGTCAAGGGTTGCTGGCCGCCGTGGACGTTGCCCTTGAGCGCCATTCCGTTGAACGCGCCCGGAACGACCGCGCTGAAACTGCCGGCACAACCGATGAGCGACGACACGGCCAGCGTCGCCGCGAAGGCGGACAGAACACGATGCTTGAGCGACGATTGGCGTGTCGCAACACGACGTATAGAAAGAAAAAGATGCACTAGCATTTTCATGTAAAGCTCCCTAGGGGGACATCTGGATTTTGAGAACGGTTGAACGGTGTAGAGGAAAGTGGCTCAATAGTAGAAGAGATATCGCTACAAACCTGTTATCGGCCAAACCGTTTCCTGAAATCAGTACCAGAATGGGAGCAGGGTTGTGGGAACTCTTGCGCCTGCTGAAAAGCGGAGACGACAAGAGAGCGCGTTCGCCGCCGGGCGGCGAGCGAACCGGCAGACCTTCATCTACTAACGGGGGTCTACGAGCTCCATGGAAATCATTCCAAGTGCGGTGATGCTGGGCACGAAGAAATATTCCCCTCCGCGAAGTTCAACGAAATTGGGTAGGCCGCTACAGACGAACGGTGGGTTCGTCGGGCTCGTATCGCCCTGAATGACGCACTTTTCGCTCTCGCCATGATGGCCGATCAGCAGGTCTTTCTCGTTGCCGAGGTGCGCATCGTTGCCGTACGCGATCCATTGCTGCTGCACGAACTCGAACTGCCGTGAGAGGTTCGCATTCAGCGCCATGAAGATGACACCACGGTCAACGACATCGAGCGCTGCGGCCTGCTCCGGCGACAACGCTTCGTCCTCGGGAGCGTACGTTCCATACGGCAGCCCGCGCCGCGTGATGCGTCTGCGATTGACCAGGCGGCCGTTGAAGCCGAAGGCGTCCCTCGGGTGAGTGCGCCGGATGTGCGCTCCGAGCGGACAGCGCGCTCCGTCGGCGTCTTCTCCGTAG
Source organism: Terriglobales bacterium (assembly GCA_038205325.1). Lineage (GTDB taxonomy): Bacteria > Acidobacteriota > Terriglobia > Terriglobales > Acidobacteriaceae > Granulicella. The sequence continues at coordinate 14,582 of JBBRCA010000042.1, read as the reverse complement.
CTGAAGTTTGTGCTCCGGTTAGGGTCTTGAGTCATTGCAAAGTCCGGCGCGTCGGGCGAGAGCTCGACGGGCGTTCCGTCCCTCCAGCGCCCGATGAACTTCGACGCGAGCTTCTCTTTGGCCAGCGCGTCTCCAGCGCCGTAGCGCGCGCTCCACGTATTCAGAAAGCGGCGGAACGTGCCGACATTTTGATGCAGCTTGCGGTAGACCATGAACGTGCCATTACTGGCTAGAAGGTGCGGCACGGGAGCGACTGGGAGTTCGCCCGCTTCGTCGGCGTAACCCAACAGCAGCTCGCCAGTGCCCAGAGGTTCCCAAGTGCCGTCGGCGCTGCGCTTGCCCTGGCCTGGCTGCGTGGCGCGGCAGACTCCGAGATAGTCAGGATTTCCAAACCCGTCGGTGTACCCGAAATGTTCCTTCAAATTGACGTGGCCATCCTCAACGAGAGCGGCCGCGTCCTGAAAGTCGAGACAGCGCCCTCCCCCCGTCTCCGCGATCAGGGCGTTGATCGCATCAAAACGCGCGGCGACCGCGTCGGTGGATACGCCATTGATGGCAAGCCACGCATGCACATCGCCGTCGCGCCAGACTGGATCCCAATGCTCGGATGAGTTAATGCCGGTGTCGCCCAGGATGTTACTGCGCGCCTTCATCCCCTGTTGAAACTCGACCGGAAAGCTGATCAACGTTGCAATCGGAAGGTCGAGCGCGACCAGACCTTTGTGCGTGAACGCGATATTGACGGTGCTCTGCGGTTTGCCCTGGTCCCAAAGCTGCCCGGTCGTAACGATGCGCAGGATTCTCGCGATTAAAGCGCGAGCGCGTTTGGGGTCCTCAAAGTGGAGGAAGCAATAGCGCGCGTTCGGCATGTTGTAGCCGCGCAGGACGAAGCCCTGAATATCGGTCGCATTCAACTTACTCATTTCGTCCCCCCGTCATAATCTCGCGCTGCGGCGTTATCGCGGCTGGCTTGGCCGGCCGAGCAGCGTCGAGCACCTTGAGAAATTCAATGAAATCGCGTTGTATGTCCGCAGGATTCGCGCCTTGATGTTGCGCGATGAAGTCGGCCACAGCGTGCTTGGTCTGTAAAGCCGCCAGCGTTTCTGGAACACTCTTATCGTTCACCGCTGGAAAGAAGAACGTCGTCTCGATCTGACACGCCTTCATATAGCGCAGGAACGCGGCCTTGTCCGCCGCACCGGGGTAGCCGTTGCAATGGCTCCAGATCGCATCGAGCTGCTCAGGGACCGCCGCCGCAAGTCCGGTGAGATAGGTGTCGAGGTCTCCGTCGCAGTTCGATTCGAAGACGAGGTACTTGGACTTCAGATGCTCCTCGCACGACGGCATCCCGACGTAAATCACGTCGTCCATCACCACCAGCCGGGCAAGATGCGTTCCCGGAGCGACCGCGAACGGACTGTCCGCGCCCGTGGTCAGCGTCGCGAGATACTCGCGAATCTGTAGGTCGTGCGACGGACTACAGCGCTCGTCGTTCAGAATGGGGCAGAGCAACGTCAGGCCATACACGCTTCCGCTTCGATTGGCCATTGCTAGGCTCCTCGCTCCACGTTGCAGGATTATTTAATAAATGCAGTTAGAAAACCGCCGGGGCTTCTCCCGTATCTCCGAGATGCGCCTGGACGGCAATCACAAACCGCAAATACTGCTCCTGAAACTGAGCGGGAGTACAGGTCGCGGCCTCGGCCCGGAAATTGTTCAACGCCGCCTGCACAATGTGCGCGGACTTTACGTCATTTGCCGTCGCTTCGGGATAGGCGGTGAAGTAATAATCAGTGTCAAACTGGACCCTGGCAATATATTCCTTGAACCCAGTGACAGGGACGGCTCCGGGAAACTTCTCGCTCCAACGCCAGATCAGATTCAACCCATGGCTCAATACCGCCGAGAACGCATCGATGTACTGGTTCCATGTGCCGTTGAAGTTACTGAAGAAGAGGAGATAGTCGTACTTCAATACCTCGCGTTCTTGAGTTCCCGCGAGGAAAGGAAACCTATGGCGAGGGATGATGACCCAGCGCGCAAACTGAATAAAAGATAGGTTGATTAAATCGGTCTGGAGAGATCTCACGTGACCCAGAAGGAAAAAGATCGCCCTCAGCACCCATGACTTCCAGGGCCGCATGGGAGTGATGGCATTCATTGCGTAAACTTTGCCGTTGATATTGCTCATGGGACTCCACTACAAAGGGATGAATTGGCCGCAACGACCTTGCCGCGAAATCAGGCCCAAATTATTTATTTAAAGATCGAACTTCCATGCGGGTCTGCGTGGTAAAAATTTAAACTCAGGGACCGTTGGGGTCCGGCCCCTTGGCGGCGGCCATTGCGCCAGGGGGTACATCGCCTTTGGCCCCTACCGCAGGGGCGGGAGCAGATTGATCGCCCGCGGGCGCTGGAGCCGCTGGCTGCTGCGCAGGAAGTGGGACGCTGGCCGCGGCATCCGGCGCTTGGGCGATCTGTACCGAAGCGTTGACCACAACACCCGTCGCCGTGATCACGGTGAGGGTCCCAGGAGTGCCGGTTTTCTGGCCGGGCACCATCGAGACCCATAATTCTTTTCCGTCGCCCGGTCCACCTGAGGTCAGGGCCAGCGCGGTGGATAAGTTATCTCCAGGCGCCTTCCACGCAACCTGGCTGTCGGCGTCCAATCCAGATCCTGCGATGATCGCTGTGATGGCTTGATCGGTCGCCCGCAGGGTCTTCGAGCCGTTCGCAACGCCCTTGCCCTTTTCGTAAACCGAGGCGATGGCGGGCGGATTGGCTGTGAATGTGACAGTGGCAAATTGCCCGTCCAGGTTTACGATGCGAAATGTGTGGTCGCCCTGACAAACATCGATAGCGGAGTTCACGATGGTTATTTCAAGCTGCTTGCTGAAGGTGGGATCTGTGTTGCCCGTCTGAGGTGTCGGTATCACCAGCTTGGCCGGAAGGCTGTCGCACTTTGCCTTGTCCGCGTCCGAAGGATAGCCCAGTTCGGTCCCATCGATAAACAAACGCCCGTCGCTGGCCAGGTTTTGACCTTGCACGATCAGCTTCGTCCACGGGCTGCCGCTGGTGGGCTTCCGGGTCGCGACATACTCCACAATGGGACCGGGCTTGCGAGTGGCCTTGCCCCCAAGATACCCTGCGGCACTGACTCCCATCACATACAGTAGGCCGGTCGGCAGGTCGGGGAAGTTACTGAGCCTGCCGGGGTCCTGTCCAATCAGCAACGCCGTAAACCCGCCGCAGGCGATGATCGTCCAAACGAAAAACTGGAACCGCTCCGGGACCACGACCCCCCCGGTGCTGATTAAATCGGCGCCGGTCGGCGTTTGCAGGCCGGCACCTTTGGATCCATGCGCGGAGGTAAGTCCGACGGCGGCAATGACCGTTCCTCCACTGACGCCCAGCAACCCGGCGATCGTGGCCGGAACGTCGGGAAGCGAGAATTGCCATTGCACCAGCAGGCGGGACAGCAACACATACACATAGCCAAAAATAAACGTCGCCGAAAACATCATCAATTGAAATTTTGACAGGCTGTAGCTGTTCGTTTGCGGGTCGAATATAAATGTCTGCAGCAACTGCAAGCGTTTATTTCCTACTTTGTTTTTGGCGAGACCCTTCGCAACGATGTAATAAACGAACCAGAACAATATTCCAGTGGCCGCGGCGCTCATCAGGACAACTACCGGGCCGGAATACCGGGCCAGAATAAGCGGCTTCTCATCCGCGGCTGCAACATTTCCAACCCGAACTCCAATTTTGACAATTCCCTGGTATCTCTCGGCGTGATAGCCCACAATGTGCATCAGGCGTTCGTTCTCGACCCATAGGCAACCTTCTTTTCCTTGGCAATCCGATTCGCTGGCACCATAGTTTCTGACGACAGACCCGCGTCCCGCAATCGTGACGTCATCGTTGCGCGGGTTGGTGGAAAAATTCTCACCGACCATGTCGAAATTGAAATCGTCGCTCTTACTCCTGTAGGCCACTGAAGGGTGGATGGAAATGAGCTTGATGCGCTCGGGCGCGATCATGATGCTTCCCGGAACGACAATATCTTTGTCGCCCAAAGTGAAGTAATACGAGCCGGGATCTAAATCGGCGGGCAGAGTAATCGTCAGGCCCGCCGACGAGGGAACACCATTGAGTACGGCCAAATTTTTGCCGGTATCGCTCACGGAATGGAGGACCACGGAGTGGGAGATGTACCCGGACACCGGAATCAGCAAGGACGCACCCGGCGCGTCCACCCCGGTAACGCCGCCCACGACTTCCGCCGAGATGGGTGAAGACGGAGCAGCCGCCTGCGTTGCGACCTCTGAAGTCGGTCCTCCGGCGGCCGGGCTATGGGGTGTCTGGCCATGGCCGAGCGAGACAAATAAACTTAATAACACCAACCCGACGGACCAACGTGTGACGGCCATAGTGAGTCGCTCCAGCGCTGCTTGTGATTTTGGGAACGTTGCGAATTACAGAATGAAGAGCACGAAAATACTAACGCAAATTTTAGCGGTGGCTTGAACAATCTCGGGAAAACATTTGGGCAGTCTGTTCGGGCGTGCTGAGGTTATTTGGATCCTCAGCTTGAGTGGATGGGAGCACCGCTCGCTTCGGCAACTTGCTCCCGCGTCACATCCGGGGCCAACTCCACCAGGCTGAAGCCCTCTGGCGTTACATCGAGCACACAAAGGTCCGTAATCACGCGGTCGACGACAGCCTTGCCCGTGAGTGGCAATGAGCATTCGCGCAGCAGCTTGGCCACTCCGCCCGGTGCACTGTGTTCCATCAAAACAACGACGCGGCGAACGCCCGACACCAGATCCATCGCGCCGCCCATTCCTTTGACCCGCTTGCCGGGGATGACCCAGTTGGCGAGATCGCCGTTCTCGGCCACCTGCATCGCGCCCAGAATGGCGAGGTCGATATGGCCGCCGCGAATCATCGCGAACGATTGAGAGCTGGAAAAAATCGCAGCGCCGGGAAGCCAAGTGACGGTCTCTTTACCGGCGTTGATCAGGTCGGCGTCGACCTCGTCTTTGAGCGGATAAGGCCCTAACCCCAGCAGGCCATTCTCGGACTGCAGCGTGACCGTCATCCCGGTGGGGATGTAGGTGGCGACCTGCGTCGGCATACCGATGCCGAGGTTGACATAAAATCCGTCGCGCAACTCCAAGGCAGCGCGTTGGGCCATTTGGCGGCGAGTCCAGGGCATTGTCTTAGGCCTCCCTCGTGACGATTTTTTCGATCTTGCGGTCCGGCGTTGGGTTATGAACAAGACGCTGCACGAAGATGCCGGGAGTATGTATCTGGTTGGGGTCGAGTTGGCCCGCTTCGACGATAATTTCGGCCTCGGCGACGGTAATTTTGCCGCACATGGCGGCTTCCGGATTGAAGTTCTGCGCGGTGTGCCGGTAGATCAGATTGCCGTGCGTATCCGCCTTCCAGGCCTTAACCAACGCTACATCAGCACGTATCGCGCGCTCCAGCACGTACATCTCTCCATCAAACTCTTTGTGCTCCTTGCCCTCAGCGACGGTGGTGCCAACGCCGGTGCGTGTGTAGAAGCCGGGGATCCCCGCGCCCCCGGCGCGCATCCGTTCGGCGAGCGTGCCTTGCGGAGCGAACTCGACTTCAAGTTCTCCGGCAAGATACTGCCGCTCGAATTCCAAATTCTCTCCAACGTAACTTGAAATCATCTTGCGGATCTGGCGCGTTTCGAGAAGAATGCCAAGGCCGAAGCCATCGACTCCAGCGTTGTTGCTGGCCACGGTGAGATCGCGCGGGCCATGTTCGCGCAGGGCCAGAATGAGCGCCTCGGGAATGCCGCACAGGCCGAAACCCCCAATCGCCAACGTCATGCCGTCTTCGACAAGCCCTTGAAGAGCGGCGTTGGCGTCGGGCCAAAGTTTGTTCATTCCCATTCTCCGTTCGTCGCGCGCGTTTGCAGTCCGCTCCATTATCAACGAAAATCATGTCCGGGTTCCAATCTGCGCGTTTGCAGCCCCGAAGGGAGCGTGAGATTGCGACCATACTTGCTTGTCGCCATTGGCGGGGCCTTCGGGGCGATACTTCGTTTTTACGTCGGCACAATCGCGGCTCAGCGATTCGACCAGCGATTCCCCGTCGGGACCCTCTCCATCAACCTTAGCGCCTGTCTCATGATCGGCTTCATCGTCGAGTATCTTGCCCGCCACGCTGGCATGAACCCCGCATGGAGGTACGCCTTCGCCATCGGATTCATCGGGTCTTTTTCAACCTTCTCGACGTTTGAATGGGAGGCGTGGGCGGACTTCACCAGCGGATCTTTTTGGATAGGAATTCTTTACGTCGCGGTCAGCTTGATCGTCGGCCTGATTGCCGTCGCGCTGGGGTCGCTCGCGGCGCGGTCGCTTCCGTAAGACCATCAACTCTAACGTAAGGAACAAAATGGGATTTAGCTGGGCACATCTCGGAACGTCGATCATTGCGTCCTTCCTCGCGTCGCTGGTGGAATGCGTGGAGGCGCTGACGGTGATTCTTGCCGTCGGAAGCGTCAGGGGCTGGCGGTCGGCGTTGAGCGGGACGGCAACGGCAATCGGCGTGCTTCTGGTCATCATTCTTGCGGCAGGAAGGGCGCTGACACGCGTCCCGCTGCATATCGTTCAACTGATCGTTGGAGTTTTGCTGGTGCTGTTCGGTCTCCGGTGGTTGCGTAAAGCCATCTTGAGATCGGCCGGTCTCATCGCCCTCCACGACGAAGAGGCGGCGTTCGCAAAGAACGCAACTGCCATGCGTACTTCTACGGGCCGCACGCCCGGCTGGGACAAACTGGCGTTCAGCGCGGCGTTCAATATCACGATGCTCGAAGGCACGGAGGTCGTCTTCATCGTGATCGCCATCGGCGCTGGCGGAACGGGAATGCTGCTCCCGGCGGGCCTCGGCGCCGTTGCCGCGCTGCTCGTGGTCATTGCGCTCGGCTTGATGCTGCATCGTCCGCTCGCCAAAGTCCCGGAGAACACCCTCAAGTTCATCGTCGGTGTACTGCTCTCGGCCTTCGGCACATTCTGGGTTGGGGAAGGTCTCGGCCTCGGCTGGCCCGGCTCCGATTGGTCCATCCCCGGACTCGTCGCGGCCTACTGGCTCATCGCACTCTTCACCATCCCAATCTGCCGGAGAATCTCGTCGCCGCCCGCGCTATCTGTCTAGGAGAAAACAATGCAATGGATCAAAAGCATTTTTCGTGAAGTCTTCGGTCTGTTTGTCGACGACGGAAGCTTCGCCCTCGCGGTGCTGGTATGGATCGGGGTGATCTGGGTCTTATGGCAACGATTTCACTTGGCGATACCGGGCGGCATCATCCTATTCGCTGGACTCGGCGGCATCCTGATCGAAAGCGTCGTCCGTTTTTCAAGACGGTCCGCAACCAATTCCATCCAGAATTGACGAAATGTTTGCACAAGTGTTTTATGCTCATCGCATGTTTATTTTGAAGTGCGCCGTACTCGCTGCGGTCTTTGGCTTTCAAGTTGGCCACAGCGCAGCACAGAGTAAATCAGGGCCTGGGCCAACGTTTTCGGTGCCGAACTCCGCCCTCGGCAAGCACGTCAGCGTGATTGTGTACGGCGATATGCGCTTCCACGATCCGGCGAACACAACGGTCGCTAATCCCGTCGCGCGTAAAGCCTTGGTAGACCGCATCGCCGAAGAGAAGCCGTCCGCCGTGCAACTCACTGGCGACGTGCCCTACAAAGGCAGCGATGCGGCCGACTATAAGAACTACGCCCTGGAGACGGCACCGTGGCGCGCGGGTGGACTGCGAATCTATCCCGCGCTGGGGAACCATGAGATGGCCGGCGGCGCGGAACAGGGGATCGAAAACTGGTGGACCGCATTTCCCGAGCTTCGCGGCAAGCGTTGGTACTCCGTGGCGCTGGGGACGCGGATCTACCTGATACAGCTCGATTCGGTTTCCGACCTATTGGATGGAAGCGAGCAGCGGACCTGGCTGGACGTTCAGTTGAAAGGTTTGCCGAAGACGGTGGACTTCGTGTTGGTCGGGTTGCACCATCCCCCTGTCGCGGACATCCAGACCAGGTTTCAAGTCGATCACAATCCACGCCCGAACGAAATTGCCTTGCGAGATTACCTGACGTCGGTACGCCCGCGCATCCATGCCGAGATACTCGTGACTGCGGGCCACATTCATAACTATGAACGCGCGTCCGTCGGCGGAGTAACGTACCTTGTCTCCGGCGGCGGCGGAGCGCGACCCTACGAAGTTGATCGAACGCCTCAGGATGTTTACCAGGACAAGGACTTTCCAAACTTTCATTACGTGCGGCTCGACCTTGAAAAGCACAAACTGAAAGCGACGATGTTTCGTCTGGTCGACCCTTCCGCTTCCAAACCGGTTTGGCAGGAAAAAGATCATTTCGAATTGAACCAGCGCTAGATCGCCCGTGGCGTTCCGCGAAACCGACATAACTCTCAACAGGAAAGGTGATCGTCGATGAGGACTGTCCGCACTCGAATTTCACGAAGCTCTTCCGGCTTTGCAAAGGCGCTGACGCTCTGCGTTCTGTCGGTGCCGTCGGCGATTGAGACTTCATTGCAGGCGCAATCGGACCGCGCACCGCTCGTGCTTCCCACAGGCCAGACGATCACACCCCTCGCTGCGAAGGGCGCGATCTTCGAGTCCTTGAACCCGCATCTGCCGGGACGGGCTGAATACAGGGCCGGCCAAGCCTCCGCCGTTTCGCTCTCTCCCGATCAACGCACGCTGCTTATCCTCACCAGCGGCTACAACCTCATCCACGACGCGCAAGGAAAGCTTGTACCGAAAGACTCGAATGAGTACGTCTTCGTCTACGACGTTTCAGGAGAAAGGCCGATCCAGACGCAGGTGCTCCAAATTCCCAACACACTTTTCGGGCTGGCTTGGCAGCCCAAAGGAGACAGGTTCTATGTGTCGGGAGGTGTGGACGACGTGGTCTATGAGTACTCTGGAGCGCCGGGAAAATACGCATTGGCCCGGTCGTTCCACCTCGGACACAAAGCGGGTGTGGGCAACGATGTACATCCCGGAGTTTCGGGCATTGCCGTAAGCCCGGATGGGCAGAAACTGCTCGCGGCCAACTATCAGAACGACTCAGTCACACTCATTGACCTCAACACAGGACGCGTCATCGCGGAACGCGACCTGCGCCCCGGCGTAACCGACGCCGCCAAGAGCGGAGTGGCTGGGGGCACGTTTCCGCGCGCCGTAATTTGGCTCTCCAATCGCAAAGCCTACGTCGCGAGTCAACGCGACAGAGAGATCATCGAGCTCGTCGTTGCCGCAAATACAGTGACTACCGGAACTCGCGTCAAGACCCGGGGACAGCCCGTCGCTTTTGTGAAGAACTCCGCTGCAACGCGGCTGTTTGTCGCGCTCGACAACACCGACGGCGTGGCCGTATTCGACGCCGTCCATGCGCGGATCATCGAAACTCTCCCCACCCCCGCGCCTCGCCGCATCTGGTCAAACCCCCGCAAACTGGGCGGCGCAGGCAGCAACGCGCTCGACCTCTCCCCCGACGGCCGAACCCTGTTGGTCAGCAATGGCGGCGAGAATGCCATCGCAATCCTGAGTCTCGACGACCATGCCGCAGGACTAAAGCCGCTCACAAAATCCAGATCCAAATCTAACGAGCACGAGCCGGAAAAAGAAGATCAGCAGTCTTCCGTGCTTGGTCTCATTCCAACTGGCTGGTCTCCCACCGGTGTCGCCGTTCGCCGGGATGGCCGCCTGTACATCGTGAATGCCAAGAGTCCGGCGGGGCCGAATCCCGAAGGCTGCCGGAAAACGACGGCCGATAACTACACGCCGTGCCTCGGAGCCAACCAATACATCTGGCAGTTGGAGAAGGCCGGCTTTCTGACGCTGCCCATGCCCAGCGGTGCCGAACTCGCTCGATTGACGCGCCAGGTGGCCCTGAACGACCACTTTCCCAATGTCGATTCTGGCGCCGCCGACCAGACCATCGACTTCCTTCGCCAGCATATTCACCACATTGTTTACATCGTCAAAGAGAACCGTGGCTACGATCAGGTTCTCGGCGATCTTGGGATTGGAAATGGCGATCCCCGGCTCACGCTGCTGCCGGAACCGATCACGCCGAACCACCACGCCCTCGCGCGAGAGTTCGTAACGCTTGACGCCTTCTTCGACTCCGGCGAGAGCAGCAACACCGGATGGAACTGGTCCACTGCGGCCAGGACCAACGACTTCACGGAACGGGAAGCTCCCGTCAACTACGCCGATCGCGGACTTCAGTACGACCAGGAGGGTGGCAACCGCGATGTGAACGTCGGATACGCCAATGCGGCCGAACGGCTCGCCGCCAATCCGCTCACTCCTCCCGACCCGAATATTCTCGCGGGAACGGCCGATGTCGCCGCTCCCGATGGGCCGGACGGCAACGAGGGCAACGGCTATCTGTGGAATGTCGCCCTGAAGGCGGGCAAAACGATCCGCAACTATGGGTTCTACGGCGACCTCAGTCGATACACCGCAAAGCCGCAGAAAGACGTGACAATCCCACTCGACCGGAACCCCTTCGCGAGCCACCTGCAGGTCTTCTTTTCCACCAAAGCCGCCCTGCAAGACATCACCGACCCTTTCTATCGCGGCTTCGATCAGGCCTTTCCCGACTACTGGCGTTACAAGGAATGGGAGCGCGAATTCGACGGCTACGCGAACGACGGCAAGCTGCCGGAGCTCACCTTACTGCGTCTCCCGCACGACCACTTCGGCAGCTTCAAGAAGGGCATCGACGGCGTAAACACCGTTGAAACCGAGATGGCTGACAACGATTATGCGCTCGGCATGATCGTCGAAAAGATTTCGAGCAGCCGGTTCGCTTCGGACACGCTCATCTTTGTGCTTGAGGACGACGCGCAAAATGCCGCCGATCACGTCGATGCCCACCGTTCCGTGGCCTTCGTTGTGGGCCCGTACGTCAAACATCGCGCCCTGATCACGGCCCACCATGACACCGTCGATGTTCTGAGAACAATCGAGGACATCCTCAACATCGGCCCCATGGGCCTCAACGACGGATTGGCCCAGCCGATGACGGACTTGTTCGACGTGAAACAGGCAGCGTGGAGCTACAAAGCCCACGTTCCTGCGATCCTCCATACCACAAAGCTTCCGCTGCCCGTAGAAAGCGGCCACGCAGATGTTTCGTCGTGGCCGCATTCGACGCACACAGCACAGTGGTGGGAAGCGATCATGGCCGGACAGAACTTCGACGAGGAAGATCGCCTTGACACCGTTCGATTCAACAAAGCTCTTTGGTTAGGGCTGAAGGGCACAACCGCGCTGAACGAAGCTTCCCGTCCGCGCTGAACGCAAGTTGCGCTCGACCAAACGGGATTCCCAAATTCTCTCTATGCCTCAACGGACGGCCAACACCGCACCGCCTACCACGCGAGCGACCGAAGAGGATGAACCAATGGACGGATCATCTGGAAACACCGGGTAGAGTCGCAACCAAACAAGAGCAGGCACTTCTGTCAGGACCGCCATCCCCACCGTACACTTATCCGTATGGACTATTTCAGATTGGTCGGCCCGGCCCAGAACGTCGAGATATTTGGAATCCGGCTTCTCGGCGTAGACGCGCAGAGTGGCCGCAAGTTGCTGTTCACCGTCGTGTTTTTCGTCTCGCTCTACCTGATCAGCAAGGCTCTTCGCTTCCTCGCTCATGTTGCCGGTGGCAAATCAGGCCAAAAGAGTGCCTTTTGGACGCGTCAGGGCATCAGTCTGATCACTTTCGTGCTCGGACTCCTTGGGTTCGTTTCGATCTGGTTCGACAATCCCGCGCGGCTGGCTACAGGAGTGGGATTGGTGGGGGCCGGACTCGCTTTCGCTTTGCAGAAAGTCATCACCAGTTTCGCCGGTTACTTCGTCATCCTGCGGGGCAAAACGTTCAACGTTGGCGATAGGATCACGATGGGAGGTGTGCGCGGAGATGTCATCGCTCTGAACTTCATACAGACCGTGATCATGGAGATGGGGCAACCGCCCAGCGTTCAGAGTTCTGATCCCGGTATGTGGGTACAGTCCAGGCAGTATTCCGGTCGTGTCGTTACAGTCACGAACTCCAAGATTTTCGAAGAGCCCGTATACAACTACACGCGTGATTTCCCGTTCATCTGGGAAGAGATGCACATCCCCATCTCGTACACCGCGGACCGGAGGCTCGTTGAGACGATCCTGCTGGACGCGGCGGCCAGAGAAACGGCCAAGATCGCGGAGATTGCGGCTCCAGTCCTGAAAGAAATGGAAGAGAGGTTTTCGGTCAAACAGGCGGACCTTCATCCGCGCGTGTATGTAAGGCTGACCGATAACTGGGTTGAGTTGACTGTCCGCTTCTTGTGCAAGGACCATGACATCAGGGGTCTGAAGGACCGCATGAGCCGCGAAATCGCCGACGCCCTCGATAAAGCAAACATCGGTATCGCCTCCAGCACGTATGACATCGTCGGCTTGCCACCAATCCGAGTGCAGATGGAACCGCCGGCCCCACCCACCACATGAGAAGAACGGCAATGCCAGACCGGCGGTCACCTTCAGGCGCTCCTACAGAAGATCTCGCGTGTCCAGATGTAGAAGCCGCCTTCCTGCGGATAACGGGAGGAAAGTTCGAAGACGCAGCCGGCGAGTGGAAGGGAAAACCCAATGAGCGCCATCACTCTTATTCTTTCGTGTCGCGCAAAACAGCCATCGCAGCATTTCTTCCGTTGACGGCGATGACGCTGCCGCCGGGATATGTGCAGGCTCCGCAAAGATAGACGCCGGGCATGCTGGTTTTCGCGGCGAAACGCTTGCTCCACATGTTGCTTGGCAGGCACTCCCCTTGAAAGATATGGCCGCCGGTAAGGCCGACTTTCTGCTCGATGTCCGGCGGCCCGAGGACCTGGGCGTCGACCACGGCGCCTGGAAAGTTCGAGCAGAATCTTGCAATGGAGCGAAAGGCAAGGTCACGAACCTCATCGCGACGGCTATCCCACGAGCCGTTGGCGAAGGTGTACGGCACATACTGCGCAAATACGCTCATGGTGTGCATTCCCGGCGGCGCGACGGAGTCGTCATGCGCGCTTTGGAAGTAAAGCTCGCACCAGAGATTTTCGGGCAACTCGCCCTTTGAAGCCGCAGCATAGCTCTGCCGCCACTCGCTGTGTGTCAGGGGTGCGTTGATTTGGCCGTAATGATGCGGCTGATCTGTACCGGGACGAGCGAGGAAGTTGGGCAGTTCCTTCAGCAGCACGTTGAGCTTTACGGTGCAGCCTTCGATGGGAAGCTTTTCCACCTTAGAACGAAAATCATCGCTTGCTGATCTTCCCAGCAGACGCAGCGTGACGACGGGGTCGGCGTTGGATATCACGACAGGAGCGGAGATGCGCTCACCGCCTTCAAGCAGTACGCCTTCGCCGGGAAGAATTTGACCGACAGCAACGCCAGCGGCTATGACGGCTCCGGCTTCTCTCGCGGCATCGCAGAGAAAGAAGGAGACCATGCCCATACCGCCTTTGACGTAGCCCCACATGCCGGGCATGCCGCCGAGCCGACCGGAGGAGTGGTGATAACGAATCGATGCTGTGCCAGGATCAAAAGGGCTGGCCTTGGTCCCGATCACTCCCTGCCCAAGATACGCGGATTGGAGACGCTCGTCGGAAAGAAAGTTCTCCACGTACTCAGCCATAGACCACTCAAAGAGCAGTTTGCGCGCTTCCACGTCATCGCCAAGACGGTGATCAAGCTCTTCCTGCGAGGGGGCATCGCCGATCCAGACGTCGCGATCACTCGGAGGACGCAGCTTGTCCCGCAGCCGCTCTATGACGGCGTTCATCGCCTTCCAGCCGTTGACATCTTTGGGCGAGAAGCGGCGGACCTCGGCTTCGCAGGCTTCATCGTCATCCCATAGCTGAATGCTGGAGCCATCGAGAAACGGAACGAAGAGTCCATTGACTGCGGGCATCCACTGAAAGCCACGCGCAACGAGTTCCAGCTCTTCGACCACCAGAGGATGCAGAAGACCGGCGAGATAAGCGCACGGAGACATCTTTACGCCGGGAAAGGGTTCTTCGACCGTGCAGGCACCGCCGACTCGTGAACGGTTCTCCAGAACCAACACACGCTTGCCCGCTCGTGCAAGATACGCCGCGCAGGTCAGGCCGTTGTGCCCTGCACCAACGATGATGACATCCCACGCGCGGGATGCAAGCTCAGAGACAGGCGCGGGCAGGCCAATCTCTCCGAGCACGGCGGCCGTCTGCGAGGCTGGGCTGCGCTGAACCAAGGAAATTAATCCGCCTGAGATGGAGTATTTTTCTGCTTCAGTCTACCGCAGAGGTGAGAGGGGGTGAAGCGTTCTCGCTATACTTCGCGCGTTCTTCCAGAGAGGTCGAGGGTCGTCTCCCGCTCCTTCGAACTTAGTTGAAGGGCACATCTTTTCGAGCCAACTTAATGTTTTCAACCAGTCTTTGGGTGGAGCGCAGCCCGTACTTTCTCCACATGGGTTCCGTGACTGCGAATGGCCTCGTGA
>JBBRCA010000041.1:0-20668 GCA_038205325.1 Terriglobales bacterium | reverse complement strand
GGCTGACCGGCGTTGTACCATCCGGGCCCGGAGTCAAATTGCCAGTTGCGGTCAGTGCGCTGTAAATCGTTGAGTTGATGGTGCGGCCAAAGAACATGCCCGCTCCACCTCGCAGTGATGTCTTTCCGTTGCCGTACACATCCACCGCAAAGCCCAGCCGCGGAGCGATGTTGTTCTTGTCCGAGTGGAACGAAGCCGTCAACGGCAAGGCAGGATTCACAAGCGACGCAAACGGTGTTGGCAACTGCTCGTAATCGTAGCGCGCCCCGATTGTCAGGCTCAACCGCGGCAGCACCTTCCACTCGTCCTGCGCGAAGAACCCATAGTCCTTGGTCGTAAACTCGAACGCCAGAGGCCCGAACGCCTGGCTGAACGAACTATAGTGTCTGCCGTACGCCGCAGCCTGTGTTGGCGAAAGCCCCGCCGGAATCGGCGTCTTCGACTGGTAGAAGTCCGTAAAGTAACTCGGCAAATCGTTGTAGCTGTAGGTGCCGAACTGGGTGCGGAGGTTCTGCGCCAGATCGTCCGTGTGCAGGAAGTCTAAGCCAAACTTGATGCTGTGCGTCCACGGGTGTAATTCATGGTGTCGGCGATTTGCCAACGGCGCTCATCCGGGAAGCGGGGCCGCTGTAAAAAAGTTGGCGTGCCGAACGTGAACGCGTTACTGATGGAAATCGATGGCGGCAACCCCAGCGGATTAACATAGCCAGTCGGAGTCGAGTCGATGTTGGACTGCTCATACGCGCTCGGCACTTGCGCTGTTTCGTACTCGAAGTCGCGTCCGTACTGGTAGCGTAGCTGGTTGACCAAAGCGTTGGTAATGGTCGTATCCAGCTTCGCAATTCCAAAGGTCAGCTTCACGAAGTCGTTGCCAAAGCTGCGGTTGCCCAACTGATTTGTCGCCTGGGTTTGAATGCCCGCTGGCGATGCCCACGTGAGACGGTTCAATTCAAACTGCACATGGTTGCGGGTGTTGATCTGCCAGTCCACTTTCGGGAAGAAGATATTCTGGTCGCCGGTTCTCGGCACGGGTCCCAGCAGCGTGTTCAGCCCGGAAAGACCGGAGCTGTAATTCGAGGACGCCGTCGCAAACTGCGCTGGAGTTACCGTCGCCGTCGTTCCGAAAAACAAGTTCGCAGCCAGCGTGCAGACGGATGCGTCAATGGCGCTTGGTGCCGCCGCGCCCGTACCATTGCAAGCTACGCCCGTAGGCAAAGCTGCATCCGGAAGCGTAAAGAAGCTGGTCGGATTGCTGGCTACCGCAGTTCCTGGAAAGTTGCGTTTGAACTTGTCGATCGCCAGAAAGAAGAACACCTTGTCCTTGAAGATGGGTCCGCCCACGCCGCCGCCAAACTGCTTGCGCCAATCCTTCGGTTTGAACACGTTGACCGAGAACGGTCCGCCCGGAGTCGCCTGCCGCGCAATCGTTGTAAACCGGTTCTTCGTGCCCCATTCCGCATCGCGGTCGCGGAAATAAAGCTCGCCGTGAAAGGCGTTGGTTCCGCTGCGTGTAATCGAGTTCACCACGCCACCCACTGCACGGCCATACTCCACCGTGTAGTTCGACGTGTTCACCTGAAACTCTTGGATCGCCACTTGCGGCGTCGAGTAACCGGCGCGCGTACGCCCGCGCTCTTCGGCAAAGAACCCTTGGTTGTCGTCCGCCCCGTCGAAGCTCACGTTATTCTGCAACGTACTCTGGCCGCGAAAACTCAGCAGCCCAAAGCCGCCCGACTCGACCACGCCCGGCGTCAGCAGCGCATAGCTCGACCAGCGGAAATTGTTTACCGGAAGATCTTGTAGCACCTTCAAGTCGATGACGTTTGCGAAATCCGGGGAGGTGATATTGATCGCCGGGACCTCGCCCGATACTTCGACCGTCGTCGACTCGCCTCCCAGCGGAAGGTTCGCCTCCACGTTGGTCAGCGCGCCGACTTCAACAACCAGGTTGTTCGACTTGAACGTCTCGAACCCAGTTGCCTTCACCGTCACGGTGTATTTGCCCGGCTGCAGATGAACCGCACGGAACAGACCCTGGTCATCGGAGGTGACACTTTGCACCGCGTTGGTGCCGTTATTGAGGATTTCGATGTTGGCCTTCGCGATCGCCGCGCCAGTCTTGTCTTTTACGATGCCGCCGACCGCGCCATCGACCGCCGACTGCGCCATTCCGCACACCGAAGTTCCCACCAAAGCGACGACAGCCAATGCCATCGAACACGCCAGGATCAACTTGCTTCCAAACCTATTGCGAATCATATGGTCTCCCTAAGTTTTTGCGATCGCCCAGGTCCAAAATTTTCAGACAAACTGGACTGTCGGCGTCGCGACTACAAATATTTCTTCCTGCTTCTCGTATTCGAGATTTCCCCCACCGGCAATGGTGGTGGGCGCAAAGAGTGAGTGATGAATGCCACAAGTGTAGCAGTCATTCACCCACGCCGCGCATTACTTTTCAGAGAACTTGCCCTCAAAACAGGGCAAAATAACGCACTTTCTCGCCGCTTCGATACACTGAAGTATTGGAGTATGAATGTTCATCGATGAAGCACGAATCCGCGTCAAAGCAGGCGACGGTGGCAATGGATGCATGGCGTTTCGCCGCGAAAAGTTCGTCCCCCGCGGCGGACCCTCGGGCGGCGACGGCGGCCACGGCGGAGATATCCTCATGGCGTCCTCGCTTTCCCACAACACGCTGGTCCACTTCCGCTTCAACCCCGAACACAAATCCGAGCGCGGCGGCCACGGCCTCGGCTCCAACTGCTCCGGCCACGCGGGCGAGCACACCGTCCTCAAAGTCCCGGTCGGCACCCTGCTCTACGACGACGACACGGGGATTCTGATCCACGACTTCGCCCACCCCAATGAGGAAATCGTTATATCCAAAGGCGGCCGAGGAGGGCGCGGCAACCAGCACTTTGCGACCAGCACCCACCAGGCCCCGCGCGAGCATGAACTCGGCCGCGCTGGCGAGGCCCGCAACTTTCGCCTCGAACTCCGCCTGCTTGCCGACGCCGGTCTGGTGGGCTATCCCAACGTCGGCAAATCGACGCTGATTTCGGTGCTCTCGGCAGCCAAGCCCAAAATCGCCAACTACGCCTTCACCACGCTCGAACCCAACCTCGGCGTGGTCCAGGTCGGCGACTTTCCCTACGAAAAATCCTTCACCGTCGCCGACATGCCCGGCCTCATCGAAGGCGCGCATCTCGGCGCGGGGCTAGGCGTGCAGTTTCTCAAACACATCGAGCGCACCAGCGTGCTCGTCCACCTGGTCGACGTTTCCGACAGCTCGATAGGTTTGTCATCCTTCGCCGCAGGCGGAGGACCTGCTTCTTCGGCTACTGACCGCCCTGACCCGGTCGCCGACTACAACCTCATCACCGCCGAACTCAAGTCCTTCGATCCCGCACTCGCCGCCAAGCCCACGCTAGTAGTGGCCGCGAAAGCTGACATCGCCAACCCCGCAAAGCTCAAAGCGCTCACCACCATGGCTAAGCGCAAAAAGCTGCCGCTCTTCACCATCTCCCCGGTCACAGGAGAGGGCATCGAGAAGCTGAAATACGCCATTGCCGACGCCGTCCAGTTGCATCGCGGAGTTGCGGTGGACGCGCCCCCCGCCGCCGCCAAAACCAAGCGCAAGCCCAACTATCCACCGCCCGCGGGGTCCTCACACGGCAGCCGCAGCCGCTAGCCACGTTGGTTTTTGTTCTTGCTTTTCTTTCTGTCATTCCCGCAGGGAATCCGCATTTTCTTTCTTTCTGTCATTCCCGCAGGGAATCTCTTTTTGCTGTTGCACTCGCCGTCAGATCCTCGGCGTAAACGTCATCAGGACGATCACAAAGCCAACCCCGAATAGAATCAGCAGCAGGGGCCACCACCGGTCCAACCACCCGTCTTCACGTGACGTACTCATCGCGACACCTTCCCTTCCCACACTCGAATTTTATCCGAGAACGGGCGCCGCTGCGTTGCTTTTCTTGCCGCCGGAAAAGTGCTAGCGACTCAAAAGAGACTATTTCAAAACAGGACCTCTCAGCAGCCCTCTAGGCCGCGCTGGTTTGCCATTCGGCCACCATCGGCGCGCCGTGGCGCACGTCCGCGCCCATCACCCAGAAGATGACGTCTTCGGCGATGTTAGTCGCGTGGTCGCCGATACGTTCAAGGTTCTTGGCGACGATCAGCGCACTCAGCGCCTGGGTCGTCAGCTCCGGCCTTTGCGACATCAACGCGATCAGCGTCCGCGAAGCTTCGCGATTCAGGTCATCCACCTGTTCGTCCAGCAACAGCACGGATTGCGCCAGCGCCGCGTCGCCTTCGATGAAGGCCTGCAACGCGCGGCGCACCATCGCCTCAGCCAGTGACGCCAGCCGGGGAATGTCTACGGGCAGATCCACTTCGGGAAGCAACGTCATTTCACGCGCGCGTTCGATAATGTTGACCGCCTGGTCGCCAACCCGCTCGAGGTCCACGTTGATGCGCAGCACCGCCATGATGAAGCGCAGATCGACCGCCATCGGCTGCTCGGTCGCGAGCAGATCCAGCGCCTTCTGGTCGATCTCGCGCTGTAACCGGTTAATCGCCATCTCGGAGTGGACGACGAGGTCGCACATCGCCGAATCGCGCCCGCAGTAGCCCTCGATCGAGCGTTGAATCGATTGCTCCGCGAGACCGGCCATCACCAGCAGCCGCTCCTTTAATTCGTCCAGACTGTACTGAAACTTGACGCGCATAGGGCCCAACTTTTCCGCCGTACGACTCTTTGACGTGCCGGTCCGCAGGCTTGTTATATCTATCGGCAAGTTTATGAAAAAGAAATGACAAACCGGTAAATTGTGCGTCGGGAGAACCGCACTGATTAAGGTGCAACTCAAAAATAAATGTACACCCAAACCGCGCCCGCACCACGCCTTGATTACACGTCGACGTTGAGGCCCAGGGGAAGCTGATCGGCGCCGTTCGCCACCGGCAATGTGAAGTAGAACATGCTGCCGCGCGCGAGTTCGCTTTCAACCCATATTTCGCCATACTGCGCCTCGGTCAGGCGCCGCGCGATGGCCAGACCCAGGCCCGTTCCCCCCGACTCCCGCGAGCGCCCTTTATCTACGCGATAGAAGCGCTCGAACAGCCGCCCGATGTGCTCAGACGGAATGCCCGGCCCGAAGTCCTGCACGCTGAAGCGCACCATGTTCGGCTTGTCTTCGGTGCGAATAGCGGAGACCACGATGCGCGTCTCAAATTCGCCGCGCCCATATTTGGTCGCGTTCTCGATCAAGTTCGTCAGCACGCGAACGACAGCGTCCATGTCCGCCATCACTTCGGTGTCGACGACTTCGTGCAGTTCCAGTTCCGCGCCTGAATCCCGCACCAGCCCGGCGATCGAATCGTAGGCCTCGTTGACCAACGCCACCGCCCGCACCCGCACTGGGCGCACCTCATGTTCGCCGGACTCGACGCGCGCCAGCACCAGCAGGTCTTCGGTCAGGCGGTTCATGCGCACCGCATTCTTCCGAATCGTGCCCAAAAACTCGCGCGCCATGCCGTCTGGCTCGTCTTCGAGCAGCGTTTCGACGTAGCCGGTAATGGACGTCAGCGGCGTGCGCAACTCATGCGAAACGTTGGCCACAAAATCTTTTTGCGCGCGTTCCATCTGCTCCACGCGCGTCACGTCGCGCAGCACGGCGACCGCGCCTCCCTGCGGCATGGGGGCCGCGCTCACGTCGAAGATGCGACCCGGCACGACCGCCGTCGCTCGTCCTTCGACAACCTCGCGCCGGCCCAGCGCGGCGCTCACGCAAGCCAGCACCTCAGGATCGCGAATGGTCTGCACCAGCGCATGGCCCACGCGCACCGGGCTGGCCGCCGATCCAGACATCGATCCCGGCATCAGCCGCTGCATGGGCTCGTTGGTCCACTGGATCCGACCTGCGGCATCGACCGCAACGACCGCATCCTGCATGGAGTCGAGCAGCGCTTCAAGTTCGCGCTGCCCCTCGCCGCTCTGCGCCGACTCGTGCGCCGCGTTCGCCGCAGAATTTTCCAGCGCTGCAGCAAGACCATCGAGCTCGCGAAACTTCGGTCGCGCGAAAACGGCATCTTTCCCGGAGGAGTTCCGCGCGGCCCGTTCCAGTTCGGCCACATCTCGCGTCAGCAGTCGCGAACACGACCACGCGACGGCGGCGGCGATCAGCAGCCCCGCAGCCGCGTAGATCCACCAGCGCGGCAGCCAATACCACAGCGCTGCGGCGGCCGCGAAGCCCACCAGTAGCCGGATCAGCAAAGCGAAAAAGAGGCTGCGTCTCATACCCCTGCCCATCTCACAACATCATTTTATCGATGAGAACTTCGCAGCTTGTCTTGACGCGTTCTCTTATGCCGCTGGACCCGTCGAGACGGCTGTTTCGACGGATTCATCGAGCCCAGCTCCAGCTGGACCGCCTTTGGGAATCTCGAACCGGTAGCCCGCCCCGCGCATCGTCTTCAAGTAGCGCGGGGTCTCAGGGTCGGCCTCGATCTTCTCGCGAATGCGGCGCACGTAAACGTCCACGCTGCGCGGCGTCACAAACCGCGAATCGCCCCAAACCGCATCGAGCAGATGGTCGCGGCTGAACATGCGTCCAGGATGTCGCGCCAGATAGTCGAGCAGTCGAAACTCGGTCGTGGTCATGACGACGAGTTCGCCCTTGACGCGCAACTGCATCGCGCCGGAGTCGATCGTCAGGTCGTTGATGGTGAGCACGGTCGCCTCTGCGCCCTCGGCTTTGGGCCCGCTGCGACGCAGCACCGCGCGCACCCGTGCGACCAGTTCGCGCGTGCCGAAGGGCTTGGTAATGTAGTCGTCCGCGCCTAGTTCGAGGCCGCGTACACGGTCGTTTTCGGCGGCCCGCGCGGTCAGAAAAATGATGGGCACAGCGTTCAGCGTGGCGTGCGCGCGAAGCCTGCGGCAGAGGTCCATGCCGTCGCCTTCGGGCACCATCACGTCGAGCAGAAACAGCGTGGGGGGAGTCCGCTCCGCCTCCGAAACGACAGTGCGTCCGGTATCGAAGATGCGCACGGCAAAGCCGGCCTTCTCCAGGTGGTACTGCACCAACCGGCTGATGTCCGCATCATCTTCCAGCACAAAAACAGTCTGGCTCACAAGTCTCCTCGGCTGGCCTACACCCCAGCCGCTCTCAGCTTAGTCCAATTTGAAAGCGCCTCTGCGAATAGACGGTGAATCCTCACGCAAATCTTTACGCACAATGGAACGCCCAACGAACTGCAAACCGGGCGCCCAGAACAACGGCTACCCTCGTGTGAGGCGCGCAATCAATTCAGCCCATTCCGGCCACCGAGCGCTCAACTGGTCGCGCTCGCCCTGTTCATAGTCCGCAAACTCAAAGCCGGGACTTACCGTGCAACCCAGCAACGCGAATCCCTCCTCCTGCACCAACCGAGACCCTTGCCAAACCCCACGCGATACCGCCCACTGCGGACGTTCGCCCGCGTCCAGGTCCTTGCCGATCACCACCCGCAGCGAACTCCCATCTTCATGCAGTTGCAGCATCTCCACTGGCCCGCCGAGATAGTGATGAAAAATCTCATCGCTTTTCAAGCGGTGCATTTCGCTAAACGTGTCCGGTTCGAGCAGGTAATAGATCGCTGTCGACGCATGCCGCGGACCGTCATAACGCGCGTCCGCGAACGCCCCGACAGCCAGCATCTCCGCCGACTCCCACGACCGCACATACCATCCCCCTTCACGCGGATGCGGCACGAGGCCGAGCTGCCGCTTCACGCCTTCTGCCGTCAGCGTTTCCCGTTGCATCGACTTCCTCCCACGCTGAACTGCCTATCATGCTATCGAGAAAAGTGCGGATGCCCGCAGCCGAAAAACGCGGCAAGCATGTAAGGGAGCATAGCGACAGTTGTAGTCCTAGAACTCGACCAACTGCACGCCCAGGCGCTCGAAGTGCTTGCGATTCAGCGTGGCTATCCTCAAGCCGTGGATACGCGCTGTGGCAGCGATCAGGGCGTCTGCAAACTCTGCCTTTCTTCCGGCCTTTGTAGCTTTAAAGATCATTCGTCCTGCCTCTTCGGCAATCGTCGCGTCTATGGGCAGCATTCTTCCGCCGAAACCAGGCAGCAACACATGCCGGAACCAGTATTCGTAGCCTTCGCGCCTTCGCCCGTACTGGGTGTTTTCGATGCCAAACCTGATTTCGGCCAGCGACGCCACGCTGAGAAAGAGCGAGCTTTGGGGTTGGCTCGAAAACCAAGCCACGACCCGCTCGTCCGGCCGTGGCTTGGTACGCTGAGAAACAATGTTTGTATCCAGCAAGCTATCCAAGCTTTGCCATCCTCAGTTTTCCTTTGAGGCGGGGAAACTCGATGTCGTCTCGCAGCTCAAAAGAAGGAGCCAGAGCGTCCCAGGCGCTGACGAAGGGCTTTTCAACGCCCAGACGGTGCCCGTCATCGCTTAAATTTTTGCGGTCAAGGTCAATTTTCGAGCCATTTACAGGGGACTTGCTGAAAAACTCAACCATCGTGCGTTGATCTGCGGCTGGCGCCTTCTTGCCGCGCGCCTTTGCCCCGTTATTGCCGCCATTGACGAGTGCGTCCGGTTGTTCACGCGCGATCACGTAGAACTCGCGCTTGCGGCGGCGAACGAGTTGCGGACCTTCGGTCTCCGCCTTGTCGAGCACTTCGCTGAATTTCGCTTTCGCCTGTGTTGCAGCCCAAGTCATCGAGTGTCTCCAGATAACCAGTATAGTCATTTGCGGTTGGGGGGACTTCAATTGCCGACCGTAGTCTTAGATCAAGACTTTTGAAGTATCGCGGCTTGGCATCCGTCGCCTTCATAATCGATGTGAAGGATGTCTCGATTAACTGTTCCCTGTTTCCTGTTTCCTGTTCCCTGTTCCCTGTTTCCTGTTTCCTGTTTCCTGTTTTCTGCGCTGGCAACTAGACTCAATCCAGCGATGAAATCTGCGAACCGCACCAAACCCCAACCCATCCTTCTCGTTCACGGCGGTGCCTGGGCCATGCCCAACGACGCCGTCGCCGCGCACGAACGCGGCATCGCCCTCGCGCTGGCCGCCGGTTGGTCCGCACTCGAACGCGGTGGCACCTCGGTCGATGCGGTCGAAGCCGCCGTCACGGTCATGGAAGACGATGACACCTTCGACGCCGGGCGCGGCTCTTTCCTGACGCGCGACGGCCGCGTGCAACTCGATGCGTTGCTGATGAACGGCGAAAACCTTCGCACCGGCGGAGTGGCCTGCGTCGAGCGTTTGAAGAACCCCATCCAGGCCGCGCGGCTGGTGCTCGAAAAGTCGCCGCATGTGTACTTCGTCGGCAGCGGCGCCGAGCAGTTCGCCGCCGAGCACGGCATGGGCCTCATCGACAACGCAGAACTCATCGTCCCTCGCGAGCGCGACCGGCTCATGAAGTTTCAGCAGAATGAAGCTGCGGGCGGTGCCGACAACACCTTCAGCGGCAACTCCGAGTTCACCGCAACCCCTACAGAGCATTCTCACGACACAGTCGGCGCAGTCGCCCTCGACCAATACGGCAACCTCGCCGCCGCCACCTCCACCGGTGGCACGCTCTCAAAAACCCCCGGCCGGGTTGGCGATTCGTCGCTCATCGGCTGCGGCTGCTACGCCGACAACCTGTCCGCCGCCGTCTCGCTGACGGGCTGGGGCGAGCCGATCATGAAGCTGGTGCTGGGCAAATGGGCGGTCGACCACGTCGCCTCTGGAAGCACCCCGCAGCAAGCCGCTTCTGCCGCCATCGACTACCTCTACACGCGCCTGGGCGGACACGGCGGCATCATCCTGCTCGGCCCCGACGGTCAACTCGGCATCGCGCACAATACGCCGCGCATGGCCTGGGGCATCGCCAACGCCAGCGGCACGAAGCTCGGAATCACGCGTAACTAGAGACGACCTACAGAGTTAAAAGTTCCACCGGTAGAATCCATGCAGGAGCAAACATCCTGCTTCAAAGCCCGCGATCGCATCCAATGAATCGAATGGCAGAAGCCACAGAACCCGCGACGACGAGTCCGGCATTGTTTCCAGATATTGCCGAACACGAGCCTGAACGCCGCCCACTCACCCCCGAACAGGTCGACAAGCTGCCGCACATCCATCGCCTGCTTCTAAAGCAGTACGGGCAGCCGCCCGAGCGCGAACTGTGGGACCCGCTGACGCAGTTCATTTACGCGCTGCTGTCTTCGCGCACCAAAACGCCCGCGTCCCACGCCGTTATGCGCGATCTTGAACGCCGCTTCAGCGCCGGGCCGGGGCACTGGGAAAATGTTCGCGACGCCACTGTCACCGAGATCGAACACACCATCGGCGTGGTCACATTTCCTGAGGTCAAAGCGCCGCGCCTGAAGATTGCGCTGCAACAAATTACCGAACGCTACGGCTCCCTCACGCTCGACTTCCTGGCCAAATATCAGACCGCAAAAATTCGGAGCTGGCTGGAGGAGTTCGAGGGCGTCGGCCCGCAGATTTCTGCCGCCGTGGTCAATTTTTCGACCCTGCGCCGCCGCGCGCTGTGCGTCGATGCCAACCATTTGCGCGTGATTCAGCGCCTCTGCGTCGTGCCCCGCGCCGACGCCGCCACCACCGAGCAGCGCCTGATGCGCCTGGTCCCTGAGACCTGGGACGCGGCCATGCTCGACGAGCACCACTCGCTCGTCAAACTGCACGCGCAGTCGCTCTGCACCTTCTCCGACCCAAAGTGCGAGGACTGCCCGCTACTGAAGATCTGCCCCACCGGCCAACGCACCCTGACCGAACTGCGCCTCACGACCGCGACCCCAGCCTAAGCGCCGATTCACGCCTTTGTTCAGGCCCGTAGACCTGTCATCTCGACCGGAGCCTTCGCGCTTTTTGCGAAGGCGCAAACCCTGTCATCTCGACCGAAGCCTTCGCGCATTCTGCGAAGGCGCAGTGGAGAGACCTGCAGATTTTCCCTGGCGGAAAGAATCTCGGCGCGCAGTAAAGCTGCAATTCTCTCCACTCCCGCGCAAAAACGCGCCTCTGGTCGCGAGGACACCTTGGGGGGCGAGCCAAGAGAGACCGTGACAGGTTCTAAGCGCCGATTCATATTAAACCTTCGGCAAGCCGATAACCCTCCTGGACAGGCTTTCAGAGCGGCTCGCGGCCTCGCCCCAAGTTGGGGCAAACCTCGCCGCGCGCTTCTGCCCGACCGGAAAGGGCTCCACCATGCGTCGTTCCTTGTTGTGTTGGCTCATTTGCACCACCCTCGCGGCTCTTTTCTCGGGCGGCGTCCCCGCTCGCGCCGATAAATTCAAATTTACGTTCTCTGGCTCGGGGTTTTCGGGCTCAGGATTTCTGTTCGGCAACCCCGACCCATTCACCTCCGGGGCCTTCGACATCACAAGCGCCACGGGAACCATCAACGGGTCGTCCATTAGCATCGCTGCCGGTTCGATGTCCAACAGCTCCAGGGCCATTGTCGACCCGTCCGGCAAGTTTCTGGTCGATGACGTGATCTATCTCAACGGTAGCCACGGCAACCTCAGCGGCGATTACGCCAGCTTCCTCGACAACGAGGGCCTGCTCTTCGCCGATGCGTCCTCTACCCTGTACAACGTCTACTCCGGCGGCGGCGATCAGGTCCTCGACTCTCCGGGCAACTACCCAAACTCGGTGCCGGTGTCGTTTGAGGTCGCCACCACTCCGGAGCCGTCCTCACTGGCGCTGTTGGGGACAGGCATTCTGGCAACGGTCGGCGTGGCGGGTATGTTTCGCCGCCGGTCCTCCAACCCACGCTACGCTCGCGGCTGGCTGGACTGACGGCTTCTCATCGCACCCGGCGCTGTTTAGAGTCCTCCTACGCCTCATCGCGGCTACACTGTTACGGCGATGGACATCCAAACCCTGACCGAAAACTTCGCGCTGCCCGGCATGCTGGCCTTCGACCAGAGCGACGCCGGCCTCGTCCGCGCCCGCGTCACCACACCCGCCTGCACGGCCGAAGTCTATTTCCAGGGCGCGCAACTCGCGCTTTGGCAGCCCGTCGGTCACGGGCCTGTGCTGTTCCTCAGCGAGCAGTCCAGCTTCTTGCCCGGCAAGGCCATTCGCGGCGGCATCCCCATTGTTTTCCCCTGGTTCGGGACCCGAACGCCCCCTCCCGATGACCCACACGGCAACCCGCGTACCGACGGCCCTTCGCACGGCTTCGCGCGCACCGAACCCTGGGAGCTAGCCTTCGCCGCGCTCTCCGGCGACGACATCCACCTCACCTTCACGCTCGCGCCCACCGCGCAGGCCCGCGCTCTCGGCTTCGACAACTTCCGCCTCGCCTACCATGTCATCCTCGGCGAAACGCTCACCCTGCGCCTCACCGTCGCCAACGATGCACACGCGCCGCTGCATTTTGAAGAAGCGCTGCACACCTATCTCGCTGTGGGAGAAGCCGACAAAGTCCGCATCGCCGGCCTCGCCAACACCGAGTACCTCGACAAGACCGACGGCTTCCGCCGCAAACTCCAGACCGATCCCACCATTGCTCTCAGCGGCGAAACCGACCGCCCTTACCTCAACACCGCCAGCACGGTGACGCTCGAAGACCCCGTCCTCCTCCGCCGCATCATCGTCGCCAAGCAAGGCTCCCAGACGACCGTTGTCTGGAACCCTTGGATCGAACTCTCCGCCAGGCTGACCGACATGGCCGACAGCGGATGGCGTCAAATGACCTGCATTGAAACCGCCAACGCCGCCGACAACGCCATCGACCTCGCCCCCGGCTCCACGCACACCCTGGAGGCCCGCATCTCGGTCGAAGGCCTGTAAATTGTATCGACATATCACTCAGCCAGCACCACAGACCCTGTCATCTCGACCGAAGCCTTCGTGGTCAGACCCTTAGACCTTGTCATCTCGACCGAAGCCTTCGCGTGATCAGCCCCTCAGACCCTGTCATCTCGACCGAAGCCTTCGCGTTCTTTGCGAAGGCGTAGTGGAGAGACCTGCAGATTTTCCGTACAGGTAAAAATATACGGCTGCACAGAGCTGCGGGTCTCTCCACTCCGGCGCAAAAGCGCGCCTCCAGTCGCTTAGACAGCTTTCGGAGAGGGCCAAGCGAGATCGCGAACAGGGTCTTGCTCATGACAGTCCAGCCTCTTTTACGCGCTATTCTGAACAGGCCCATGAATCGAGACTCTTCCGTTCAGGAGACCGCTTGAACGCCCCTACTTTGCGTCGGCCTCTGCTCGCGTACTTGGCGCTGCTGGCGCCCGTGATGTGGGCGGCGATGCGCTTCGATCCGTATACGGCCGACGGTGATGCCGTGGCCTACATGGATATCGCCGACCTGCTGCATGCGCACCATTGGGCGGGCGCAGTGAACGGCTATTGGCACCCCCTGTACCCGGCGCTGCTGTGGGTGGCGCAGGTCTTGGCACACCCTTCACAGGCGAACGAGCTCGGCGCATACACGGCGGTCAACTTCTTTATTTTTTTTGCGCAGGTCGCGGCCATGCTCGGGTTTACAACGGCGCTGGTGCGTCTTCGCGAGAGCGTGGGAGCGCCACCGGCTTTGTTGTCTGTGAATGCGCTGCGGCTGCTGGGCGTGGCGCTGCTGGTCATCGGCGCGCAGCGCGAGTTGTCGCTCGGCAAAGTGCGGCCCGATGGATTGCTGCAGGCGCTGATTCTCGCGGGGCTGGCGATGATGCTCTACGCACTGGCTTCGCGGCGGATGTTTTACGCGCCGCTGATGGGCCTGTTTTTCGGGCTCGCCTATCTCACCAAGTCATTCGCATTTTTAATCGCGCTGCTGGCAATCGCAACATTGGTATTGTTCCAGTGGCTTGTACAGCGCCGGTCGATGGGGCGCGCGCTGGTCAGCGGCGCGTTGGCCTTCGTGGTGTTCGCCGCGGTCGCAGGGCCGTATGTTGCGGCGCTCTCGCGGCAGAAGCACAGGTTCGATTTTGGCGACTCCGGCAGCCTCAATTATGCGTGGTACGTCGGCGGCACGGAGAAGATGCACCTTGAGCCGTGGAGGACCGCAGGCTTCGGATCGTCGGACGTCAAGCTGATTCATCCGGAGCAGCAATTGTTCGCTCCTCAGGGGCCGAACGGGGGCGGCGTTTACAGCTACAAGCAGCTTGCATTGGGGACGTATCCAGCGTGGTTCGACGCGACGTATTTCAATGAGCGCATTGTGCCGCATATCAAACTCGGCCAGCTTGCAAAACGGGACGGGCGCAACCTCGCGCTCGTGTTCCGCTATCTGCTCAATCATCCGGAGCCGCTGATTTTGCTGGCGCTTTTGCTGTTTGCGGGAGCGACTTTTCGGGCCGGCTTGCGGGGCGGATTACGGACACGTTTCTGGGCACCGTCAGTGGCGCTGGGACTGGCGATGTGGGCCATCTATGGGCTGGTGAACATCGAAGAGCGCTATGTGACGGTCGCTTATTTCGCGGTGCTGCTACCTCTATTTGCCGCGCTCGAAATTCGTGGCGACGGCGCATCGCGACGCGGCCTTTTCACGGGGTTTTCAGGCGATGTTCTGCGCGCTTGCGCGGGCGCATTAGTGATTCTGTTTGCATTTCTCGCGCTTGCGGAAACGGCGCGGGAGGCCGCGCAGGAGCGCCGCGATGAATCCGTCGCGGGCCTCGCGCACGGTTGGTATGATCCGCAGATCTTCGGCGCGGCACAAGGTCTGCGCGCGCTGGGCGTGCGTCCCGGCGACGAGGTCGCGTGCGTGGGGACGACGGCTTGCTTGTACGATCACTACTGGGCGCGGCTGGCAGGCGTTCGCATCCTGACCGAAATTTATGAGCCGGAGCCGAAGCATTTGATCGATCAACTGCAAGCCATGCCGAACCTCACGCAAGCCTACGATGCGGTACGCGCGCAGGGAGCGCGCGTTCTCGTCGGTCGCTTCGACCCGGGTGAAATGAATACCGCGCATCCCGCTTCGGCAGGGTGGGTGCGGTTGGGCGAAACCGCATTTTATGCGCTGCCGTTGAACTTGAAAACCGACCCCAAACTCGAGGTCGCGCGATGAATGAAGGCTTGCGCGCCACGGCGAACCCTGTCGAGTTGACGGTCGTGATGCCGTGCCTGAACGAGGCGGAGACGCTGGCGGTGTGCATCGACAAAGCGCTCGCAGCACTACGCGAAAACCACATTGTCGGCGAAGTGGTCGTCGCCGATAACGGTTCGACCGACGGTTCGCAGCAGATCGCAGTTGAGCACGGCGCCCGCGTCGTCGCGGTGCCAATGCGCGGCTACGGTGCGGCGCTAAATGCGGGAATCACCGCGGCGCACGGGCGTTTTGTGCTCATGGCCGACGCCGACGACAGTTACAACTTCGCGCACATTCCGCGCTTCCTCGCCGCGCTGCGAGAGGGCGCGGACCTTGTGATGGGCAACCGTTTTCAAGGCGGCATCGGGCCGGGAGCGATGCCCGTGCTGCATCGCTACCTCGGCAATCCGGTGTTGAGCCAGTTGGGACGCGCGCTCTTCCATGCGCCGATCGGGGACTTCCATTGCGGCATGCGCGCCTTCTCGCGCGACGCGTACGACCGCCTCGGCTTGCGCACGACGGGCATGGAATTCGCCAGCGAAATGGTGGTCAAAGCTTCGCTGCTCAAGCAAAAAATCGTCGAGGTGCCGACGACATTGCAGAAGGACGGACGCAGCCGCCCGCCGCACTTGAAGACGTGGCGCGACGGCTGGCGGCATCTGCGATTCTTGCTGGTGTACTCGCCGCGCTGGCTGTTTTTATTCCCCGGGCTGGCGCTCATGCTTGGCGGCTTTGCGCTCATGGCGTGGCTGCTGCCCGCGGAGCGACCGTTGGGCCACGTCAATCTTGGCGTCGACACGCTGGCGTACGCCGCCGCCGCGGTGCTGCTGGGTTTTCAACTGGTCTTCTTCGGCGTGGCCGCGAAGGTGTTTGCGATCACCGAAGGCCTGCTGCCGGAGGATGAAAGTTTTGCCCGCTGGTTTCGCTTCGTCACTCTGGAGACGGGTCTGATTGTGGGCGTGCTGCTGGTGCTGGCAGGGCTGGGCATCGCAATTTCGTCGCTGAGCGCGTGGGCCCACACCGGCTACGGCCCACTGCCGCCGGTGCAAATGATGCGCCGCACCCTACCCGCGATGATGTGCCTGATGCTGGGAACGGAAGTATGTTTCGCGAGCTTCTTCTTGAGTCTGCTCGGGCTGAAGCGGCGCTAAGAACCTCTTCACAATTTCTCTTGGCTCGCCTCAAAATCTGTCATCTCGACCGTAGGCGCTTTTTTACGCTCACCCAAAATCTGTCATCTCGACCGAAGGCGCGTTTTTTGCGCTCCCCAAAGTCTGTCATCTCGACCGAAGGCGCGCTTTTTGCGCTCCCCAAAGTCTGTCATCTCGACCGCAGGCGCGCTTTTTGCGCTCCCCAAAATCTGTCATCTCGACCGAAGGCGCGCTTTTTGCGCCGCAGTGGAGAGACCCGCAGCTTCTCTACGCTGTCGAACAACTTGATCAGAACTTCCCTAGTCGTCGCCGCGTCCTGAGAAGCTCCACCGACGCACCGGGCCAACATCAACATGCACGAACCGGCTGACGGGGTAATAGCCGACGCCGCCGGCTTGCAGGCTGAGGGCTGCGTTGCGGAGCTTGCGGGTTCCAACGCCTGGAACGCGGATGTCGATGGCCTTGGCGAGCGTGTGCTGCGAATTTTTCGCCACGCCGGTGTTCGCGCCGCGGGTGCGCAGGAACTCGTTGCTCCAGGGAGTGCGGTAGCCGCAAACGATGTCGACGACCGAGTTGGGCCGGCCCAGGCGGCCCAGCAGATTGTGGAGAAGGTCGAACTCCCTGGGATCGTAGTGGCTCTCGTCCTGGGTGCGGGAGTCGCGCAGGAAGTAGTTGAGCCTGACCATCGCAGTGGGCAGATACGTGTCGCCGACGCGGTAGACGAGGTCGATGCTTTCGCCGCTATGCAAATGGTGGAGCTTGAGGTGATATTGCTCGCCGCTAAGCGGGGCCATGCCGGGAGTCCCCATTTCGCCCATCGCAAGCGTCGTGGAAGCGTTCGCAGCAACGGTGGCGGCCAGAAAGGCAATCGCAAGAACCGCAGCGGCAGCGGCACTCCTGAGAGACTGCTTGCGAATTTTTCGATCGAGCGCGGAACAGCTATGTGCTGTACAGCTCGCGACAAAGGTCTGGTTCAAAATCAAATTTGCGCTCCGAATTGGGGAAGGGGTGACGAACCGAATTGAATTCCAGAATCGCCATTCCCTCCTTCTATTCTAGAGCGAATCTCTCACGGTGTACACCCTCGCTGGTTATCTCAAAATTGACACCTGGCAACTGCCCAAAGCCCTTTGCCCATGTTCAAACGACTGCATTCAGATGAGTTTTGCCTAGGACGTTACTGGAACTACAACGAACGGTAGGTCACGGCTAAAGCTGCGACACCAAAGGTTCAAAGGAGATGCGGCTGTAGCCTCTGAGGGATGACTGCGACCTTGTGTAAGATTAGTCGTGCACGCTGGACACGGATCAATGAAGTATATCGAGCAGCTGACCGTTATCCTGGTAGAGTTCTAATCGGCTGAGCCCGAGCGATCACTATGTCCGCGCAACAGCAGGTTTCTTCTTAGTCCGCTTGCCGAAGCGCGAATTGCAGCTTTGGCACATTAATGAAGCGTTGGATAGAGCCGTTCGCCCGCCTTCGGCATAAGCCTTAGTATGGTCAACGGTAAAATTCTTCCAAGTGAGCGACGTGTTGCAATGAGAACATCGCTTGCGTTCGTCGGAATGCCATAAAATTCGTCTTTGCTCAGAGTTGAATAGCCGTCGATCATCCCGGCGGTCGAAGATACCTTCAAATAGTTTCGTCAATATCTGTTGTCTGCGCTGTCTCTGCGCTAGGCTATCCGTGTCACTTTGAACTGCTAACAAATAGTCGGCATAGACTTTTTGATTCGCCGCCGCTCCTTTCGCCTTTCGTAGTTGCTCGCGCACGCGAGCAACCCCGGCGTCAAGGCGGATAAGAAGCGCCTGAGCTTCGTGGTTACGTTTTCGATCGGTGAGAATGGCCTTTTCAACATCTAGCTGCCAAACTGTCATGAAAAGCGAATAATAGTCAGCCGCGTTGCGGAACCGCGTCTCGCCAAATTCTGGAAAGACCTTTTCCAAAAGCGTAAGGGTTCGAGCGACATCGCCAGCAAGGCGTTGAACCTTGCTGGCGGCGATTACTTTACCCTCGACCGCTGCATCCAGTGCCTTTTTCTTGTCGATTAGGCCCCCGGCCTGAATCGAGGCCATGAGCTCAGAAAGCAATTCGACATGCTTCATCCGACTCATTTGCGAGTTTGTTAGAAGTCCATGCTTTTCGAAATACGCGCGGCGTCGCTCTGCAAGTTGTGCGGCTCTCTTAAGAAACTCGCTGTTCCAGAACTTTGCCTTTCTCTTTTCGGCACTAGTGAGGCTTTTTCCCGTTGAGTTGATCCTTACGAACAAATCAATGATCTGGTTGAGTTCCCCGGTCACTTCAACCGTCTGAAATTCGTACCCAGAAATTTGATGATCTCGATTTGTCCTACGAAGTTTGGCCCAATCCAGCATTTCCTCTTCGCCAGTAATCTGCGAAATACCCTTAACCTCGAATCGTTTCCCTGGTATGCCGCGGAGCCCTTGAAACTTTAGTACCGCTTCGAGTCTCTGTTTACCATCCAAAACATCGTAGCAAATTCCCCGATCATGACGCCGAAAAAGAAAGATCGAGGGGACCGGAAAGTTCTGGAGAATCGACTCAATCAGCTTCTTGCGATCACCCACTGACCATACGGAATTCCTTTGAAAGCCAGGATTGAGATTCAGCTTTTCGTCCTCATAGAGGCGAGTGAATTCATCAATTGTCTTTGTGCCAAATTTCACTTGAAACTTTTCTGGTGTCATATTGGTTTGGTTGTCAATTAAAACACATAAGCCGCCATTTCTGGCGGCCTATATTATCGTTGAACCTCCACGAGGCTAAATTAGTCCCCAGCCACAGTCTCTTCAATCTGGCTAACAACCTCAACCTTGCTCACGGGTGCAGCAGGTCGAATCCCACCCAGCCCGCCAATCTCGCCAATGGCCACAAATCCGCCCGGCATCTCCGGCTCCTGCAAAATCTCCTTGCGATACAGCTTGGCCATGCGAGCGTTTTCGGCGTCTTGTTTCAGCTTCGCGTCGCGCGCGCGAATCTTCTCTTCGCGCGCGTTCTTCGCAATGCCTGACTTGTCGAACGTATCGTTCGCAGCCGAGTCCACATGCGCCTGGTTCAGGACGAGGTCGTACTTGGCTTCCTTCTCCAGGCCAACCTTCTTGCCGCCCGCGAAGATCTCATGCCGCCCGTGCTCCTCGTACCACTTGGTCAAGGACGACGTCATGTGCATCTTCTCAATAATGTTGCGCCAGCCGACGCCCGTGTTGTACGCGCAGAAGCTGATCTCGCCTTCCTGCGTCGCATATGGAATGATGCACTGCTCAGTGCGCCGGAAGTCGTAGTTGAACAGATCCTGAAACCACATGCCCGCGATGAACAGGAAGTTCCAACGGTCCGCGCGCCGCATTTTAATGTCGTCTGCGGTGCGATCAGCACTGACCTTGCCGTAGTTGCGCCCGGTCGCGCCGAAGCATTTGTCGAACTTCGTCAGCAGCGAAAAAATACTGAAGTGGGTCGGCGCATTCTTCGGCTCGTAGTTGCGAATCAGGGCCAGCGCCGCGCCAATCATCGTCAGATACTTGCCACGCGCCGCATCGTTCACACGCGCAATGTCTTTGGCCAAACGGTCGGCATTCAGGAACGCCGTCACCGGAACAGCCTCTTTGGTTTCCTTGTCGATCATCAGCGCCATACCAATACCGCAGTTCGGGTGGCAACCGCAGGACAACTGGCCCCAATCATGGTTCGGGCCATGAACAAGGTCCGCCCAGTCCGAGAACGTCGACATGAAGCTGATCGGGAACCAATCGCGCACCGGCTCGCCCAGCCCGGTCTGATCCTTCACGTCATGCGCCAGATGCGAGAGCGTATAACGCTGCGCCATGCGCCGCTCGTCCGACACTTCCTCGTCGCGGCCCGTAAACGAAACTGGCTGGAACGAAAGGAAGTTGATCTTCTTCGGATTATCGAGCGCGAATTCAATAATGCGCCCAACCTGCTCGTTGTTGATGCCGTTGATGATGCACGTCACGGGAACGATATCGACGCCTGCCTCGTGCAGGTTATGGATCGCCTGCAGCTTCACGTCGAACGAGTTACCCACCTTGCGATGCGAGTTCGCCGCATTGCCGATGCCGTCGAACTGCAGGTACGCATAGCGCAGACCCGCTTCAGCAGCCGCCTTTGAAAACTCCTTCGACTTCGCAAATTCAATACCGTTCGTCGCAGCCTGAACGGACGTATAACCAACCTTGCGGGCATAAGCGACCGCATCAAGGAAGTACGGCGAAAGCGTCGGCTCGCCACCCGAAAACTGCACCGACATCTGGCGCTTCGGCTTGATCGTGACCGCGTTGTCGAGCATCGTCTTGATCTCGTCCCACGTCAGTTCATGTACGAAACCAACCTGGTTCGCGTCCATGAAGCACGGGTCACACATCATGTTGCAGCGGTTGGTCAGGTCGATCGTGAGGACCGAGCCGCGGCCGTACTTGATCGTGGACGA
>JBBRCA010000040.1:0-21204 GCA_038205325.1 Terriglobales bacterium | reverse complement strand
CATAGCTAAGCACAATGGCACGATCCGAGTCCGCAGCAAGGTCGGCGTGGGAACGGTGTTCCGTTTGTTTCTACCCACAGGGTCTGTTGAAACAAATCAGGAACCTGCTCACGATCTCAGTTCAGACACGTGACCTCGTCATTTCGACCGGAGACTTCCCCGCTTTGCGAAGGCGCAGTGGAGAGATGACAGCTTTTGGTGAGCGCCAAGAGAGATCGTGAGCAGATTCTTAGCGACAATTCAATGGTGCGTACAAACGATCAATCGCCGCTGCATGTGCGCGCCATAGGTGCTAGCATTCATCCCAAATGAAAGTTCTCGTAATCGATATTGGCGGCACCCATGTGAAGGTGGCATCCACCGACACCCAGGTTCCAATCAAGATTCTCTCGGGCCCTGCGATGACGGCCGAGAGCATGTGCCGAGACGTGCTCGCGGCGACCAAGGGCTGGAAATACGACCGCATCGCGATCGGCTTTCCGGGGCCTGTCGAGAACCATCGGCCCCTCGCCGAGCCGCACAATCTGGGCGCGGGATGGGTGGACTTCGACTACGCGAGGGCCCTGGGCAAGCCGCTTCGGCTCATCAACGACGCAGCGATGCAGGCTCTTGGCGGGTATAAGAGCGGACGGATGCTGTTTCTAGGCACCGGCACGGGGCTGGGGTCGGCAATGGTGGTGGAGGGCCTGGTGGTCTCGCTGGAGTTGGCGCACCTTCCCTATAAGAACGGGCGAACCTATGAGGAGTACATCGGGTTGGCGGGCTTGCAACAGCGTGGCAAAAAGAAGTGGCGGAAATCGGTGTTGGACATCATAGAGTTGCTGAAGGCAGCGATGGTGTGCGACAGCGTGCTGCTCGGCGGGGGCAACGCGAAGTTCATGACGAAGCTGCCCGCGCACGTCGTCCTGGGGTCCAATAATAACGCCATCCAGGGTGGGTTCAGGTTGTGGGAGGACGCGTTGGGAAAGCGCGCTGCGAAGTTGTAGGCGTCCCGCAGTGTGTTGCAGGTTTTGAGGCTCCGAATAAAAATGCTAGCGGTTCGCTTTTTATTCGCTACAATCTTGGCATGGCAATCACGCGGCGTCAAAAAGAGGTCATCGACTTTCTTTCAGGCTTCACCACCCGGCACGGCTACTCCCCGTCCTACGAAGAAATTGCGGCCGGTCTCGGCTTGAACTCTCTGGCGACAGTGCATAAGCATGTCACCAACCTGCAGGCCAAGGGCATGTTGCAGCGCGCGCACAACCGCAGCCGCTCGATCGACGTGCTGCCGCAGCGCTCTCCGAAAAAGAGCTACGACCGCCTCCCACTGCTGGGCCGTATCGCCGCCGGGAAGCCGGTCGAGGCCATCGAAACCGCCGAGAGCATCTCCCTGAGCGACATTGTCGGCAACCGCGAGGTGTTTGCGCTCGAAGTTCGCGGCGACTCCATGCGCGACGAACACATCGTCTCGGGGGACTACGTGCTGGTCGAGCGGACGCGTGTCGCCCGCGAAGGTGAGATCGTCGTCGCCCTCATCGATGGTACCGACGCGACCCTCAAGCGATTCTACCGGGAGGGCAACCTGATTCGGCTTCAACCCTCCAATACGGAGATGGCCCCGATCTACGCCCAGGCCGCCAACGTCAGCATCCAGGGCAAGGTTCTCGGCATCCTCCGTAAATACGCCTGAGGTCACGGAACAGAGAAACTGGGATCACAGACGAGGCGGGGGTGCCCCGTGTCCGGATTTTCGGACATGGTTTTACGGAACCACCACCCATTGCCCTGCGTATCACCTCCGAAGCAACGCTTTCGGAGGCCCGCACCTTGTCCACGCAACGCAAGAGCCGCAAAAAACTCTGGATCGGCCTCAGCATCGGCCTAGTTCTGATCATTGGCTTGTCCTTCGCGGCGGTAAAAGCCATCGGCGGCCCGGCCAAACTCGACCCCTCGCAACTAGCCAAAGCCGAAACCGGTGACATCGCCCGCTCAGTAGTCGCGACTGGCAAGGTTCAGCCCATCACCAAGGTCGAAGTGAAGTCGAAGGCCAGCGGCATCGTGACGCGGCTCGACACCGATATCAATGCGAACGTCCATCGCGGCCAGGTGCTCGCGCAACTCGACCAGCAGGAAATCCTCGACCAGGTCGCGGCGCAAAAAGCCCAACTCGCGGCCGCCGAAGCCAACGCCCACGCGGCCTCAGCCTCCATCGAAAATGACAAGGTATCGGCCAGCGCGCCCGACCTGCCCATATACAAGAGCACGTACGACCGCGCCCAGCACATGGCCGACGCGGGCATTGTTTCGCGTCAGGCGCTCGAGGACTCGCAGCAAAAGTACCTCGCCGCCGCCAACTCGCGCGACCGGGCTATCGCCCTAATCGCAGTGGACACCGCCAAGCAGCACCAGGCCCAGGCGCAGGTGATTCAAGCGCGCGCGTCGCTCAAGCAGCTTGAAGAACAGCTTTCCTACACCACTATTACGGCACCCATCGATGCCACGGTCCTCTCG
Source organism: Terriglobales bacterium (assembly GCA_038205325.1). Lineage (GTDB taxonomy): Bacteria > Acidobacteriota > Terriglobia > Terriglobales > Acidobacteriaceae > Granulicella. The sequence continues at coordinate 18,711 of JBBRCA010000040.1, read as the reverse complement.
CGCGACGTTGAAGTCGGCAACGCCGTCAGCTCAATCCTTGTGCTCGGCAGCACGGCTACGCTGGTGATGACGCTGGGCGACACGCACCAGGTTTATGTGCAAGGTAAGGTCGATGAGTCGGACATCGGCAAGGTCTATCTCGGCCAAGCCGCGCGCATCAAAGTGCAGAGTTTCCGCGACAAGACGTTCAACGGCGTTGTGACGAAAATCGCCCCGCTGGGCGTCGAAAAGGACAACGTCACCACCTTTGAGGTTCGTGTTTCTATCGACAATCCCGGCGGCGAATTAAAAGCCAACATGACAGCCAATGCCGAGATCGTCCTCGAAGAGCACAAGCACGTCCTCACCGTTCCGGAGCAGGCGGTCGTCTTCGACAAGGACCGCAACGCGACCGTGCAAGTCCCGGATGACAAGGGCAAAGACGGCCGCCGCGCTGTCCCCATTCGCGTGGGACTTTCCAACGGCAGCCGCACCGAGATCCTATCCGGCCTCAAGACCGGCGACACAGTGATTCTTCAACAGTAAAGTTTAAAGTCGTGCTGTTGCCTTTCTTTCTGTTATCCCGTAGCTTTTCTTTCTGTCATTCCGTAGCGCAGCGAAGGAATCTGCAGTTCGAACCACCGCCAAACTTCAAGACTTCAAGGAGCGAAAAATGATCCGCACCCTTACCACCGCAATCCTTCTGGCCACCGCAACTGCGGCCTTCGCAGACGCCGACTTCGAGCGCAACCTGACCGTCGCCGGCCAAGCTGATCTCTACGTCTCCACTGGCTCCGGCCACATCAGAATCTTCCCCGGCGGCGACAATCAGATCCACGTCAAGGCGCACGTCCACGCCGGTTGGAGCGGGGGTCGCGACCTTGACGAGCGCATCCGCCAGATCGTCGCAAACCCGCCCATCCAGCAGGACGGCAACACGGTCCGCATCGGTGAAACCCACGATCGCGGCTTGTTCAACAACATCAGCATCGACTACGACATTTCCGCGCCAGCCTCCGTCGCGCTCAATCTGCGTTCCGGCTCCGGCGACGTTGAAGTCGACCACGTCGGTCGCTTTCTCGCGGCGTCCAGCGGCTCCGGCTCGGTACGCGCCCACGGCATTCACGGGCCCGCCGACATGCATAGCGGCTCCGGCGACATCGAACTCCAGCAGGACGCCGCAGGCGCCGTGAAAGCGCAGACAGGCTCCGGCTCGGTGCGCATCGACGGCCTGAACGGCGAGCTGACCGCACGCACAGGGTCCGGCGATGTGGAAGCCAGCGGCCATCTCACTGGCGCTGCGCGGCTTTCGAGCGGATCCGGCTCAGTTCGTTTGAATCTCACGCCCGACGCTCACTTCGAACTCGAAGCCTCCACAGGCTCCGGCTCTATACACGTCCACTTTCCCAATGCTCCGAGGCAAGGGGACGACTCGCGCCACCACCTAACTGGCTCTGTCAACGGCGGCGGCCCAGTGCTTGAAGCGCGCACTGGCTCCGGCGATATCGAGATCAATAGCAACTACCACCAATAACGCGCTGGTACTCAGAACTTCTTGTTCGTTACGCCGTGACGATGCCCATTTTGGGCGTAACTAAAGTATCTGTTCAAAATACGGCTGGCGCGTTCACGATTCCGTAACATACAATCCCACAATGCGCTGCTTTATCCTTGTCGTACTCGCGCTCGTGCAAGTCAACACAGCCGCCGCACAAAGTCAGCCGAAAACGCCGCCGCTTCAAAGCGAACGCTTTGCGCGCGATCTGCACGATAAGAAAATCGAAGACCTCTTGAGTGTCTACACCCCCACGGCGATATTCACCGACCCGAGCGGCAAGACGTTTAAAGGCATCGATCAAATACGCAATTTCTTTGAACGCGTCAACAGCATCTTCGATAGCGAGATGCACCTGACCCGGACCAGCTTTGAACGCACGCAGACATTCGGTATAGAACACGGCACCTACATCGAGAACGTGCGCAATCGCATCACAGGTGCCATGCACCAGGTTCGCGGAACCTATGTCTTCCTGCACGAGCGCCAGTTGAACGGCGACTGGCTCATCGCGCATCAGGAGTTGACCCCGCTAAAATAGCTTGTATGCTCCTGCCGCGCCTGCTCGTCTTCGATCTTGACGGCACTCTGATCGACTCATCGCTCGACCTCTGCAACTCCGTCAACGCCTCCCTGGAACATGTTGGCAAGCCCACCCTGCCGCACCCGCTGATCGCCACCTACATCGGCGACGGCGCGGCCATGCTGGTGCGTCGCGCGCTCGGCGATCCCGGCGACCTGGACGCCCTCGACCCGTCGAACCCCACCGGCGACAATCTTTTTCATCGCGCCTTTGATTTCTTTCTCAGCTATTATCGCGTCCATAAGCTCGACAACACGCGCGCCTATACGGGCGTCGTCGAAGCGCTCACAAGCATCCGCGCGGCCCATCCATTACTACCGATGGCGGTACTCACCAACAAACCCGTTTATCCTTCGCGCGAGATCTGCTCCGCGCTCGCGCTTGCACCGTTCTTCTTCCAGAACTACGGTGGCAACTCCTTCCCCACGAAGAAACCCGACCCTGAGGGTCTGCTCGCGCTCATCGCGGAAGCTTGCGCGCTTGTCACGACGTCGATTTCACCTGCGGAAGTTGTCATGATCGGCGACTCCGACGTCGACGTCCTCACCGCCCGCCGCGCGGGAGCGGTCTCCGTCGGCTGCACCTTCGGTCTGGCGCCGCACACCCTCGCCGCCGCCCAGCCCGACATCAGCGTCGATAGTCCATCGGAATGGCCCGCCGCGCTTGGCCTGATCTAGCGCGAAGGATCCGCATTGCATCTCTTGCTCTTGCTTTTCTGTCATTCCCGAATGGAACCTGCTGACGCTTTTTTCTGCTAGCACGACGCTGTCAAGATTTCGCTTGACGTCGGATGGCAACGGACTATCCTGTCCATGTCGATGAGTCGCAATATCTGAGCTGTGTAGAAAGACAGACATCGCAGATAGGTCACGCTCCACATGGGCCGCTCCGTTTGCAGATTCATCCACTCGTTTTCTTATGCGCTCCTCTTGAGCGGCACGTTACTCGTAACCTGTGGCCTTAAGGTTCATCGTGCTTCGAGCCCTTCAAACGATGCGCGACAAATTGCGAACCTCACGGCGCTCGCGGCGCTCGACCCCATCGACGCGCACACGCACATATTTCGCAGCGATCCGCAGGTCATTGCCATGCTCGAACGCTGGCATCTCCACGTTTTGGACATCATGGTCGCCGACGACAAAGACCCCGCATGGGGGCCGCTCGCCGAACAGCGCGCCGATGTATTGACTTTTATCGAAGCTGCGCACGGTCACGCTTCTTTCTGCACCACCTTCGACCCCTTAGCGTTCTCCCAACCTAACTTCCGCAAAATGACTATCCACGATCTCGACCGCGACTTCGCGCAAGGAGCCATTGCCGTTAAAATCTGGAAAAACATCGGCATGGAGTTGAAAGACAGCAGCGGACACTTCGTTCTGGCGGACGACGCCCGCTTGGCGCCGATCTATCACGACATAGCGGCCCACAACAAAACACTGCTCGCGCATCAGGCCGATCCCGACGACGCATGGGAATCGGTTGACTCCCAATCCCTTGCTGCCTCGTACTATACAAAGCATCCCGAATGGAACATGGTGAAAATCCCCAACAGTCCCTCAAAGGCGACTATCATCGCGGCGCGAGATCATTTGGTCGCGGAAATCCCACATTGCGAGTCGTCGGTGCCCACCTCGGCAGCATGGAATCGGACCTCGACCTGGTCGCCGAGCGCTTAGACCTTTACCCCAATTTCGCGGTCGATACGGCCGCCCGTGTCCCATTTCTAAAGGCCCAACCGTCCGCAAGAGTGCGCGCTTTCCTCATCAAGTATCAGGAACGCGTTCTCTATGGAACCGACATCGAGCTATTTAGAGAAGGTGATGCGCCTTCAGTGGTCGCCGCTTGGCAAAACAAACTCGCCGCCGATTGGCGTTACTTTTCCACATTAGACGCCATTGAATTCAGGGGACGAATGGTGCAGGGTTTGGGCCTTCCACCGTCGGTCCTGCGCAAGCTCTACCACGACAATGCCGTCCACTGGATGCCCGGCATTCTGCCCACAAACAAGCAGTAGTGAGGATGGCTATGGCGGCCAGCAGCTTTCGCAACCCCGCCGCGTCCTATAATCAGCACCAATGCGGCTTCCTTTCACACGCGCTCTTTTGCTCGCCCTTGCGGCGCTCCTGGCCCCCCACTTTGCGCGCGCGCAGGAGGGCGGCCGAGTCGTCCTCGTCCTGCCGTTTGAAAATCGCTCCGGCACCCCGTCGCTCAACTGGATTGGCGACTCCTTTCCCGACACGCTCGACCAGCGCCTGAACTCCGCAGGGTTTCTGACCATTTCGCATGACGACCGCGCCTTTGCGCTCGACCACCTCGGCCTTCCCCCCGGCTTCCGGCCCTCGCGCGCGACCACCATCCTCATCGCCCAGCAACTGGACGCGGCCTACGTGGTGGTCGGCAGCTACAACGTCGCGAACAACAAAATATCCGTTCAGGCCGAAGTTCTTGAGGTTAGCGCGCTTCGACTGTCTGCGCCGCTGGAGGATAGTGCCGATTTGCCGCGCCTCTTCGACGCTGAAAACGCGATCGCGTGGAAGATCGTGCGACAGATCGATCCCCATTTCAGCGTGGCCGAGCAGACCTTCCTCGCGTCCCCCGGCGGCGTGCCGCTGCCGTCGTTTGAAAACTACATCCGCGGCAGCAACGAGCCGACGTCCGCCGAACGCCTCAAGCATCTCCAGGCTGCCGTCGCCGGCACGCCCACCTACGCAGCCGCGTTGCTCGCGCTCGGCAAGGAGCAGTATGCCGCGCACGATTACCCCAGCGCCGCCGCAACGCTCGCGAAGGTCCCCGCCGATGCGCGCATCGCACTCGAAGCAAACTTCTATCTCGGACTTGCGCAATTCAACTCCACGCAATATGCCAAAGCCGAGGCGGCGTTCGCGTTCGTTGCCGCACGCCTTCCGCTTCCGGAAGTGGTCAACGATCAGGCCGTCGCCGCCAGTCGCCAGAACAAGGACGCCGCCGCGCTCTTCCAACGCGCCTCCACCGCCGACCCCGGCGACGAGGACTACCATTACAACCTCGCCGTCTCTCTCTTTCGCCGCGGCGACACCGCCGGCGCGATCAAGGAAACCGACGCCGCGCTCAAGCTAAAGCCCACCGACAACGAAGCGATCGAGCTTCGCGCCCGCCTCAACCTCGTCCCTGCGGGCACGCGCCTCGCGCCCGCCGACGACAGTGCTTTCAGCCCCGTCGAACGCATTCGCCGAACGTACTCCGAAGCCAGTTTCCGTCAGGCCGCTTTTCAGATCGAACAGATGCGCGCCCTCCACGACGCCGGTCAAACTCCCCGATGATCCCTCCCCTGCCTCGAAGCTCTCTCGCTCATCGCTCTAAGTTCATTAGGACCCGACTCTTCGTTCGCGCACTCCTCGTTCTTGTCATTCCCACAGTTGCAATCGCCCAAACCTCAAACGCCATTCCTCAACCGAATCCCATCCCAACCATCGTCAAACTCACCCTTCACGACACCGTCCAACCTGTCTCCGCCGCCTACCTGCAACGCGGCCTCAACGCCGCCGCCGCGCGGCATGCCGACGCCGTCCTGCTTTCGCTTGGAACTCCCGGCGGCCTGCTCGACTCCACCCGCGAGATGGTCTCCGCCATCGAGCGCTCCCCTGTTCCCGTCATCATCTTCGTCGAGCCCACCGGCAGCCGCGCCGCGTCCGCCGGCTTTTTCCTCCTCGAAGCCGCCGACCTCGCCGTCATGGCCCCCGGCACCAACACCGGAGCGGCCCACCCCATCATTGAAGGGCGGACACTCGATCCGATCCTCAAAAAGAAAGTCGAAGAAGATGCGACCGCCTTCCTCCGCTCCATCACTATTCCGCGCCACCGCGACAGCGCCGCCGCCAGCGATGCCATCCTCACCGCCAAGTCCTACACCGCCGACGAAGCGCTCCATCTCCATCTGATCGACCTTATCGCCGCCGACGAACCCGCGCTGCTGGCGCAACTCGACGACCGTGCCATCACGCGCTTTGGCGGCTCTACGGCTACGCTCCACCTGCGCAATGCGCGCATCGAAAACCTTCCGCCCTCCCTGCGCGAAAGCCTGCTCACCCGGCTCGCCAACCCCGACCTCGCGGTGCTGCTGCTCATCATGGGTGTGCTGCTGGTCTATCTAGAATTTCACGTCCCCGGCACGGTCGTTCCGGGCGCGCTGGGCGTTCTCTGTCTGCTGCTCGCTCTGCTTGCCTTCAACCTGCTGCCCATCCGCCATACCGCGGTCCTGCTGCTCATCGCCTCTCTTGCCCTGATTCTGCTCGAAGTCAAATTTTCCAGCCACGGTCTGCTGGCCTTCGCCGGAACGCTCTCACTCATCTTCGGTCTTCTGACGCTGGTTGACGGCCCACCGGAGCTCCGCGTGCATACCTCGACGGCCCTTGCCGCGGGCCTCACGTTCGGAGCCATCACCTTCATCCTCGCCTGGCTCGGCCTCAAGGCCCGCCGCAACAAATCGCTCAGCGGCGCGGACGCGATGCTGGGTCTCACCGCTACAGTTAAATCCCCACTCGATTCCATTGGCGAAGCCGGACAGGTGGAAGTTCGCGGCGAACTCTGGCAAGCCGCGCTCGCCCCCGGCTCCGCCCCCGCCCTCGTCGGCGACCGCGCCGTTGTCGCCGCAGTGAACGGCCTCACACTCACCGTTCGCGCGCTGACCCCAAAGGTTTAGACTTGGAGTCAATACACAATGCGCAACCGCGACCGTCACAACCGCTGCGCCGGAGCCCTCACGTTTTGATTCGCAAAGTCCTTCCCCTCGCCGCCGTTCTCGCCTTCATAGTATCCGCCGCTCATGCTCAGGACGATGCTGTCACGCCGCTCAGCAAACAACTTTCCCGCATCGACTTCGGCATCAGCGGCGCGGGAGAATTCAACAAAGCCGTCTCCGGAACGGTGATTGCCAAGGGCGCTGTAAACACTGGCCAGATGCTGGGACAGACCCCTTCCAACACCTTCGGCGCGCTCGTTACACTACGCTACATCGCCAAGCCTTTCATCGGCTTCGAGGGCAACTACGGCTACGCCCGCTACACCCAGAACTACTCCAACGTCCCCGGCATCTCGCCTAATCTCGGCGTACAGGCCCAGACCAACGAGTACACCCTCGGCTACCTCGTCACGCCGGTTCCCACGCTGTTCGGCTTTCAACCTTTCGCGTCGGTCGGGGCGGGCGTTATGGCCTTCAAACCCACCCGCAACGGCGGCATCAGCCTTAACACCCAAGCGCGCGCCACCTACTACTACTCCGTCGGCCTGCAAGAGGAACTTTTCTCCAGCCACTTCGGCATCCGCGCATCTTTCCGGCAGAACTTCTTCCTCGCACCCGACTTCGGCCAGAACTACCTCACCATCAAACAGCGCACCATCACCACTGAACCCACGGTCGGTTTTTACTATAAGTTCTAACCCACCGCACCGCCAGTTAGCGAGTAGCTATGCCACCGTCTTATCTTCCCGTCCTGATCGTCGTTGCCATTGTCCTGCTGTACGCCTTCAACTGCATCAAGATCTTGAAGGAGTACGAGCGCGCCGTGGTTTTCTCGCTGGGCCGCATCAGCGCTACACCCAAAGGCCCGGGCCTGATCCTGATCTTCGGACCGGTGCAAAAGATCGTCCGCGTCTCCCTGCGCCAGGACGTGATGGAAGTCCCCGCGCAGGACATCATCACCCGCGACAACGTCACGCTCAAGGTCAACGCCGTCATCACACTGCGTGTCATCGACCCCAACAAGGCGGTCATGGAAGTCACCAATTATATTTACCAGACCTCGCAGTTCGCGCAGACCACGCTGCGTTCCGTACTCGGCGAAGTCGAACTCGACCAGCTCCTCGCCCATCGCGACGAACTCAACGCCCGCATTCAGACCATCATCGACTCGCACACCGCGCCTTTCGGCGTGAAGGTCATTGCGGTCGAAGTCAAGCAGGTCGACCTGCCCGAGTCCATGCTCCGCGCCATGGCCAAGCAGGCCGAAGCCGAGCGCGAACGCCGCGCCAAGGTGATCCATGCCGAGGGCGAGTTTAACGCCGCCGGCAAACTTGTCGAAGCTGCTGCGCTGTTGGCGACGCAACCCATGACGCTGCAACTCCGCTACTTGCAGACGCTCACCGAGATTGGCGTCGAGAAAAACACCACCATCGTCTTCCCGCTCCCGATGGAACTGATGAACCTGCTCAACCGTACCCTGACATCAGCCAGCGCGCCGGACCCGGCGCACTCCAACGACAAAGGAATGCAGACCGCATGAGCTACCTGCACGACGAAATGGACGACGATCCGGCAGACCGTCCGGCCCACCATTCGCAGGGCCGCGAGTTGACGCTTGGCACGGGCACGATCCTCGGCATTTTCTTCGGTCTCGCCCTGATCTGCGCGCTGTTCTTCGGCTTCGGCTACAACATGGGCAGCAGGTCGCACCAGGCCCCCATCGTTGTGGACACCGCCCCACCTTCCTCCCCCGCCGACTTCAACCACTTCAAGCCTTCGCCCGGCACGCCCGCCTCCCAACTGGCATCCAGCTCTACCTCACCTAAGCCAGCCGAAGTCCCGGCACTGTCAGCCAATGCGACAACACCCGCGCAACCGGCGCCGATCATCCGTACCACCGCAAGTACGCCCGCCACGTCAGCAAAACCCGCTGTAGCTCCTCGTCCCACTCCTGCAAACGAAACCGGACTCACCTTCACCGTCCAGGTCGCTGCCGTCTCGCATCAGGAAGACGCCGATTCCCTCATCGCCGCGCTCAAGCGCAAAAATTATTCCGTCAACGCTCGCACCGAACCCCAAGACCATCTCATCCACATCCAGATCGGCCCATTCGCTAGCAAGAAAGACGCCGATGCCATGCGCCTGCGCCTGCTCGCCGACGGCTACAACGCCATCGTCAAGTAGCCGCTTCCGCTTTGTCCTTCTTTCTGTCATTCCCGCTTGTTCTTCTTTCTGTCATTCCGCAGCGCAGCAGAGGAAACTGCAGGTGTCACTGCTCTAAACTTGTCGATGATGCAAGAAACCCCTCCAACCCCTCCCACCAAAATGCAGGCCGCCATCTATTGCGCGCCCGGAGACGTACGCACCGAAGCTGTCGATGTCCCTGCAATTGGCGCGTGCGAAGTGTTGGTGCGCATCGATACCTGCGGCATCTGCGGCACGGACCTCAAGAAAATCCATACTGGGTCGCACGCCGCGCCGCGAGTATTTGGGCATGAAATGGCCGGAACGATTGCGGCTCTTGGGGATAGAGTGCGTGGGTTCGCGGTAGGCGACCGCGTGATGGCGTTCCACCATATCCCGTGTGGCAAATGCTTCTACTGCCGAAAGAAGACCTTCGCGCAGTGCGAGACCTACAAGCAGGTTGGCACCACTGCCGGCGTGGGCGACGCTGCGGGTGGCGGCTTCGCGGAGTACATCCGCGTTATGGACTGGATCGTTTCTCCGAAGGACGGGGGCGACGGCGTTACGCCAGCCGGGCTCATCAAGATTCCCGATGACATTCCATTCGAACAAGCCGCGTTTATCGAGCCGGTGAATACGTGCTTCAAGGCGATCAAGTTGCTGGAGCTAGAACCGGACGACACAGTGCTGGTGATCGGACAAGGAAGCATCGGCATCCTGTTAGCCGCGCTGGCGCAGCAGACGGGCGCGACTGTCCTGACGTCGGATCTGTATCCCGAACGTCACGCCATTGCGGCGAAGTTTGGGTTGAATCATCCGATCGCTGGAGGCGATGTTGTGGCTGCGGCGAAAGCGGCAACCGAAGGGCGCGGTGCCGATGCCGCCCTCATCGCCGTAGGCGCGGACGCGCTGATTGCGACGGCGATGCAGGCGATCCGTCCCGGCGGGCGTGTGATGTTGTTCGCCAGCACGCAGCATGGGACGGCGCCGTTCGATCCCGCCGCAGTGTGCATGGACGAGAAGACGCTGATGGGATCATACTCGGCTTCGGTCGCGATCCAGCAGGAGGCCATCGACCTGGTGTTCGAGGGCTATCGTTCCGGGAAGTTAGATCTGACGCAGTTGATCTCGCACCGATTCCCACTGGAGCGCGCGGCAGAGGCCGTCCGTCTGGCGTCGAATCCGCAGGCGGATTCTATGAAGATTGTGCTCAAGCCGAAATGCAGAGCGAAGAGTGAAGATTTTGCTTAAGGGCACGGGTTTACCCGTGCCGTAAACACCGCATTTGCTATACGGCTTTAGCCGCTGAGGGCAATGTCCAGGATCGATCGGAGCTTCCCTGCGCCTGGAGAGGTTTGAGGAACGAGGCTTCGAGGAGCGAGGAAGCGCGAACTCGACGATCATCGAAAGCGGCGGATGAGAAGCACACCGCCTGCGAAAACCGCAATTCCAGAAAACGCCAATAGCTCAATAGCATGACGGTAAGCGAGTTGCACCGCTGGCGGTGTGGACTGCATGTTGTCGCGGCATTGGGCGCAGCCCTGAGCGTGAAGGGTTGCTGCGGGGATGCTGAACGCGATGACCAGAAAAAGTCGCAGCTTCATTGGAAAAACTCTAGCAGGACGAAGAGGAAAATCCATAGCGCGCCCATCGCGTGCCAGTACCAGACTGTCGTGTCGACAAAAATTTGGCGGGTGGCGAACTGCCGCGATGCGCGCAAGACGGCCAGCGCAGCGACCAGTGCGGCCAGTCCGAGGAACAAGTGCAGCGCGTGCGTGACCGTAATGAGGTAGAAGAAATGGCTGCTGGGATTGGAGCGGAAGAAGACGTGTTGCGCGGCCAGTTGCTGCCAGGCGTTCCATTGCCCGGCCAGGAACGACATGCCTAGCAGCAACGTCGCGGCGAGCCAAATAGAAGCCCGGCGAGAGGTAGGCCGGCCCAGGCCGAACCACTCATCCATCACGTCATGCTCGCGAAACATGCTGCGCCGCGCCATCTCCGCGGTCGCCGAACTAAGTAGGAGGACCACCGTATTAGCCCACAGAATTTTGGGAATGGTCGTCGGCAGCCACGCGTAAATGTACTCCCCGTAAGGATTGAAATGGCCGTTCGACTTCGTGACAAAGAACGCGCTGATCAAAGCGACAAAAAACATCAAGTCGCCCGCGAGCGCAGAACCGAGGCCGATGCGAGTTTGCGTGAGGCGTTCGCGCGGGCCGCGAGAACCGACCGGGCGATCGTTCCAGTTGTCGCCATCGCCGTTGCCGCCGGTGCGTTTGTCGGGAGGGGGTTGGCGGCCTGCGCCATGGTCCCCTTCGCCCAGTTTGTCGCGCGAATCTTTGCGGTGAGGTCCGGTTCTCGGCGGGGTAAAGATCGCTGGCATGGCGTTGGCCCTTCCTCTTTCGAGCTTACTCCGGTCCTTCGGGTTGTGTGAACGGCAGCCATTGGGGATGAAAATTCGCGCCGTCCAGCGAATACTCGCACGGAGCGACGTGCGTCTGCGGCTCTGGATACTCGGTTGCAATAGGGTCGAGAGCCTCGGGCGCCCACTCCATCGTGGTGGCGTCCCACGGGTTCTGACTGCAGCGTGTGCGCGAGCGGAGCGTAGTCCAGAGGTTCGCGAAGAAGGTAATCTGCGCAACGGCCAGAAAGATGGCGGCGTACGTGATGAAGCGTTGCAAGGGCATGGTTCCGGCGAGGAGCGCTCCCGCCGGGCCTGCAATGCCTGTGAGTTGCGCATACTGACGCGGCTCTCCGGCCAAGCCGGTGAGATGCATGGGAAGGAACGTCGCGTAAGCACCGATAATCGTCCCGGCGAAATGCAAGCGGCCAAGGCGCTCGTTGAGCGTGCGTCCGGTCAGCAGCGGGAACCAGTAATAAGTCGCGAGAAACAAGCCGAAGATCCCTGCCATCGCCATGATGAGGTGGAAGTGCGCGACGACAAAGAACGTGTTGTGGAGATATTGATCGAGAATCGGTTGCGCCAAAATCGGCCCCGTCAATCCTCCGGCGATGAAGAGCGACACAAAACCCAGCGCAAAGAGCATCGCTGTCGGGAGCCGTGGGCGCGAGCCCCAGACCGTGGCGATCCAACTGAGGACTTCTGCGGACGCGGGCAGCGCGATAGCCATGGTGGAAATGGCGAAGGCCGATCCGGCGAAGGGGCTCAGTCCGGCGACGAACATGTGATGTCCCCACACCAGAATGCCGAGCACACCGATCGCCAGCATGACCGCGATCATGAGGCGATAGGCGAAGACCCTGCGCCGCGCAAAATTCGCCAGCACCATCGACGTGAGGCCCATGCCGGGGAGAATCGCGATGTAGACCTCGGGGTGTCCGAAGAACCAAAACAGATGCAGCCACAGCAGGGGCGAGCCGTTCGTTGGGCTGTGCGCCAGGGCACCGTTAACGACGAGGGTCGCGGGCAGAAAGAATCCCGTGCCGAGGTGACGATCGCAGAACAGCAGCAGCAGCGCGGCCAGCAGCACGGCGAAAGCGGGCAGCGAAAGGAGCGCGGCGGTGAACCATCCCCACACCGTGAGCGGCAGGCGATGCCAGGCCATGCCGTCGCAGCGCAGGCAGACGATGGTCGTCAGCATATTCACCGCACTCATGAAGGTTGCGAGGCCGAAGAGCGCAATGCTGGCCAGCCACATGTCCATGCCCGCGGCTTGGCCAGGGCCCGCGGCGGCAATCGCCGAGAGCGGCGGGTACGCGGTCCACCCGGAGATGGGCGAGCCTCCCGCAACGAACGGCGATGCGAGCAGCGTCAGAAGCGCGGCTACGGTAGTCCAGAACGCAGTGGCGTTAAGCAACGGGAAGGCCATGCGGCGGCTGCCGATTTGCGCCGGGAGGATGAGGTTTCCAAAGCCCCACAGCGGCGCGATGGTAAGCACAAAGAAAAGCATCAGCGTGCCGTGCAGCGTGACCAAGCCGAGATATTCTTCTGGCAGCACAGGGCCGTGTAGTGGGAGCGGCCAATCGGGCCAGGCGAGGTGCAGCCGCATTAGCAACGAGAGCAAGACGCCGGCGACGAGCGCTGCTGCCGACAGCGTCAAATACGCGAATCCCAACGTGCGGTGATGGGTCAGCTTCATCGCTCAACCCCGGCGTTGTGCTGGGCGAGCCATGCCTCGAAGTCGGGTTCCGCGACAACGCGCAGCGTAGCAGCCATGCGGTAGTGTCCCAAGCCGCAGAGTTGAGAACAAAGTATGGCGTAGCTTCCGGGGGTCGTCGGCGTGAAGTGGATGTGGATGGTCTGACCGGGAACGGCGTTTTGTTTGAGCCGCATCTCGGGCACACTGAAACCGTGGATCACATCCTGTGAGCGCAGGCGGAGGTCGACTTGGCGGCCTGCGGGAAGGACAAGCTGGCTGGAGACAAAATCGTCCGCGCTGTGCGCGTCGGTGGAGTCAAGGCCGAGAGGATTGCCTTCACCGGGTGCGACGAGTTCCGGCTTCGTAACGCCAAAGATGGCGTCCGCGCCGGGATAGCGAAAGTACCAGGCGAACTGCATGCCCGTCACTTCAACTTGCAGCGCGGCGGGGTCGGCCCCGGTGTAGCGCGCGGTTTGCCAGAGCGCTTCGGCGTGAGCAGAGAGAAACGCGAACAGCAGCGCGAGTCCGGCGAGCGGAAGAAATTCGATTAACGCCTGACGACGTGGCGGGGTGTGGGCGCGGCGTCTGGCCACGCCAACCATCAACAGCACATGCGCGAGCGCGAGCAGCGCCAAGACGATCCAAAGATTCAGCAGCAGGTGGCGGTCGAGCGCGGGGCCATGCGCCGCGGCGTCGGCCGGAAGCCGCCAGAAGCGTTGACCGAGCGTGGCAGCCTGCATTAAGAGCATGGGTTGATTGTAACGACTGGGGAAAATTGGCTTCCGTTACTGAGCGACCGCGAGCCCCGCCTCCATCGCCCCACGGACTGCGGCCATCAGCGCCTCCCGCGACCCAAACTCGCCCGGCTCAACCACTGGCAGGAATCGCACGACAGCTTCTCCCGGCACCACCTTCAAGCTCCCCTTGGTCATCATTCCCGTGGTCCCCGAAATGACGACCGGAACGATGGGCACACCCGTATCCGCCGCCAAGAAAAACGCGCCCTTCTTGAACGGCAGCAGCTTCCCATCCAGCGACCGCGTCCCTTCCGGAAAAATCGTAATATGCAATCCGCTCCGCAAAGCCTCGGCCGCTGCGCGGACACTTCTCTCCGCCGATTCGCGATCGTGGCCACGCGACACCGGCACAAACTTCGCCATCCGCATCGCCCTCCCCAACAGCGGAATCTTCATCAGCTCCTGCTTCAGAAACACGCTCGTCATCCCCGGAATGCACGGCAGCAGCACGGGCGGATCCATGTTCGACACATGATTGCTCATAAAGATGCACGACCGCCCCACCGGAATATTCTCGCGTCCTTCGACCCGCACGCTCACTCCCGCCGCGCGCAAGCCCAGCCGCATAGTCCCCATGCCCCAGCGATACTTATGCGAAAAGTCGCCGCGCATCATCGCCCACGGAATCCCCACCAACGCCGCAGGTACACCCAACGCCACAAACACAAACAGCATCCGCAAGGAAGCAAACATACCGCTTAAGAATACCCCGCTCTTGCTCATACAATGAAGCAGCGCGCGCGCAAGCTGGAGTTGCCTTGAACGTAGACTTCATAGTCCTTCCAGCAATCATCGTCGTTGCGTCGCTTGCCGTGATGATCCTCGCTCTACGCAGCCTCCACAATTTTCGCGTCGCGAATGCCTCGCAGGATCGCCGGGCGCTCAAGCGGGCCACGCTTTCTCTGCTCGCTCTCAACGGCTTCTGTATCGCCGTATCGACGGGCATCAACGCCCTCATCGCCGCGCACTTCCGCTCGCCGTCGACCGCCCCCGGCGCAATCTACACCGTCAACGGTCTCAGGATGCACATCAACTGCACAGGCCGAGGCGATCCCACCCTCATTCTCGATGCAGGGCTGGGCGATGACTCGCTCATCTGGGGCAAGGTGCAGCCGGAGCTTTCCAAAACGACGCGCGTCTGCTCCTACGACCGTGCCGGCTTTGGATGGAGCCAGCCCGACCCCAATCCCCAGGACGCCGACCGCATCGCGCAACAACTTCACGGCCTGCTGCAACAGGCGAACGTCAACGGCCCCATCGTCCTGATGGGACACTCCATTGCAGGCCTGTACATCCGCGACTATGCGGGTCGCTATCCCGGGGGAGTCGCTGGTCTGATCTTCGTCGATGGTTCAACGCCTCTCCAGGAACACCGTGGCTCGCGGCCATTTCAATCGCTCCAGAGTCAGAAGCACCGCGCACACCTACTGTTTTTGAGAATCACAGACGTCCTCGGTCTCTCGCGGCTGCGGGGCTACTGCTCCGTATTCCCGGAGGGTTTCCCCGAACTCGCCGGTAAGCTGCTGGCCGAACACCGCTGCAACGAACCCTTCACGGCCATCGATCAGGAGTTGGAAAACTTCACTCCATCCGGCCAAGAAACGATTCATACCGGCCCTTACGGCGATCTGCCCATCCTGGTCTTCTCTCAAGACCCGAACCGCCCTCCACGCGGCTTGTCCGGCGCGATGGCCGCCGAATTTTCCGGGCTTTGGAACCAGATGCAGGAAGATCTGAAACGCCTCTCCACACATAGCGTGAGAATCATCGCCAAGGACAGCGGTCACGCCATTATGTTTGACCGCCCCGACCTGCTCAATCGCGAAGTCGCACGCTTCATCCAGCAAATCCGCACGCCGACTTCCGCATCCGAAGACAACGGCTCAACGAAGATCGAATAACAGGTTCCATCATGCCCTCGTTTTCGGAACCGTTCTTATGCTTTTCTTTCTGTCATTCCCGAAGGGAACCTGCTGTCCTCCGCACCCTCACAAATTCGGGTGTCCCATTCATCGCGGCCTCAACGCGATGGCTAGGCCGCCTCGATCGCTCGCGGCAGTTTCTCATAAATCCCGCCAAACCCGCCGTTTGACATAATCGCCACGACATCCCCAGCCTTCACCCTCGAAGCCATCTGCGCCACAATCGCATCGGCATCCGCACAAACCATCGCCGGCACTCCGCGTGCGCGCAACGCTTCAACCACATGCTGCGGGTCCATCCGCTCCAACGCCGGAATCGCCTCGCTCTTGAACACTGAGGCCATCACCACTTCATCCGCCAGCGCCAGACTCTCCACCAACTCACGCTCAAACACATTCCGCCGCAGCGTATTCGACCGCGGCTCTAACACCGCCCACAGTCTCCGCCCGGTATAAGCGGCCCGCAACGCGCGCAACGTCTCGCGAATCGCCGTCGGATGATGCGCAAAATCGTCGATGATGGTAACGCCACGAACTTCCGCCTTCACCTCCAGCCGCCGCTTCACGCTTTTGAAACTCCGCAGCGCTGCTTCGATTGCCGCCACCGGCACACCCTGCCCCGCCGCCAGCGCCGCCGCCGCCGTGGCGTTCATCGCATTGTGCTCGCCCGCCATGGGCAGCACAAGCTCCGCAAACGGCTCCCCGCCGCGCAACAGCTTCCAAGTCGTCGTTCCCGCATTCTGGCGCAGGTCTACTGCCTGCCAGTAGCTGCCGTCGAGCAGACCATACCGCTCCACCTTGCAAAACGCCTTCGCCGCGCACTCGGTCACAGTCTCGCTCGCGTCATACGCCACCAACCGCCCGCGCCGAGGAATCAAATTCACCATCCGCTTGAATGCGACCTTCACAGCTTCTAGGTCGACAAAAATGTCCGCATGGTCGAACTCCACATGCGTCAGCACCGCCGCATCCGGAAAGTAGTGCAGAAACTTCGGGCCTTTGTCGAAGAATGCCGTATCGTACTCATCGCCTTCGAGAATGAAGGGCCGGGTTCCTTCCCGCACGCGAAAGCTTGTTCCAAAATTCTCCGCCACCCCCCCAATTAAAAATGAAGGCGCAAA
Organism: Terriglobales bacterium; assembly: GCA_038205325.1. GTDB lineage: Bacteria > Acidobacteriota > Terriglobia > Terriglobales > Acidobacteriaceae > Granulicella. The sequence continues at coordinate 1,753 of JBBRCA010000040.1, read as the reverse complement.
CCTCATCGCCGCATTCTCTGCATCGCGCCTGTCCACGACCACCGCACGATTTCCGTCTTTCCTGTTCCCTGTCCCCTGTTCCTTGTTCCCTGATTGCGAAGCGACCTCATAAATCCACGCCAGCATACTCGTCGTCGTCGTCTTGCCATGCGTTCCGCAAATCACCAGCCGCTCGCGTCCTTCCAGAAACTCATCGTGAATCAGCGCCGCCATCGACGTCATCGGAATGCGTTCGTCGAGCACGCGTTCCAACTCCACATTGCCTCGCGAAATCGCGTTCCCCACCACGACAAGGTTCGGTCGCGGCTCCAGATTCTTCGCCGCATACGGTTCAAGTATGGCAATCCCCATCTCCCGCAACTGATCGCTCATCGGCGGGTAAGCGGCGACATCCGACCCCGTCACCCGATGCCCCTGCGCCCGCAGCATCCCCGCCAGCGACGCCATCGCCGTCCCACATATCCCAATCAAATGCACATGCTTCGCCATAAAACTTGAGCCTTGGTCTTCTTTCTGTCATTCCGCTGCGCAGCGGAGGAATCTGCATTTCGGTTGCGTCACATTTTCTGCTGCATTGTTTTTGCTGTTGCGTTGTTCTTGTTGTTGCTATTGCGGTTGCCTTTGCTGTTGCTTGTTTTTCGCCGTCATCCTGAGCGGAGTGAAGGACCCATGTATTTCGAACCACCTACACCGCCAAGCTGTCCCCATTCATTCTCACCCACACTCCCAACGGCAAGCTGCGATTCCTCGAACTCACATGCCCACTCCTCAAACCCATCGCCACTGGCCCCTTAAAATCCCGCAGCGCATGAAGACAAGCCTGTTCCATCTCACTCCCCTCCATATCGCCCAGCACCACGCCTGTAACGCGCTCCATCACACCTGCAAACTTCAGATGCTGCAACATCCTGTCCCACTGATAAGCCTTTACGCCAATGTCCTCCAGAAACAAAACGCACGGCTCCTCAATCCGCAGCGTCCAAGGAGTCCCCAACCCCTCCGCCAAAATCGACAAACATCCGCCCAGCAACCGCCCCTCCGCTCTCCCCTCGCGCAACACGCGCATTCCATCGCCCGACCCAACTCTCCACTCTCCCACGCCCTCGACCGCGGCCCGCCACGTCCGCTCATCCACACCCTCGTCTTTTGACCAATCCGCCGCCACCATTGGCGCATGAAACGTCCGTAACCCACACTCAATCCACAACCACACATGCAGCGATGTATGGTCCGAATACCCCATAAACGCTTTAGGATTCGCGCGCACCAACTCCCGGTTCAGCAACGGCAGCAACTCTGCCGAACCCCACCCCCCGCGCGTACAAATCACGCCGTCGATGCTGCTGTCGGCAAACGCCGCATGAAGGTCCGCAGCGCGCTGCTCCGCCGTCCCTGCGTAATACATTGGTCCCCGCGCCAACGCATTTGGCATCACGACCGGCTCATACCCAAACCCCCGCAGCCCCGCCACCCCGCGCTCCACCAACTCCGCCTTGGCCGCGCTTGCTGGCGAAACGACGGCCACGCGACTTCCCGCCCTCAATGCCTCAAGACTCAAACCCTTAACCTCATCTCTGAAACTTTAAGATTCGGAATTAGCGGCGCGGCACGCTGGGGCTTCGCATTCCGTTCAACCGCGTCCGGGCCTGTGCGGATTCGGGCGAATTGGGAAACCGCTGAATGAGCGCGCGCAGTTCGCGAACGCCGGCATCGGTCTGCTTCATCGCGATAAGTGCTTCGCCTTTGTGCAGGT
>JBBRCA010000039.1:0-21935 GCA_038205325.1 Terriglobales bacterium | reverse complement strand
CAATACCATCCGAGAAATGTTCCAAATGCACCGCCGCAACATTTGAAACCACCGCCCAGTCCGGCTCCGCGATCTTCGCAAGAGCGCGAATCTCGCCGGCGTGGTTCATTCCCATCTCGATCACCGCAACCTCATGCTCGCGCTCCAGGCGTAACAACTGTAGTGGCATCCCGAAATGATTGTTGAAGTTTCCCTCGCTCTTCAACACGCGAAATTCAGCGCTCAGGACCTGTGCGACAAAATCCTTGGTCGTCGTCTTCCCCATCGAACCGGTAACGCCGATGAGACGCCCTCCCCACTCGCGTCGCACGCGATTTGCAAGTTTCTGCAACGCATCGAGCACGCAATCTTCGCAGTCGTCGGGCACGCGAAGCAGCCTGCATTCATCGAACTCTGCGGGTGCCAGCCAGCGCATGCTCACCACTGCAGCGACCGCTCCATTGACTATCGCCGCTTCAACATAGTCATGCCCATCGACGCGCTCGCCCTTCACCGCGAAGAACAACTCGCCCGCGCCCACCGTGCGCGAATCGATCGAGAATCCAACCGCTTCCTTCGCCGAATCGAAATCTCCCTCAGCGTAAATCCAGTCGGCAATCTGCCCCAGCGTCAACGTCATTGCGACACCTCGCGTGCCATCTCGCGCAGAACGCGCGAAGCCTCGTGTACATCGTCGAAGGGCACAGCACCGTCCGCGAAAATTTGCTGCTTCTCGTGCCCTTTGCCGGCGAGCAGTACGATGTCCCCGGCTCTTGCCGCACGAATCGCGATCTCAATCGCGGCGCGCCGGTCCACCTCGACAACGAACGTCGCATTCGCTTCACGCACGCCCAGCACCACTTCGTTGACGATCTCCATCGGCTCCTCGCCGCGCGGATTGTCGCTCGTCACCACAACCAGATCGCTGTCCGCCGCGGCCACTCGTCCCATCTTCGGACGCTTGGTTTTGTCGCGATCGCCGCCGCAGCCAAACATCGTAATCACGCGCCCACCATGCTCACCGACCAACCCATGACCGAGCGCAATCAGATTTTTCAGAGCATCGTCCGTGTGCGCATAATCCACCACTACCGTGAAGCCTGCATCCCGCGAACCCGGAACAACCTCAAATCGACCGGGCACCGGACGCAATTCCGGTGTCGCTGATGCAATCTCTTTCAAAGTCAATCCTCGGGCGAGCGCCGCGCAGCAAGCGGCCAGCAGGTTGTATACATTCACGCGGCCAGTGAGCGGAGAGCGCAGTTCAATGCGGTCGAATGGCGTTTTGAAGTCGAATACTGTCTCGCCCGATCGAAGCTGCACATTCTCCGCGCGAAATTTGGCCCTCTGCCCGCCAGAATTTTCCAAGCCGTAATTCCAAACCTCGCAATGCGAGGCGAGCGCCAAGCGCTCCATCTTCACGCCAGCTGGATCGTCCGAATTGACGATCCCGATCCTCGGAGCAGGAGCGCCAACGCCTGCAAAAATTCGCGACTTCGCTTCGGAATATTGTGCCATCGTTCCGTGATAATCCAGATGGTCTTGCGTCAAATTCGTAAAGATCGCCACATCCACTGGCAAGCCCCACACTCGTTCCTGCTCCAACGCGTGAGAACTCATCTCCATCACCGCTTCCGTACATCCCGCGCGCACGCCGTCCGCAAACAGCGCCAGCAAGTCGCGCGACTCCGGCGTCGTATGCTCGCTCGCGCGGACCTCGCCAGCAACATGCGTTTCGATCGTGCCCACTAGCACGCATTTTCGCCCCACGCTTGCCAGCATCTGCTCCAGCAAAAACGCCGTCGTCGTTTTTCCATTCGTGCCAGTGATAGCGCTCAATTTCAATTTGTCCTGAGGCCTGCGAAACACCGCCGAACTCACTTCGGCAAGCGCACGCCGCCCCTGCTCTACTAGCGCTACCGGAACATCCGGGCTGTCGCGTTGCAACTCCGTAAACACTTCTCTTGAATCGGTGACAATTCCCGCAGCGCCACGTTCCAGAGCTTGCCTTATAAAGCGATTGCCGTCCGTCGTGCCGCCGCGAACAGCAACAAAAATGTCGCCTGCGCTCACTCTTCGGGAGTCATACTGCACGCCCGAAGTGTCGGCACCCGTCGCGCCCGCCCGTCCCACCACATTAACAGTCGCCAACACGTCGTCCCATCGCATATCGGCGATTCTAGGCCTCTCGAAGCACGCGGACGCGCCCTATTCTCTGTTCTCTGTTTCTTGTTCCTGTTCCCTGTTCCTGTTCCCTAAAAAGCTAGCGTGCAAATCTCACAACAACCTCTGTCCCCAATGGGACCATCGTTCCAGCCGCAGGCACTTGCTCACGCGCCAAGCCGCTGCCTAGCGGTTGCACGCGCAGCCCCGCAGCATTCGCCTGCTGTACTGCCAATCGAAGGCCAGCGCCTTGAAACTCCGGCACGGCCACGCGCTTGCCCGAATCGATCGCGACTGCGCTATTTGCCCTCTGCTGTACGGCGGCCCCAATCTTTGGGCCTGCGAGCGGCCCGCTTTCGCTTGCGGAGTCGGGCATGACGGAGGTCGTATTTCCATTCGCATGAAACGCGGCAAGCACCTTCGCCGGCAACAATCTCATCGCGCCAGTGGGCGCTTCGCGAGTCGCTTGAGCGGACGCCTGCGCCGCCGTTACTCCAACGGCCTTGTCCGCCGCAGCATTGGCGGCCATCGCCACAGCGTTCGCAGGTTGCCGCAGCGGATCGTCGGCTGGCAAGCTGTTGATCTCCTCAAACATTGCATTCAAATCTCCGGCGTTCTCTTCCGGCGCATCGTCGTGCGCGACCGCATTCGCGGCGGCCATCATTTCCTTGCCCGTCTTGAGCGGCATATCGTGCGCCACGCCCAGATACTCCAGCACCTCCTGCGCCACATCGCGAAACACCGGCGCCGAAGTTTCCGCTCCATAGCGGCTACCCACGGTCGGCGTGTCGATCACCACCGCTATCGCAATCGCTGGATTGCTCACCGGAGCGAACCCCGCAAAGCTCGCCACCAATTTCGTATGCGAGTACGTATGCGTCGCCGGATCGATCTTCTGCGCCGTGCCCGTCTTGCCCCCTGCGCTATAACCGTTCAACTGCGCCGCTTTTCCGGTGCCCTCGATCACAATGCCCTGCATCATCGAGCGCATCTTCGCCGATGTCAGCTCTCTGATGACCCGGCGCGAACCGTTCGGCAGCTCAACGGGCAACTGGTTGGCTGGATGAAATCCGGCCGGCTTTAACCGCGCATCGCCTTTCATCGCATCGGTCGATTCGAGCAGCACATGCGGCGGCATGTAAACGCCACCATTGGCGATGGTCGAAACCATCGTCACAAGCTGTACGGGAGTGACTGCCACCTCTTGCCCGATCGCCATTGACATGAAACTTGTCGCACCCCACCGGTGTGGCGGACGCAGCAAACCGCGCGTCTCCGACGGCAGTTCGATGCCCGAGCGATCGCCGAATCCGAAGCCCTTCATGTACTTGTAAAACTTGTCGTTGCCCAGCTTCATCGCCATTTTCGCCGCGCCCACATCGCTCGAGTGCTCCAGCGCATACTGCACGGTCACACGCCCGAAGCGGTCGCTCTTGTCATCATGCAGCGTGCGCCCGTACAACGTCATCGCGCCGCCCTGACAGTCGACGATGTCTGTCGGCTCTACACCCGCGCCATCGATCGCCGCAGAGTACGTCACCAACTTGAACGTCGACCCCGGCTCATACACATCGCTCACCGCAAGATTCGTGAGCGCGCCCGCATCCATGTGGCGCGAATCGTTCGGATTGAAGCGCGGCGAAATTGCAAGCGCCAGAATCTGCCCGGTGTGCGGATCTTGCACAACGACGGTCCCATGCGCCGCTTTCATCTTGATCATCTGAGCGTCCAGCGCGCGCTCGGCCATGTACTGAATGTTCGAGTCGATCGAGAGCACCAGATTTTCACCTGGCATCGGCTCCTGCTGGTCCGATCCCAGCACATGCCGTTTCGCATCTATCGATGAACGCATCAGCCCCGGAGTGCCGTGCATGTCGTCCTCGAACTTGCTTTCGAGGCCACCCATTCCTTTGTCTCCATCACCCACATAACCCAGCACCTGTGCGGCTAAATCGTTGTTCGGGTAGTAACGCTTGAACTCCTTATGGAAATAGATTCCTTTGAGGTTCAGCTCGCGCACGCGGCTCGCAGTATCGGCATCCACCTTGCGCGCCACCCACGCAAAGCCGCCGCGCGAGGAGTTGAAGCGGTTCAGAATCTGCTGCTCCGACGTGAACTGGTCGAGCGGATCTGTATGCACGATCTTCACCAGCATCGCGATCACTTCAGGCCTATTTTCCCCAATCTCATTCGGCACCGCGTAGATACTGTCAACCAGCACCGTCATCGCCAACTCGCGTAGGTTGCGGTCGTAGAGCACGCCACGCTGCGGTGACAACGCAATGTTCCGCTGTTGCTGCCGTGTCGCAAGCTCCACAAAATGACTGTGACGAACCACCTGTAGCCAGACTAATTTCCCCACAATCGCCGTCATCCAGAAAAAAAAGAAAAACGCCACCCAGACGAAACGCGCCCGTCGAATGGGTGCGGTCAACGTCTGACGTGGCGCCTTCTTCATCTTGTTCTCAATCTCTAATTTCTGATTTCTAGTCTCTGAACTTGTGCCAGCACCGGGCCGTTTGTCGCCGCACCGTCTGGGCGAACCACCTGTCCAGGTAGCGGAGCGTCCAAGCCAAGCTGCTTCGCCATCACGTCGATGCGTCCGGGCTCGCTCAACTGCGCTTCGGTCAGTCGAAGCTGACGGTTCGTCTCACGCATTTGCTCGACCTGCTGCTTCTGCGCCTCGACCTTGTAGCCCACCTCGATCGACGCCAGATGCTGCCAGACGTACATCATCGTGAACGCGAACAGGAACACCATCGCGACCGAGAAGCGGCGCATCTCACGGCGGCGTTCCGGGTCGTCGGCCTTCACGATGCGGGTGTTGTCGAGGTGCTTCGCGAAGAACATCTCCGGCGTCGGCCCGCGGCGGCGCGCGTGTTGCCGCTCGAACATTTGGCGGTTGCGTTCAGCAAGGCTGGCCGCGCGGCCCTGAGCCGCCTGCCGCGAATGCATCCGCTCCATCCCTTGCCCGTCCATCGCTATCGTTGCCATCGTCGCCTCCAACCTTGCACTTCAGCTCTTGCCATTCCTCGTCTCGCGTATCGCGAGTGCAACCCGGACCGGGGCTGCTGTATAGAGGAAGGGACTTGTAGTACATAGGGTGTCTTTCGCCAGAAAGCACGGCAGGACAGCCCCGGCCCGATCTCGTTTGCTTCTAAAACTTTGCAACTAAACTTTTTTGCGCCGCCCGTAATTTCGCGCTGCGTGAGCGTGGATTCCGCAACGCCTCTTGCTCCTTTGCAACCACCGTCTTCTTCGTCAACACTTCGAATGTCCCCGCCTTCGCTCCGTCGCGAAAAGCGTCTTTCACCAGCCGATCTTCAAGCGAGTGGAAGCTGATCAGGACCACCCGTCCTCCTGGCTTCAACAGAGATCCCGCGCATTTCAGCAGCGATTGAATCTCTCCCAGCTCATCGTTCACGCGAATTCGAAGCGCCTGAAAAGTCCGCGTCGCGGGATGAATCTTGTCGCCTTTTATTGGCGGGGCAACGGCCGATATGATCCCAGCGAGTTCCGCTGTCGTCGTTATCGGCCGCGCCCGCACAATAGCTCTGGCGATTCTCCGCGACCTCCTTTCCTCTCCGAATTCGTAAATCAGGTCGGCGAGTACTTCCTCGTTTTCCTGATTTACCACCTGCTCGGCCGTCTCCCCACTGCGCGTATCCATACGCATATCCAGCGGGCCATCGGTCCGAAAACTAAATCCTCTGTGCGCCTCGTCCAGTTGCAGGCTGCTCACGCCAAAGTCGGCCAGTAATCCATCCAGGCTGCCCGGCACAATCTCGTTCGCGGCTTCCGAAAACGCCTTCGCCACATACCGCACCTCCGGCATTTCCGTTCCCAACTCCGCAGCCAGCGCGCTCAATCTCTCCTGCGCTTTCGTCATTGCCTCCGCGTCGCGATCGAAGCAGATCAGCTTTCCTGCCGCACCCAATCTCCGCGCAATCGCCGCCGAGTGCCCTCCGAGCCCGAGCGTCGCATCGCAAATCACGCCGCCCGGTCGCACATTCAGGTAATCCAGACTCTCTTCCAAAAGAACCGATACATGTTGCGGCTGCTTCATTCGTCCGCCTTACATGCGTCCCGCTGGGGGACTGGTTTGCAAAACTCTTTACAGTCCCAAGCCGGCCAAGGCCGCCTGATCTTCTGCCGTCAGAGGAGCTGCCTTCAACTCGGCCTCAAACACTTCGCGGTTCGCAACCTGCAAATATTCCTGCCGCCCAAACACCACTACATCCGCCACAACTTTCGCCGACTCGCGCAGCAACTGCGGCAATAACAATCGGCCCTGCGAATCCATCTCCACCGTCTGGCCGTAGTAGCTGGTCACGTCCAAAAACTTTTGTTTGGCCGGGTTCATGTTCGGAATCAGCCCCAACTTCGCCTCGACGCCCGCCCATGCTTTCAGCGGCCAGACCTCTGCGCGCTTTCCGTCCTTGCTCGTGATGTAGAAAACCTGCTTGCCTTCGCCTCCACCCTCAAGCTCGCTCTTAAAGTCCGACGGCAGCTTAAGTCGGCCCTTCTCATCAACGCGCGCTGGATGGTTTCCGCGAAACATCTAAAAACCTCTTGACGAACCAGAAAGCAGACCCTCTAAATTCCGTCGCAAAGTAGAATCAAAGGAGTGATTTGTTCACCGTGCCTCCCTTTGTTCCCACTTTTGACCACTCTGCTCCACAAGAATCACCCGGAACACGGTCCGTGTAAAGCCCTAAATTGGGCAAGACGCACACATTTCTCAGGGAAATTGTGGAAAAACCTGCTGCTTGTGGGTATCAGGTTAGATAACCCCACATATTGTGTTGATGTTTGTGAGTCGTATCGGATGGCTTACTTGTAGCGCCAACTCAGGTCTGGTAGGCGAACTAAAAGCGAAGATGGGCTGAAGGCAGATGTAACACACTCTGCGCATGATTCAAAGGATTTGCGAACAGTCGGATCTGCGCTTGCGGTGCCAGCGAATGAACCACAAGAGATAGGCCAGTACAACCAGATTGACCAATAGCAGCCCTCCTCGAATCGGAGTCGGCCGCTTGAACAGTTCAAACAGTTCCCACGGCAGTGCCCCGGTGGTCAGGATTAGCGTCAGGTACTCCGCCCAGGTCTTCTGCATCATCAAGCCAATGCCTTCGGTGAGTGCCACCATCGAATACAGTATCGAGAGCTCGCTCACCGTCCGCAGTTGGTGTCCGCTGATCAGATCCGCCTTGTCCTCAAGCATCCCGACGAATTGCCCCTCGGGATCGAAGTGCAATATCGTAGCGACTCGCAATAGGACGTCGCCGATATTTTTGTGGACCAGATGCAGGGCGCCGATTCCCAACCCGAAAAAGAACACGGCCTTGGCCAGCTTGAAGATTCCAATCGCCAGCAGCCCCCGCGCGCGCGATTCGTGCCCGCCGCTAGCGGGCAAGGGGGCATCCGGCAGCGTTGCGGAGGCATCTGAAGTACAGTTGCGTTGTTCGACGGGCTCGGTCATCGTTCACTATGCTGCTTTCAGTTGACGGGTCACAGAGATCTTTGTCAACGCTTGCGACACACGTTTCCACCGCCGCACTTTTCGCAATCCACAACGGCACCTCTCTCGTATCCAATATGTGCGACCCGGCGTGCAACATCGCCGCCAACTCTGAAACTACATCGAAAGGAACAATAAACATGAAGAAGTCCCTACTCACTCTGATGGCCGGCGCAGCGCTCGCTGTCACGTCTATTGCAGCAACTGCGCAGAAAGATCCCACAGTTGGCGGCGCGGCCATGTATCCGACCAAGAACATCGTTGAAAACGCCGTCAATTCGCCGATACACAAGACGCTTGTTGCGGCCGTTAAGGCTGCGGATCTCGTGCCCACGCTCACCAGCGCTGGCCCCTTCACCGTCTTCGCGCCGACCGATGACGCGTTCGCGAAGCTGCCTGCAGGCACTGTCGACACGCTCGTCAAGCCGGAAAACAAGGCCACCCTGGTTAAGATCCTGACCTACCATGTTGTGCCCGGAAGAATCTCTTCCAAGCAGCTTGAGAAGGACATCAAGAAGGGCCATGGCAGCTACTCCGTAGCCACAGTCGAGAGCGGCAAGCTCACTTTCACCATGGAGGGCGGACACATCAAGATCACTGATGAAAAGGGTGGCTCGGCGATGATCACCACCGCCGACGTCTTCCAGTCCAACGGCGTTATCCATGTCATCGACACCGTTTTGATGCCTAGCTAAAACATTCTCCATGTCCTCCTTGTAACGAGAAAGCGGCGCCCAAAACGGGTGCCGTTTTTCTTGCTACATGCACGTTAGTAGCGATATTCGCACCATCACCAAGCTGTTTGCATCTGAGATATTGGAACTCGAAATATCCTAAATCCAAGGAGACTTCCCCATGCTTCAACTCGCAGACGCTCGCCGCATTATCGCGGCCGCCACCGCCCAAGCCGAGAAAATCGGCCAGGCCATGAATATCGCCATCGTCGACGCAGGCGGCAACCTGCTTGCCTTCGAGCGGATGGACAACGCCTGGCTCGGCTCCATCGATATCGCCATCAACAAGGCCTGGACTGCGCGCGCCTTCGACATCGAGACCAAAGCGCTCGGCGAACATTCGCAATCCGGCGGTCAGTTCTTTGGAATTCACGTCTCCAACGGAGGCCGGGTCATGATCTTCGCCGGCGGGGTGCCGCTCAAGAAGGACGGCAAAGTTGTCGGCGGAATTGGCATCAGCGGCGGCGACGGTAAGCAGGACCAAGCCGTAGCCGAGGCGGGCGCCAAAGCGCTCTAGAAAATCTGTGTCCTGCCTTTGCTTTCTTTCTGTAATTCCGAAGGGGACTTGCTGTTCTCTAGGACCGCACCGTGGGGTAACTCATACTTCGGATTTCGGACATCGTTTTAGGCCGTGTCCACAATCTGAACAGCGGCAGAAACTTCGCACGAACATGAGAAAAGCCTCGCCATTGCGCGAGGCTTTTCTATTGCAAGTCTGAAACTACTTCGTAAACATTGAGTTCCCGGGATTCTTTGTCTCGTTGTCATGAATGCGGTTCTGAGCGCGCTTGGCGCTCTCCATCGCTTCCTTGTCCACAGTGTCCTTTGCGTCGCCGGTCGACGATTCGATCGCCTCGTGCGAAGCCCGTGCCGGTGTCTTGGTTGCATCTTGCCCACTTGCCATAACTCACCTCTACCCTTCTCAGATGGCCCTCAAGTCCCTCAGGGTTGCCGCATTTTCACCGTGCGCCAAACCCAGATTGTTACAATCGACTTTCCGCCGCGCAGCAACTTGCTCCGCTCCAGCAACATGCAAACTCCCGCCGAAGTTCACGCCGCAGCGATCGTCATCGACACCCACGCCGACACCGCTCAACGCTTCGTCGGAACGGGTGTCGACGACGCCTGGGACTTCGCCAGTCCGCTCGGCGGCGGCATGTTGAATCTCGAAACAGCGCGCGCTGGTAACCTTGCCGCCGAGTTCTTCGCCGCCTGGGCCGAGCCCAACGAATGGCGCGGACGCTACGCTTTTCGCACGCTGCAACTCATCGACAGCGTGCTCGAACAGGTCCGCAAGCACCCCGACGCGATGCGCCTCTGCCTGTCCTCCGATGACATTGTCCGCGCCCACGCCGACGGCCTCTTCGCCGCGCTCATCGGCATCGAAGGCGGCCACTCCATCGAAGCCGACCTCGGCCTGCTGCGCCTCTATTATCGCCTCGGCGCGCGTTACATGACGCTCACCTGGGCCAACTCCAACGAGTGGGCCGACAGCTCAGGCGACCAGCATCTACGCGATGAGGGCACCCCCACTGTTCCACATCACGACGGCCTCACGCTCTTCGGCCGCAGCGTCGTCCGCGAGATGAATCGGCTCGGCATGATGGTGGACGTCTCGCACGTTTCGGACAAAACGTTCTGGGACGTGCTCCAGACCACGCACGCGCCCGTTATCGCGTCCCACTCCAGCGCTCGCGCGCTCACCGATTCGCCTCGCAACCTCAGCGACGAAATGCTGCGCGCCGTCGCCACCAACAACGGCGTTGTGATGGTGAATTTCTATCCCTCATTCATCGACGAGCGCTGGCGAACTACGTGGGACGCAACGCTCACCGAACGCAACGCGCTTTACGCCGCCGCTGCTGCATCCTTCCGCGAGCATGGCAAACCTGTCCCCTACGACATTCCCCTGACCGTCGATCGCCAGTTCTACGCGGAGCACCTGCAAGCGAAGCTGCCGCGCGCGCCGCTCGATTCCCTGATCGACCACTTCGGCCACATCGCTCAAGTGGCGGGCATCGACCACGTCGGCATCGGGACCGACTTCGACGGCTTCCCGCTGCTCCCGGAAGGCATCCGCAGCGCCGCTGACCTACCTAAGATCACAACTGCAGTGATGACGCGCGGCTACACCGCCGAGCAGATGAAGAAGCTCCTCGGCGGCAACCTCCTCCGCGTCTTCGCCGAAGTTCAGGCCGAAGCCGCAAAAGAATAGGCCACCCTGCTTGTCATTCCGCAGCGCAGCGGAGGACTCTGCTTTTCTTCTGCACCACCAAAATCCGGGTGCCGGGTGCCCCATTCATCGCGCCGCACTTGGGCGCGATGGGTGGGGACGCACGAATCCGACAGGGCTTACTTCCGCGCCAGAATCTCCATTTCCTCGATCTTTATTTCATTCGAAAAAAGCTCCGGAGCCTTGGCCATCAACGCCTTCGCAATCTCGCCATTCTTATGCGCGTCGCGCCCGGCCTCGTCGTCGAATGTGTCGAAAACGCCGTACATTCCCGGCCCTACTTTCACGCCATACCACGTCACGGTCTTCGCTTCATCCTTGGACATCGAAGCGCCCTGTTTCAGGAACGCCTCAACGTCATTTTCTTTACCCGGCTTCGCGTGCAGCATCACCCATAGTGCTTGTTTTGCCATTGTTGTTATCTCCTTTCGCCTTTGGATGCCACAAGTCCGTCGCGCGCATCTCAATTTCACTGGAGATTTATTGCAATGCCCAGACCCTCACTTGCCAAAGGCCTTCTCAGCGGCATCGCTGCCGGACTCGTAGCCACGCTCGCCATGGACCAGTTCCAAAACCTGCTCGCCGCCGCGCAGAAATCCGCCGACAAGCAGAAGAAGCTCGCCCAAGGCGAGACGCCGTGGATGATTGCCAACGAGCAGGCGCAGGACGAGATGAAGCAACAAGAAAGCGAAGGCACGACCGAAAAAGTGGCTCGCAAACTCGCGGCTACGACTGGCGTCACCATCCCCAAAGATCGCATCAAGACCGCCGGCCAGGCCGTACACTACACCTTCGGAACGCTGATGGGCATCTGCTACTCGGCCACAGCCGAGTTCCTTCCGGAAGTCACGACCGGCGGCGGCACCGCCTTCGGCACGCTGCTCTTCCTCGCCGCCGATGAGGTCGCGGTGCCCGCCTTCCATCTCAGCGGGCCATCCACCGACCAGCCCGCGAGCTCGCACCTCCAATACTGGGCCGCGCACATCGTTTACGGCGGCACGCTGGAGCTCGCCCGCAACGTTCTCCGCCGTCTTATGTAAACTCGGCCGTTTTGCGGTAACCCGCGATTGCGGTAGCCTGATACCGGAGAACTTTAGAAACGTGACTGTCCGAATTCTTGCCTCTTCCTTGCTCCTCACCGCGACACTGGCCATCGCGCAGACGCCAACAGCACCTACCGCGCCACCCGTCGCCACGCCGTTGCCAGACGCCCCTGGTGCGAACCCGCAGACCGCTCCCGCGCCCATGCCCACTGGCCCCACGGCGGTCATCGACACCACCATGGGCCGGCTTACGTGCAAGCTGTTCGCGGAACAGTCGCCCGCCGCTACGGCCAACTTCATCGGTCTCGCCGAGGGCACCAAAACCTGGACCGACCCGGTGACCCAAAAGAAGGTCGCCAACACCCCGTTCTACAACGGCACGACCTTCCACCGCGTCATTCCCGGCTTCATGATCCAGGGCGGTGACCGCGTTGGGGACGGCACCGGCGACGCCGGCTACTTCTTCGACAACGAGACTACGCCGGGCCTCAACTTCGACGTCCCCGGCCGTCTCGCCATGGCCAACGCCGGCCCCAACACCAACGGCACGCAGTTCTTCATCACCGAGCAGCCCACCCCCCAACTCGACGGCAAATACAGCATCTTCGGGCAGTGCGACGAGCACTCTGTACTCATGGTCAGTTCCATCGCTCGCGTCCCGCGCAACGCCTCCGACAAACCAACCGACCCGGTCATCATCAACAGGGTGACGATCGTTCGCGAAGGCCATCCAGTGCCTCCAATTCCACCCGGCTCCCACAACATTGTCCCCGAAGGCCAGCCGCCCATCACTGCGCCGAAAGTCCCGTCGCCGCAGTAACTCACAACTCATTACTCACTCTTCACCAACCCGCAAGGAGAACCACGCATGTCCACCGCAACCCTCAAGACCTCCGAAGGCACCATCGTCTGCAAGCTCTACGACGCCGACGCGCCCGCAACCGTCGCCAACTTCATCGGCCTCGCCGAAGGGACCAAGGATTGGAGCAACCGCACCAAGAAGCCCGGCCAGACCAAGCTCTACGACGGCACCATCCTGCACCGCGTCATCCCCTCGTTCATGATCCAGGCGGGCGATCCAGAAGGCACGGGCATGGGCGGCCCCGGCTACAAATTCGCCGACGAAACCAAAGGCTCGCCGCACGACTTCAAAAAGCCCGGCAAGCTGGCTATGGCCAACTCCGGCCCCAACACCAACGGCTCGCAATTCTTCATCACCGTCACGGACACCAGTTGGCTCACCGGCAAGCACACCATCTTCGGAGAAGTCACCTCCGGCTACGACGTGGTCGAAAAGATCAGCAAACTCCCCCGCGACGGCTCCGACCGCCCCAAGACGCCTGTTGTCCTCGAAAGCGTCACCATCGAAAAGTAGTTTTCGCGCTAAATCCGAATAAAGCTCGAACTGGGCCCCATTTATCGTGATGAGTGGGGGCGGTGCAGGACGCTACTCCGAACTACCGCTGCCGTTGGACAGGTTGATGGTCGTCGATGAGCTTCCCGTCGACATCGGCGCTTCCAGCCCTCCTCTGAGCGCGAAATTTTCGAGCGCAATGGCATTCATCCAAACCTCGTGTAGGGCGTTCAGATAGCCGATCTGAAGCTGAAACAGCGTGCGCTGCGAGACCAGCACCTGCGGGTACGCCATCGCCATGCCTTGATATTTCGTGAGGTACAACTGATAGGCCCGTTGAGCGCGCGGAATCAGTTGCGTCTTGTACCGCTCCGCCGTAAAGCGGGCTGTAGAGTAAGACTGCGCGAGAGGCTCCGCCATCCGCTTGAGTGAAAGCTGCTCGCGCTCAACGTCCTTTCGCGCGCGCTCGATTTCGGCCTGGGCCGCAGCTGCATTGCCTTGATTGTGGTTCCACAGCGGTATGTTCACGCCGACCGAGGCAAAGCTTTGCGGCCCGGTCGCCTTCACTGGCGTTTCCGTGACGTACTCGAAGTTGTACTCCTCGCCGGCCTTCAGTTGCAGGTCCGGGATGGACTCGCGCTTCGCATCGCGCAGACGAGCTTCGCGAACCGCGACCTCCTGCGCCATCCGCTTCACCGTTGGACTGGAGCTGACAATGGTTGCAACTTGCTCCTCCGCGTCGAGTTCAGGAGTAACCTCGAGCGTCCCCGCCAGCGGACTCACGGGAAGGCCAGGATTTCCCGAAAACGCCGCCAGAATCCGAAAGTTCTGGATGTACTCTCGCTGCGCGGTCTCGTACTCGATCTTGACCTGCTCCGCTTCAACTTCGGCTTGCAGAATGTCGGGCGCGTCCGCCTGTCCGACGTTGGCGAGTTCATGCACCGTCGCAACCGCGTCGTAAGCCAGCCCGAGAAGTCTCTGCCGCACGACCACCATCGCCTGCGATGTCAGCGCCGTGTAAAACGCCTGGGTCACATCGTTGTGAACGCGGTAGATTTGTTCATCGACGCCGATTTGGTCGGATCGCTTTTGGTGTTCATAGATGTTTCGGCGCAAGCCCAGCTTCCCGCCCAGCACAACCGTTTGCTGCACGAAAGCTCCATGCTCGCCGCCGCCAAAACTGCCGCCACGTATTTCTGATCCCTGATATCCGGCGATTGGGTTCGGATACAAGCCAGCCTGCCGGGCCTGCGCCGCCGAGCGCTGCACGAAAGCGTTGGCCTGCGCCAGCGTCGGATTCATCTTGTCCGCGAACGCAATAAAATCCGGCAGCGGCATCGGAGTGCGGTGAATGACATCGTTCAGCAATTCGGGAGCCGGGAGATCGCTTCCCGTTTTGTATCCTGGATTATCGAATTCTTGCAGGTTGTAAGTGTCGTGAGTGAACGAACCGTTCCCCGGAGCCTGCGTCACGGGGGAATTCGTACGCATCGGCTTCATGTTCATCATGTCGGTTCCAGCAGGCGGCCCGTCCGATTTTTTCCCGCTCTCCATTTGCATTCCCGGCATCGAGTCCTCGTGTTTGGTCATGTCCATGCCGGGCATCGTATCGTCGTGTTTGGTCATGTCCATGCCGGGCATCGAGTCGTCGGCCTTGGCGGGCTGCGCCGGCTTTGCGGGCTCCGCTTTGTGTTGCGTCGGCTTGGACTTAGGTTTCGTTTGTGTCGGCATGTTCATGCCCGGCATGGATGTGTCTTGAGCGTTGGCGGAAGCCGCGAGCAAAAGCATCGCGGCCAGAAGGGAACGTTTCATGGCAAAATCTCCTGTAGGATGCGCGAATCTAGCTGCGGTTGAGGATCGAAGCGTACGGATCGTTGGCGCGTTCCGCCTGCTTCATGCGGGCAATTACCTCGTCGTACTTGTCCGGCGGAAGCACGCGGACAAAGGTCATCATGCCCATCATGAATTGGCTCCAACCGCGCCGCAGCCCATAGTTCTCCGGACGCGTGACCATGCCGTCCATGCTCATCATCGGACCTTCCATATAGGCGTCCTGCGGGAAGTTGGGAACGTTGTTGGCATTCGGCGCAATATCGACTTTCATATCGCCCATCTGCATGCCCTCCATCTGCATCCCGCCCATATTCATGCCTTCCATCGCGGCCATGGCCTTCGGTTGTGAAAGCGGGCCGTTGGTGGTTGCCATGTCCATCGAAGTGCCGACTCCGCCCAGCCCACGCCCCAAGGTCGGCCCGTAGTCTTCTCCCAACGGCGCCCCCGGCGTTCCCTGCAACATGCCCATGCCCGTGTTCATGTCGCCTCCGGCGGGCATTCCCATCCCGCCCACCCGCGTCATCTTGCCGACGTTGGACGACATCTGGTTCATCATGTGGTGGGGTAGATGGCAGTGCAGCATCCAGTCGCCGGGATTGTTGGCCACGAACTCCACAGCGCGAGCCTGCGCCACGCCGACCAGCACCGTATTCCCCGGCCACCACGCGCTCTCGGGAATGCGTCCGCCTTCCGTTCCCGTGGTGTAGAAAGTAATTCCGTGAATATGCATGGGATGGTGGTCCATGCCGAGATTCACAAAGCGCACCCGCACGCGATCGCCAAGTCGGACGATCAGCGGAGTCGTCGCTGGACCCGCCTTCCCATTCAGCAGCAGCCAGTTGAACTCCATGTTCATGGTGTTCGGGACCGTGTTGTTGGGCAGCACGGCGTACTCCTGCAAGTTGATCGCGAAGTCCTTGTCGCAATGCGGCCGATAGGGCGTCGTCGGGTGCATGATGATCGTGCCTAGCATTCCGGCCATCTCCTGCATCGCCATGTGCGAGTGATAGAAATAGGTGCCTTCCTGGTGGATGCTGAACTCGTACACAAACCGGCCACCGGGCTTGACGGGATCCTGGCTGATGAAGGGCATGCCGTCGAAACGAATCTGGTCTTCGAATCCGTGCCAATGAATCGAGCACGGCTCCGGCAAATGGTTGTCGTAGACGACCCTCATGCGGTCGCCCTGATTCACCTGGATCGTCGGGCCCGGAGCCGAGCCGTTGAAGCCCCACACGTCGATGATCTTGTTGGGCGCAATCTGCTGCCGAACCACCTGCGAAATCAGATGAAAGACTTTGACCCCGCCGTCCATCGTGTACGGCATATCGCCAATGTCGGTGGTGACTACAGGAACGTTGAACGCAGTTCCGCCATCCCTTGTGCGAGTCTTTTTGCGACGTTCCGAGGCTGATTCAGAACCCTCTGCGAACATCGTTTGTGTTGCGAAAAGTCCTGCACCCAAACCCAGGGCGCTCTGAAGAAAATTGCGGCGATTGGCCATGATAAACACTCCGTAGACGCGAGAACACAAAGACCTGGCGTCGCCAGCGCGGAAGCCGCTGCCCTCAAAGTTCAGACACAGCAACGCCCTCTACCGGCGACAGAAACACTCCGGGAGAGGCGGTCTAAACGCGAACGATTGTCTGGAGAGAAACGAGCAGTGGAGATCGGAGAGGTGGGCTTTTAGAAGTTGCAATAGCCGAGAATAGCCAAGATGGCGGGAAAGTACGTGCCGAAACCGTGGCGTACTGAACCGGGATCGGTTGTGCTGAAAACTCATCAACAGTCGCGATTGCCGGTAACTGATCGCACACTCCGTGGTTGCAAGTTTTGTCGGCACGCAAAGTCGCATGCCCATCGTTGACCGTCCCGTCCCTACCGGACATTCCGCAACCGGACATTGCAGGACCGCAACAACCCACGACCTTCAGTTCACAGGCAACGTCGCAGGCCGAAGCGGCACAGGAGATCGACAGCAAAATGGCTACCGTCAAACCCGCAATTGTCGCTCTCAACCTCATGGTACGAATGTTCCTCTGATATTGGACGCTGTGCACGAAGCAAAGTTGCCCTGCACAGTGGCCATCGGGTTACGCCACCCCGATCACCGTACACAACTCCTTCACCGAATCCGCGCTCTTCTGCAACGCCGTCTGCTCCTCAGTCGTCAGCTTGATCTCGATGATCTGCTCGATGCCCTTCGCACCTAGCTTGCATGGCACGCCGACATACAGCCCGCTGATCCCATACTCGCCCTGCAAATAGGCCGCGCACGGCAGAATCTTCTTCTTATCCTTCAAGATCGCCTCGACCATCTCCACCGCCGCCGCCGAAGGCGCGTAGTACGCCGAGCCGGTCTTCAGGTGCTTCACAATCTCCGCGCCGCCGTTGGCCGTGCGCGTTTCCAGTTCCTTCAACCGCGCCGGCTCGATCAACTCCGTAATCGGGATCCCCGCCATCGTCGAGTAGCGCGACAGCGGCACCATCGTGTCGCCATGCCCGCCCAGCACGAACGCCGTCACGTTCTCCACCGACACCTTCAACTCCTCCGCGATAAACGTCCGGAAGCGCGCCGAATCCAGCACGCCCGCCATGCCGATCACGCGCTCGCGCGGCAGGCCCGCCTTCTTGAACGCAGTCTGCGCCATTGCATCGAGCGGGTTCGAGACCACAATCACAATGCAGTTCGGCGACGCGGCGACCGCCTTCTCCACCACATCGCTCATAATTTTAAAGTTAGTGTTCAGCAAATCGTCGCGGCTCATGCCCGGCTTGCGTGCGATGCCCGCCGTGATGACCACAATGTCCGAATTCGCCGTATCGGCGTAGTCGTTCGTGCCGACGATCTTGCAATCGCGCTTTTCGATCGGCATCGCTTGCAGTAGGTCAAGCGCCTTGCCCTGCGGCACGCCTTCGACCACATCGATCAACACAACGTCCGCAAGCTCCTTCGCGGCGATCCAGTGGGCGGCAGTGGCACCGACATTGCCAGCCCCAACGATAGTGACTTTCTTGCGCATAATGATGACTTCTTTCAAAAGAGTGGTGTTGTCAGAACCTCTGACTAACGGTAGGGTGCGGCTTCAGCCGCACCACAAAGGCGATAGAGTCAGGACGGTTTTAGCTGAGGGCAATGCCACGGATTGATCGGCCTTCCTAACAATGATAGTCGCGCGAGTGTATTGTCGTCGCCCGCATGTGCGAACAGCGCACGATCCGCGTGACAATGGTAATCTAGTCAGCGAACTAGTCAGGAGCCGGACATGGGGAGTTGGGCCGTGCAAGATGCGAAAGCCAGGTTTAGCGAGGTGCTGAATACCGCTCAGAAAAGCGGTCCGCAATTGATTACGCGGCGTGGCATTGAGACCGCTGTCGTATGCCCTATGGATGAGTGGAAAAGGCTTCACGCTCCAGCCAAGCCCAAGTTGCCGAAAAAAATCCTGTCGAATGATGAGTTTCTTAAGTTGCTACAGTCCTCTCCGGACTTCGAAATTCCGGACCGTCATGCCGAGCGCATTGCAAAGCGAAGAAGATCGCGCAATTGACGCATTTACTGGACACCAACATTATTTCCGAGTTGAGAAAACGGAAACCTCATGGTGCCGTCTCAGCATGGTTTGACAGCAACCCGTTGTCTGCATCGCGCATTTCGTCCGTCACAATCTACGAATTGCAGACGGGTGCGGAACGGACGCGACAACAGGACATCGTCAAGGCTCACGAACTGGATAGTTGGATTCGCGAAGTTGAGCAAAGCATCACGATGATTCCGCTTGGCACTATTGAAGCGAGAATGACCGCATACCTGATGCGCGGCCAGTCTCAACAATTGCTGCCTGACGCAATGATCGCAGCGACAGCAATCGCTAATGGCCTTACCGTCGCAACTCGCAACACCGGCGACTTCGAGCGGTTCGGCGTTCCGCTGATAAATCCGTTCCTGTTTTCGCAGCCTTGACCCTTGGCTCATCGCTTCGGGGCTGAAGCGTTCATCCTCACTTCGGCATCTGCCAAAAGTAAAGCTGGTTCCCGCAAGGGTCCTGAAAGTGTACAAAGTTCCCGCCGTCGCCTTTAATCACATCGCCCACTTGGAGCGCGCCCCCGCTCGCAACTTTGTTTCGCGCCGCCTCAATGTCCTCAACCAGCAGCCCCACCTGGATGGATCCCGCCGTCCCCGGAGCAGGTGCCTTCTCGGTCTGCGGGTGCAACCCAATCGTAAATTGGCCGGCGTCCACGGTCGCCCAATGATCGCCGTACCGCGCCGTCAACTTCATTCCCAGCACCTCGGTGTAGAACGTCACCGCGGCATCCATATTCTTGATGTAAACCGTCGCATTTCCGCCCGTAACCATAGTTCCCTCTTACATATTCTCGATCATGCGACTGGCAAACTCGCTCGTCTTGGCCTTCGTCGCACCCTGCATCTGGCGTTCGAAGTCGTAGGTCACGAACTTCTGCTGGATCGTCTTCTCCATCGAGCTTTCGATCAGACGCGCGGCTTCCGTCCACCCGATAAAGTCGAACAGCATAACGCCGGACAGAATCACCGAACCGGGATTGATGACGTCCTTGTCCGCATACTTCGGCGCGGTTCCGTGTGTCGCTTCAAACACCGCATAGCCATCGCCGATGTTCGCCCCTGGCGCGATCCCCAGCCCGCCCACCTGCGCCGCCGCAGCGTCAGAAATGTAGTCGCCGTTCAGGTTGGTCGTCGCCAGCACGCTGTAGTCCGACGGACGAATGATGATCTGCTGAAAAATCGAATCCGCGATTCTGTCGTTCACCAGAATCTTCTTTTTCCATTCCCCCGCACCGTGCGTTTTGCCGATACTCGCGATCACACCGCGGATCTCCTCTGCAACACCCTCGCCAAACTCCTTCGACGCAAACTCAATCCCAGGCTCGACCAGCGCGGCATTCTCTTCCGCCTTTAAATTCGGATTCGCTTCGAGATTTCCCAGAATCCAGCTTTCGCGCTCGGTCACAACATGCTCGCGGAACTCCTGCGTCGCGACCTCATAGCCCCACTCGCGAAACGCGCCCTCGGTGAACTTCTGAATGTTGCCCTTATGCACCAGTGTCACAGTCTTGCGCGCGTTTTTGACCGCATACGCGATCGCCGCGCGTACCAGGCGTTTTGACCCCGTAATCGAAATCGGCTTGACGCCCACGCCCGAGTCCAACCGAATCTTTTTCTTGCCGCCCTTCAACATCTCATCGTTCACAAACGAGATAAACTTCGCCGCCTCGGGCGTACCTTCGCGAAACTCGATACCTGCATAAATGTCCTCGGTATTCTCGCGGAAGATCACCACATCAAGCTTCTCGGGGTGCTTCACCGGGCTGGGCACGCCACTGTAATACTTCACTGGCCGGATGCACTGGTACAGGTCCATCAACTGCCGCAGCGCCACGTTCAACGAGCGAATGCCGCCGCCCACGGGAGTCGTCAGCGGCCCTTTAATCGACACGCGAAAATCCACCGTCGCCTTCACCGTATCGTCGGGCAGCCAGTTTTGCGTCTTGCGATAGCTCTTCTCGCCGGCCAACACCTCAAACCACTTCACCGCTCGCTTGCCGCCATACGCCTTCTCGACCGCCGCATCGAACACCCGCCGCGACGCCCGCCAAATATCGCGCCCCGTACCATCGCCTTCGATGAACGGAATAATTGGGTGGTCTGGAACGCTAAATTTTCCATCCGTATATTGAATTGCCTGGCCATCGACTGGCACAGGAATATCGTTGTAGCTGGGTTGCATCGGTGAAGCTCCTTCGCGACATCAAAACCAAACTACCATCGCAAAATGGCGCTGGCAATTTATCAATGTCGGTTTGCGCGATAAGCGAATCGACGACTCCATTGAAGCCAGGAAGTGGTCTACAGATGGAGCCTCATTTCAGCAAGTAGTAATCGATGGTCGACACGACTCTGACCTTCTTCATCAGGCTAGAGTCGGCCTGCTGGTCGCCGCTGTAGGCCACGGCGTCATCGCCGGTGCTCGAACCTGCGTCGGCAGCACTGATTGAAAACACGCCTTGGCTCGCCGAACGAATCGAACCCACCTGCGCTCCTGAGTCTGCCGCAAACCGCGCCGCCGACTTGCGCGCGTTCTGGGTGGCCTCTGTAATCATGTCAGGCTTCAGCGCGTTCAGGCCGTTGAACTTGTAAACGATGCCCGCGCTCAACACAATGCCTGCCTGCACCAACTCCGCGGTCTTCGGCCCGACAGCGGCTATCTTGTCAACGTCCGGCGAACTCACGTCGATCGTCTGCTGCAAGATGTAGCGTCCGCCGTTCTTGCCGCCATTGGCGTTATCGTTGGTCAGCCGGTCGTTGACGTTGATCTGACCCACTCCTATCTCTTGGGCGGCAATTCCCTGCTGAGCAAGAAACTTCAGCACAGCGGCTTGATCAGTCTGACTCTTGGCATAGACCGCTTTCAAGTCGTCGCCGCTCTCTTTATAGGAAAGCGTCCAAATGGCGCTGTCCGACTTCACCGTGCGCTCGACCAGACCCTTGACGGTAACGTAGCGGTCGGCCAGCTTGATGTCGCGAATCTGCGAGCCCAGCAGCAAGCCGCCCAGCACCAACCCAACCAACATGCACCCGCCCAGAACGGCGGCGGATGGAAGCAAAGCGCGGGCATCGTCGCGAATCATCCAAGCACCTCAATCGCCAGAGTTATTTCTATTTGCACCTTTTATATACCAAACGCTAAAACTGTCCCCACAACAATTGGTTATAAACATCGTGGTGGAACTGCACCTCCGCAGGCTTAACCATCGTCCCCAACAACCGCGCGCAGCGGTCCGCCGAAGCCTGCTTAAGATCGGCGTAGCGACCTTTGACATCCTCGCCTAACAGTGTCGTCGTCCACTCCGCCCCACGAAAGTTTTCCAACGCTGAGTAGACATTGTCCGGCAGGTATCGCTCCGCCTGGCGCAGATTCTTGATCCTCGACGTCTCCCCCTGCAAGCCGCTCTTGAAGATCGAATACAGCACCAGATACGGATTCGCATCCGGGCTCACCGAACGCACTTCCACCCGCGCCGACTTCTCATTGCCGAT
>JBBRCA010000038.1:0-21944 GCA_038205325.1 Terriglobales bacterium | reverse complement strand
GGCTTGGATCGACGACTCCGCGCTGGGTTGCGACGGCATCTCATCGTCCTCTGGAAATGTGCAACGCCTGGTTTACCCCGTCGCAGCGGTGGTTTCAGTATCGCCGCAGGCCATGCTCAACGACCCGAATCGCTCTCATGTGAAGGCCCTGCTCGTTGGCGCGGGGATCGGCGCAGTCGCTGGAGGACTCGTCTTTGGACTCTCAACAGAGAACGGAAAAGTTGGAGTGTTGGGCGCAATTCTCGGCGCTGGGGCGGGTGGCGGGCTAGCCGTCGGGGCCACACAGGGGCCTGGTTATGCCAGACCGTTATGGTTATGGCACTTTTAGAAGAGGTGCGGCAACTCCAGCAAGGAGTGCCGCCGCATGTCCGGTTGCAACGTCAACGTCATCTCATGTTTGTCGCGCAGGATCGTCACGTTGACGGAGCGGCCAACCCCCGCGCGCAAGCGCTTCGCCCAATCCGAGTTCGACGCTACCGCTGCAGCATCGACGCGCATCACCACATCGCCCGCGCGCAGGCCCGCGAACGCCGCCGGGCTGTTCGCATCCACGCCATGCACCAACAAGCCGGTTTTCGGAGGCGCGCCAAAATACCCGGCCAGTTGCGCGGCCATCGGCTGAACGATAGCGCCGGTGTACGGCGTCGTGCGCAGTACGGTGCCGATAAAGCTCTGTCCGCGTATCGAAGAACGTGCTGGCGGCGGCGTTTCGGCAGCGAAATGTTCATTGACGACGCTGGTGATGGGGGCGTCCTCGCTCGTGACCGGGTCCGGCCCCGTCATCTGTCGCCAGGCCCGCCGATCCACCTCTTCGCGGTTGGCAAGCTGCGCCGTCAGGGTCATCGCATGGCCTTGGCGCATGATCGAAAGGCTGACCGCAGCGCCTGGCGACGACTCGCGAATCCGGCGCCGAAGGTCGTCCGAACCTGCAATGTTCTGGCCATTCATCTGCACCACGATGTCGTGCGCGCGCAGACCGGCTTTGCCAGCCGGGCCGTCGTGATCAACCATCATGATCTCCGCACCGCGCGAGCCTTGCAGGTGCAGCGCGCCAATCTGCTCTTCGGAAGTGTCGCGAAACTCGACCCCCAGATAGCCTTGCGAGTGCTCGCGCGCTCCTGCACCGGAAGTAGGTCCGCTGGCGGACATTGAGACCGGAACCAAGCCCAACCCCGCAGCGCAGACCAAGGCCACAGCGTCGCGAAGAACGAAGCGGCGTAGCGCTGCGAAGCGCGAGGCAAGTGCGGCCTTCGGTTTCGATGGAAGCATTTTCACGCCAACCCCTACTGAATATCGGCCGTGCCTTGCAGGACCTGGAAAGAGGCCGTGCGGATCGCGGGATTCTCGTCCTGCGCCAACACCGTGCGCAACACCTGGCGCACGCTCGAATCCGCCTGCACCGGCTCCAACATCGAAATCGCGCGGATGCGGACATTCTCGCTCGAATCGTGCATCAGCGCCTTCAAAACAGCGTTGCGCACGTGCTCATCCTGACCGACATACGCTTGCAAACCTTCCAGCGCCTTCAAGCGAACGGCCGCGCTCTTGTCCGTGCGCAGCGACACCAGCAGCGAGCTGCGAATGCCGGTGCCCGACCCCTCCGCGGAGTCGCCGCTGCAGTCATGACCTGCAATGCACTCATGCGCCAGCAAGGCGACAGAATCCGCCTGGACATTGGTGCTGCCCAGCTTGGTTCCCAGCATCAGCAACTCTCGGATCTGCGGATCGTCCAGCGACCCCTGCACCGTCTCCGGCACCAGGCGGTTGTAGTGAACCTGCACCAGCTCGGAGTTGGGGGTTTGCACAATGCCCGAAACACTCGCGATCGCGCCGCTGCTCGGGCCGGAAAGAATCACCACGCCCGGCGGTTTCGGAGCATGCGAGACCTGGTACCGCGTTAGGAAATTACCGCCCAGAAAGCCCATTCCGATCAGCAGCGTCATCAACGCCGGGGCCGACTGCACCGTGCCCATCCAGCGGAAAAAATTGCCCACAAAGCGGGCGCCCAACGAGCGCGGCGGCAGCGCATCCAGCATCTCGTCCAACCGCACCCGCGAAGCGGCCAGCAGATTGGGCGAAGGCTCAAAGACCGGAGCCAGCGCCAGTTCTTCGTCCAACGCCAGCAGCGCTTTCCACTCGCGGCGGCAGTCTTCGCAACCGGCGATGTGTTGCTCCAGCGGGAACTGCAGTTCATCGGGCAGTTCGCCGTACTGCGCCAGAATCATGTTTTGTTGTGCGTTTTCGCAGATCATGTTGCTTACCTCTACCAGCCTCAAAATTCGTTTCATCCTGCCATGCGCGGGTCTATGCCCACTGCATTTTCCTGCTATATCACTGTCTTTTCCGGGGCCCGATTGCTTGGTCTTCCTATTCCTGTTTCCTGCCTTACCGCACCTCCGCCAAACTGGCGCGAAGTTTACGCGTCGCCCGGAAGAGCGTGTTCTTGGCCGTCTCTTCCGTTGTCGCGAGCATTTCGCCGATAGTGCGCAGCTTCAGCCCCGAGTAGTGCTTCAACTCAAAAACCATGCGTTCGCGCGGCGTCAGGTGGCTCAATGCCTCGTTGATGGCCTCACCCATCACTTTTCGCTCCAGCTCGCGCGCCGGGTTGGCCATGGCGCGGTCGTCCGAGATGTTGGCCAGCAAGTCCATCTCATCGCCCGACGAATCAAGCGCGGTGGACGGGTCTTCGCGGCGGCTCTTGCGGCGGCGAAGCTGGTCCAGGCACAGGTTGGTCACGATGCGATAGAGCCACGTATAGAACGAGCACTCGAACCGAAAGTTCGCCAAATGCCGGTAGGCCTTGATAAAGGCTTCCTGATGAACGTCCTGCGCGTCCTGCTCGTGCCCCAGCATATGCAGCGCGAGGCGTAAAACGGAGCGGTCGTAACGCCGCACCAACGAATCGAACGAGGCGCGATCCCCGGCCTGCGCGGCGCGGATCAACTCATCGTCTTCGGCCCGCTGCAATTGCCGGGCTTCCAACTGCGCGGCGGTCATCTTGCCGCGTGAAACGGTATGGGTGGCAGACCTCGGCATCGCTGCCGTCAATTTTACCGCTTCTGCGGTTACTGCTTTCCCCGCAGGGGTGCTCATAGCTCCCTGGAGACCCAGAGCGAAAGGACTGGGACGACGGCGGCCGATCTCGCCGCTGGCAAAAACCGCTTCAATATTCATGCTGTTCTGACTCCGGAGTCATCACTGCTTGCTACACGGATAAGACGCAGGACAGGTGCGGAAGGTGAGCAGCCGATTCTCCTCAAAATGACAGAAAGAAAAGCGCATTTACACTGTTCAAATGCCCGTTTCGCGCCCCTCACCCCGTCTCTTTTCTGAACACTCCCCGGAAAAATCCGACGGCGCAGGCTGGATATCCGCCCACTGCGATGGCGGCGCGCGCGGCAACCCCGGTCCAGCCGGCTACGGGGCCGTCCTCAAAGACGACGCCGGCCTCGTGCTCGCCGAACTCAGTGAGTTCCTCGGCTTTCGCACTAACAATTTCGCCGAATACTCCGGCCTGCTCGGCTGCCTGCAATGGGCGCTCGACCACGGCCACACGCAGCTCCGCGTGGTCTCCGATTCGGAGTTGATGGTCAAGCAGATTCTGGGCAAATACAAGGTCAACAGCCCTGACCTCAAGCCGCTCTGGGAGGAAGCCCGCCGCCGCATCGCCCGGCTCGACGGCTTTCAGATTTCCCACGCCCTGCGCCACAAAAACAAGGACGCCGACCGCCTTGCCAACGACGCAATGGATCGGGGGATGAAGCGGCCCGCCGCCGCAGACGACCCTCCAGCTGCAAAGTCTCGCGTCGAAAAAGTCGAAGCCCGGATGCTGCGCGGATTCACCCGAGACGGCGTTGTCCATCTGCTCGGTGGAGCGAAACTTTCCGACGGCATCTTCGTTAAAATCGTTGTTGAGTAGCGATCGAATGATAAACGAAATGACAAACCGCGCGAACTCTCCTGCATCCAAGTCTTGGATGCGTCCCCGAATCGCCATTCTTTGGGTCGCCGCCGTCGTCACCGGCGCGGCCTGCGCCCAGACGGGGGCCTCGGCGTCCTCGCAAGTCAACGATCCGCGCGCGAAACAAATGATCCAGGCCATCGTCCGCTCCGAGCTCGCCGCCGCCGACAACGACCACAGCGTCTGGACCTTTCGCGACCACGACAAGACCTCCGACAAGGACGTCGTCTACCGCGTCATCGACACGCCCGCTGGCGAACTCCGCCGCATGACCGAGCTGGGCGGCCGCCCCGTCGACCCCCACACCGCACACGAAGAGAGCGAGCGCATCGCCGCTTCCGCCCGCGACACCTATACCCAGGCCAAGCAGCGCAGGGCCGGCGCCCACGACGACGCGCAGGCCCGGCAGATGCTCCAGATGCTTCCCAACGCTTATATCTGGTCGGTCAAAAACGACAGCGGCGAACTCACGACACTCGCCTTTCGCCCCGATCCGAACTTTCGCGCGCCCGACCTCGAAGCGCGCGTGATGGCCACCATGGCGGGCGAACTTGTCGTCGCTAAATCCGACAACCGCATCCGCAGCCTGCGCGGCGCGCTCACCGACGACGTGAAATTCGGCTACGGCCTCTTCGGCAAGTTGCGCAAGGGCGGCATGTTCGACGTGGAGCGTCGCGAAATCGCGCCGCACATCTGGCAGATCACCGAGACCCACGTCCACATCGACGGTCGCGCGCTACTATTCAAAACCATCGGCCAGCAGGAAGACGAAGTCAAGACAGAATGGAAACCCTCCACCGCAAAGACGCTTCAGGACGCGGCGAAACAACTGAGCGCGGACTAAAACCCAGCGACGAACCGGGATTCTGGGACATGGGTTACAACCAGACAATTTCGCATCCCATTCGCCCCGTGGCACTCTAATACCTGAGTGAAAAGTTTCCGTTCCATCCTGTCGGCCGCGCTGCTTGCCCTTGCGGCCGCAACACTCCACGCGCAAGACACCGCACTTCCCCCCGCGCCCAGCGCCGTGCTGGCGCAATACGGCGAGGGTACGCCCGCAGGCTCAGGCAAAACCTTTCAAGCCTCCGCGACCTTCATCGGGCCGGGCGGTGTCAAGGTCGAACGCGCCGACAACGCGCCGCTTTCGCTCTCCATCGACGACGCCGTCGCGCTCGGCCTGGACCGCAACCTGCGCCTGCTCGCCGACCGCGCCAACCTGAAAATCGTTAAAGGCGATCTGCTGCAGGTCACCAGTGCGCTGCTGCCGTCGCTCACTCTGAACGCCTCCACCAGCACCCAGGAAATCAACCTCGCGGCCATGGGCTTCAAACCGGGGAACGTCCGCGTTTCCGGCTTCAACGGCACCTTCCCAAACATCGTCAAAGTCGACGTGACGCAGGCGCTGCTGAACGTCAATCAGACCCTCTTCAGCCTGCCCGCGTACGAACTCCTGCGCGGCGCCCGGGACGAAGAGCAGGTGGTCAATTTGAACGCGCTTGCCAGCCGCGGCGACCTCGTTGTCGCCGTCGGCACGGCGTATCTAAAAGTCCTGGGCGACCAATCCAATTTCACCAACGCACTCGCCCTCGAGCGCGCCGCCAAAACGCTCTTCGACCAGGCCACCGCCAAGCGCGACGCCGGTGTCGGCACAAATCTCGACGCGCTGCGCGGACAGGTCGAGTTCCAGACCCGCCTCCAGCAGCGCGTCTCCGCCGAATCCGCGCTCGCCAAAGACATCATCCAGCTCGACCGCATCCTGGGCCTGCCCGCCGGGCAGCAACTCCTGCTCACCGATACCGCGCCCTTCGCCCAACTCGCCGACATGGACCTCGACCGCGCCCGTACTACCGCCTACCAACGCCGCAAGGATTACCTCAGCCTGCAGGCGCAGGTGCGCGTCGCCAGCCGCGAGCGCCTCGCCGTCAAATATCAACGCCTGCCGACGCTCGCTTTCGGCGGCTACTACGGCGTCGTCGGCGAAACCGAGGGCCTGTACCACGGCGTATTTCGCGCCGAAGGCAGCCTGAAGTTCCCCATCTTCCGCGAAGCCGGACAGCGCGGCGATACCGAAGTCATCTCGGCGCAACTGCTGGCCCTGCGGCAGCGCGAAGCCGACCTGCGCGTTACCATCGACGCGCAAATCCGCGCCGCGATGCTGGACGTCAACTCTAGCCACGACCTCGTCAAAGTCGCGCAGAGCAACGTCGATCTCGCTCAGGAAGAACTCTCCGACGAGCAGCAACGTTTCAGTGCGGGCATCGACGACAACCTGCCCGTCGTGGACGCACAAGCCACGCTGGCCGGAGCGCAAGCGCAACTCGTCCAGGCGCTCTATCAATACAACGGCGCCAAGCTCCAACTCGCGCGCAGCACGGGCATTGTCGAGTCGCAGTACCGCACCTACCTCGGCACCAACTAAGCCCAGAGCCTGTTTATGATCTCTATTTGAGTTAGACCCTTCAAACCTGTCATCTCGACCGGAGCCTTCGCGTCTTTGCGAAGGCGTAGTGGAGAGACCTGCAGATTTTCCTTGAAGGCAAGGACGCTCGGCTGCGCAGAGAAGCTGGGGGTCTCTCCACTCCGGCATAAAAGCGCGCCTCCGGTCGAGATGACAGCTTTTGAGAAGGACCTAAGAGATCGTGAATAGGTGCTTAGCTCCTGCGGGTGCTTTGCTTTCGCCTTTCTTTCTGTCATTTCCAAAGGGAACCTGCTGTCGCGTTCGCGGGTGTCCGTAGCCTGTCCTGAGCCTGTCGAAGGATCTGGATTTTCGGACATAAGTTCAGCGACGGCAAGCTAGACCGGATACCCATCATACACCCGATCGAACACCGCGTCCCACGAGCAAGTCAGCGCATGGACCCGCGCTGCTTCCCGCATCGCCGTGAAACCCTGCGGGTCGCCCAGCACCTCGGCAATCGAACCGGCAAACATCTCATCCGTCACAATACGTCCCGTCTCACCGTCGCGCACAATCGTCGCCGGGCCTCCGTCCGGCGTCACAATCGCGGGAACCCCGCTCGCCAGCGCCTCCAGCACCACGTTGCCGAACGTGTCCGTGTGCGACGGAAACACAAACAGATCCATGTCTGCGTAGGCTTCCGCCAGCGCGTCGCCGCGCAGCACGCCGGCAAACGTCGCCGGCGAACGCAACCCATTCCGTAGCGCCGCCTCCTCAGCGCCGTGGCCCACGATCAGCCACTCCACGGCAACGCCCCGCGCACGCAGTTCCGCATCAATCTTCGGCAACAATGCAACGTTCTTCTCGACCGACAAACGGCCCACGAAGCCGAACACCATACGCCCGTCGTCGTTCCGTCGCGTGCGCCGCGTCGGTGTAAAGACCTCCGTCTCGACCCCCCGCTGCATCAGGTGGCAAACTCTTCCGGTCTTGCGACCCAGCAGCGCGCACAGCGTTGGGTTGGGCGCATACAGCACCTTCGCCAATCGATAGAAGCGCGTGGTCGCATCCAGCGTTCCCGCCTCGATTCCGCGCCCAACCGACCCGCCCGGCTCGCCCAATCGCCCAGTCAGCCACTCCATCCGCCGCGCCGCATATTCATGCACGTTGGTGTGCCAGCTTGCGGCCAGCGGAATCCGCATCTTCCACGCGAAGTACGCGCCGAAAATACCCAGCTCGCTCGGCCCGGTAATGTGAATCACGTCGGGTTTGAAGCCGTTCAACGTCCGCTCGATCAACGCGCCATAGCGAAAGAAAACAGGGTCGAAATGCAGGTCTTGTTCGAGCGGCACTGCCAGCGCGCTGCGTTTGAGTTCGAGCGTCTGCACTGTGCCGTGCTGCGAAACCGCGTCGCCGCGCTCGCCCGCTCGCACGCACAGGAACGGCAGTTGGTGGCGCTCGGCGTACGTCACGAAGTTGCGGCTGGTGTGCGCGACGCCGTTGATTTCGTGGAAACTGTCGGGAAAGTACGCAACGCGCGGCGGCATGGGCCTCATGCTACCAGCGCCGTCTACGGAGCCAGGTAAACGTAGGCCCCATCTGCTACGCTTTCCCTCATGCGCCTTCTAGCCTGCTCGCTCCTCTTCGCAACTGTCTGTCCGCTCGCTTTCGCGCAAACCACGCCGCTCGCCGAGCGCGTCGCCGCTCAGAACGCTCTCTTTGAGGAGTACTACCAACTCGGCCTGAAGAACTCGCCCGAGCGCGCAACGTCGGTCGGCGACTACCGCTACAACGCTCTGCTTAGCGAAGTGTCGCTCGCCGCCATCTCCCGTCAGCACGCCGAAGCCGGCGCTTTCCTTGCCCGTCTGCGCGCTATCTCCACCGCTGAAATGGGCGATGCCGACCGTCTCTCGCACGAACTCCTCGAGCGCCAGATTACACAAGGCGACATCAGCTTCGCGCTCAAGAACTTCGAGATGCCCATCAACCAGCAGAACGGCATTCACTCCGGGCTCGCAGACCTGCCGCTCAGCGTGCCGCTCGACTCTGTACAGCATTACGACGACTACATCGCGCGTCTGCACCAAATTCCGCGTGTCCTGACCCAGACCCTCGAAGTGTTACGGCAAGGCGAGAAGGACGGCCTGATGCCGCCGAAGTTCATCCTCGAAAAGCTGCCCGCGCAATGCGACGGCATCATCGCCGCCAATCCATTTCTTCTGCCCACTAAGAAATTTCCAGCCAGCTTTTCTGAAGCCGACAAGAAACGCCTCACCGCTGCGATGACCGCCGCAATCAACAACGAAGTCTTCCCCGCCTACCGCGCGTTCGCCGTGTTCCTGCGCACCGACTACGCACCCCACGGCCGCACCGCCCTCTCCGTCGAAACCCTACCCGACGGCAAGCGCCGCTACGCCGCAGCGGTGAAGGCGATGACCACCGTCGACATCGCGCCCGAAGCCGTCCACGCCATCGGCCTCAAGGAAGTCGCACGCATCACCGCCGCGATGACCGACCTCGCGCAGAAGAATGGCTACAAGGATCTCGCCAGCTTCCGCGCCGCCATCAACACCAATCCGAAGTGGACGCCCAAGAGCGAGCGGCAGATCATCGACGACTTCGCGAAGTACATCCACCAGATGGAACCGAAGCTGCCTGAGCTCTTCAACCTGCTCCCGAAAAGCCCCGTCACAGTCGAGGGCATTCCCAACTTCGACGCCGCCGCCGCAACCCACTACGTCAGCGGAACCCCCGACGGCAACCGCGCCGGTCGCGTGGTCGTCGCGGTGGCCAACCCCACACAACGGACTCTGGTGCTCGACGAAGCGGTGGTTTATCACGAGGGCGTGCCCGGTCACCACATGCAGATCAGCGTGGCGCAGCAGTTGAAGGGGTTGCCGAAGTTTCGCCTGCGCGACGGCTACTCCGCATACACCGAGGGCTGGGCGCTGTACGCCGAAGAGCTCGGCAAGGAAGTCGGCTTCTACACCGATCCCGTCTCCGACTATGGACGCCTCAACTCCGAACTTTTCCGCGCCGTGCGCCTGGTCGTCGACACGGGCATTCACGACCAGGGCTGGACGCGCGACCAGGTGATTGCCTACATGCGCGCCAATGATGTCAACGAGGTTCTGGCTCAGTCCGAAACCGACCGTTACATCGCATGGCCGGGACAAGCGCTCGCCTACAAGATGGGGCAGTTGAAGATTCGCGAGTTGCGCGACCGCGCCAAAGATCAACTCGGCGCGCGCTTCGACATCAAGGCCTTCCACGACGAGATTCTCGACGGCGGCGCGATGCCGCTCGACCTGCTCGACGCGCGCGTAGACCGCTGGATCAAAGCACAGCTTCCGGTCAGCGCAAAAAACTGAATGGCTGACACGCTGCAGACCAGCCTCGCCGAAGCGCTCGTCGACATTCTGCGCCATCCCTTCACCACGCTCATCGCCTCGTGGAACTGGAAGGCTGCGGCTGTCAGCGTTCTGCTGCG
The DNA here is from genome assembly GCA_038205325.1 of Terriglobales bacterium. GTDB lineage: Bacteria > Acidobacteriota > Terriglobia > Terriglobales > Acidobacteriaceae > Granulicella. Next base: position 12,092 of record JBBRCA010000038.1, on the reverse strand, counting down.
CGCGGGCGTGTTCTTCGCCACCAACCTGCGCGCCGGCAAGCACAGCGCGGTGCGCGCGATGCTGGTCGAAGCCGCGTTCGCGACCGTCGCCGCTGGGCTGATGGGGGCGGCTACCCAGCGCCTCCGCGCAGCGCAACCCGTTTGGGCGACGGCGTTCATCGTCTGGCTCGGTCTCCCCGCGCTGTTACTCGCCGCACAATTCGGCTGGCATCGCGCGCTGGGCACGCCGCACGTCCGCGCTGGCCTCATCGCCTCATTCTGCTTCGCGTCACTCGCCTCGGGATTCAACGGGTTCGCGATGCGACGCGGAGCCATGCTCGCCGGAACCGGCAGCGCATCGGTCGCGAGCGACGCGCGAGCCTTGCCGCGCATCCTGCTCGACTTCGTGCTCGCAGTCCCGCGAGCGTTGCTGCGATCGATCCGCTAGCGGTTTTTCCATCGCATGTGCTTTTGTTTTCTTTCTGTCATTCCCGCAGGGATCTGCTTCTGCTTTTCTTTCTGTCATTCCCGCAGGGAATCTGCTTCTTCTTTTGCCGTTGTCGTTGCTTGTTTTTCGCCGTCATTTTCGAGCAAGCACAGGCCGTCTACGAGTTCGTCTTGGCAATGTCCGGCCCGAGAACTTCTTGCGCGCTGGGCGCAGGGTCGTTCGGAATCGGCTCCTCGTTGCGCGGCGTTTGCAGGTCTAGATGGTTCGCCGTCAGACCGTCGCGCAGAATGCGGAACGCCTCCTCAGGCGTGTCCGCGAATTGGAAGAGATCCAGGTCCTTCACCGCAATCGCGCCTTTTTCCGCAAGCAGTTCAAGATTGATGACCTTCTTCCAGTAACTCGACCCATAGATGACGACGGTCATTTGCTTTTGCAGCTTGCGGGTCTGCGCCAGTGTCAGAAGCTCGAACATTTCATCCAACGTTCCAAAGCCGCCCGGAAAAACCACCAGTGCCTTGGCAAGATACGCGAACCAATACTTGCGCATGAAGAAATAATGGAAGTTGAAGTTGAGCGCTGGCGTGATGTACGGGTTGGGCAACTGCTCGAAGGGGAGCTTGATGTTCAGGCCGATGGTTTTTCCGCCGGCTTCCCAAGCGCCGCGATTGGCCGCCTCCATAATTCCGGGGCCGCCGCCGGACGTAATCACAAAGCGATGCCGCCGCCCCGGCAGCTTGCTCGACCAGTCTGTCATCTTGTGCGCCAGCGTGCGCGCGTCCTCGTAGTAACCCGCCATCTCGACCGCAGCGGCGGCGCGGTTCAGCTTCAACTCGGTCGTCTCGCCGCTCTCGATTTCATCCGCGCTGGCGGGCTGCTCGTCTGCGGGCGCGGCCTGCGCGGAGCCGGTGTTCTCCAACAGTTCAAGCTCCTTGCTCGCTACATCGCGTGCGCGAAAACGTGCCGAGCCGAAGAACACCACAGTGTCCTGAATGCGTTCGCGGCGGAAGCGCGCCATGGGCTCCGAATACTCGGCCATGATGCGCACCATACGCCCGTCGGGGGAGTCTAGGAAGTCGGGGTTTTCGTAAGCCAACGGGGCGGACTCGAGCGGCGCCGGAGCGCGCTCAGTGGGATAGCCGCTGCGTGGAAACTCGACTTCTCGCAACATCGAAACAAACTCCTTGCGCGAGCGAACGCGGAAATCCTACGCCCGAAAGTCGCGGTAGTGAATCGCCTCGCTCACGCCGATCCAGATGTCCAGCAAACCCAGCCCGCTGAAGATTCCGCGCACCCATCCTTGCCGCAACACCGCATGAATGGCGGGATGCGCGACCAGCCACACATTATTGTCCCAGAAGCGCGACACCCACGGCAGCACTGCAACGATGGCCCCGATGTAAAGGCAGAAAAGCACCAGCACGATCAGGCTCATGCGCTGCAACCAAACCGGAGCAGGCGAGGATTGCGACGCCGTACCGTTCTGGGGTGAGGCCATTTGTCGGTCCGGAAATAATGGGCGCTGCGAAATCATGCTTCTATCAACGGTAGCAGGGCACAGCCAAACTGTCGTGCCCAACACGCTTTTCAACAGTCTCGCCAGCCCTAAATCCTCTTGCGCGCGGGCTTCTTAAAGCCGCGCTTCCGCGGTGGCACGGGCTTCTTGAGTTGGGCAGCCTCCGGCAACGTCTTCCTGCGCTCGACCTTCTTGCCCGCCGCCGCGCGATTGAGCGCCTGCACTTCGCCCTGCGTCAGCTCACGAAACCCGCCCGGCGGAACGTCCAGCACCAACGCCCCATATCCGATGCGCCGAATCTTTTCGACATGATGCCCAATCTCTTCAAACATTTTGCGAAGCTGACGATTGCGGCCTTCGGTCAGCGTCACTTCAAACCACGGATTCTCGCCGCGCCGCACCTGCTCGATCTTCGCGGGTTGGGTGAGCACGCGGTCACGGCGTCCCGCGCGAATTTCGTTCAACCGCCCACGATCGATCATGATGCCGCGACGCAGGTTGTCGATCGCCTCGTCTGTCGGCGCGCCGGAAACCTTCACCAGATACGTCTTCAACACGCCCGCCGACGCCTTCGAGAGATTGTTCGCCAGGTCGCCGTCGTTGGTCATCAGCAGCAGACCTTCGCTCAAATAGTCGAGTCGGCCAACCGGATACAGCCGTGGCATCCTGCTGTGTTCGCCCACCGATTTCCGTTGGGCGTCCTGCCCCAGAAGCTGCATGACCGTAGGCCGTTTCTCGGGATCGTCGAGCGTGGTCACGTAGCCGCGCGGCTTGTTGACCATGAAGTAGCGCTGCGCCTCGCGCCCCTGCAACAGCTTGCCGTCGACGCGTATATGGTCGCGGTCGAGGTCGGCCTTGCTGCCCAGTTCGGTGACCACCTTGCCGTTCACCTGCACGCGGCCTTCGAGGATGATGACCTCGGCGGCGCGGCGCGACGCGATACCAGCCTGCGCAAGAATTTTTTGCAGGCGATCGCCAGCGGGTGAGTCTCTCGAGTCCGGCTTCATACTCTCATTATCTCCCCTCAGGCCGTCTGACTAATCCCAGACTAATCGTGGATGCGGGGTGGCCGTAGCCAGTCCTGAGACTGTCGACGGATCCGGATTTTTGGACACGGTTTTCACAGCGCCGCAATCTCTAACCAGTGAAATCTCTGTCGCTGGGGCCGCGGCCTACTTCAGCGCATCGCGAAACGGCTGCGACGAGTGCGGCTCATCGCCGCGCGGCCGCTTGATGTCCACATCCGAAGGTGCGAGCGGCTGTCCAGGCAAGCCCTCATTGTCGCCCTCTGGAGTCGCAATCGTATCCGGTTGGTCGTCTTTGGCAGAGTCGGCCCGTTCAGTGAATTTTTGCATCGCTCAAGCCCCCGCGTCTCTCTTCCGTTCCCCTTCCGGCCCTTCTTCTTCCACATCCGTGAGCGAACTGTCGCCGTCCGCCTGCGGCTCATGAATATCCGCCATCGGCTCCACAGCGTGCGGATCGCCGAGCTCGCGCTCTTTCCCATCGAGACCCGCCCCCTTGTCCTCGATCGTCTCTTTCGCAGACATGCGGAGCCCGGGCGCAGCGTTGATTTCGTCGACGCTGGGCGAAGCACCTCTGTCTTCGCCTTCCTGAAAATCTTCCATCGAAATCTCCTCCTGCACCGGATCGATCAAATCAGTCAAAGGGTCGATGTCCGCGAGTTCGCCGGCCATCTTCTCAAACTCTTCGATGCTGGGAAGCTCGCTCACGTCTTTCAGACCGAAACGCATCAGAAAATCCTTGGTCGTCTTATATAAAATCGGCCGCCCGATCACCTGCTTGCGTCCGGCCGTCGTCACCAGCTTGCGTGCCATCAGGCCGCCCAGCACCGCGCTCGAATCGACGCCGCGAATCTCCGAAATCTCAGGCGCGGTCACCGGCTGCTTGTACGCCACAACCGCCAGCGTTTCGAGCGCCTGCAGCGTCAGTTTCAGCGGCGGCTTCAGCGACTTCACAAAACCGCGCACAGCGTCGTGATACTCCAGTTTGGTCGACAGACGATAGCCCCCCGCCACTTCGCGGATCTCCAACCCCCGATCTTGATCCGCGTAGTCGGCGATGAGTTCTTGCAGCTGTGATCGGAAGTAGTCGCGCAGCCCGCGCTCGCGCGTCTTCACGCCCAGAGCAGCCTCGCGCGCAAGCTCCTTTGCGTCCTCCGCGATATTCCCAGCAGCGTCCGACGCGACAGGCACATCGCTGCCTTCTGTCTCCGGCCGCAAAATTTCTGCATTCAAAACATCTGGATCGCCGACTTCCGACGCCGACTCTCCAACCTCATCCAGCATCAACGAAATTTGTAGCGAGCGCAGGCCATCCAGCTCCGCCTGAGCCTCCTCGCCCAGCAGGCCGACAAGCTGGGCCAGCGTCACCGGCTCTTCGGACGCATAAATGACGGCTTCGATCTTTGCTTTCAAGCTCATAGGCGCAGGCTTGAGTGTACCAACCACCGCATCCTTCCACGTTGTGGACATCCCGGTCGCAACTCCGTACTTTCCTTCACCATCGCTTCCCGAGTCTGCTCGCCGAACACTTGCCCAGTCCCCACCCTCAATCCCAGTCGTCCCTCACCGCGGCCTGATCCGCAAACACCTGCTCGAAGTGGTCGGTCTTCTTGACCAGAATGTCCCCAAACTCCGTCGCCTGACGCAACAAAATCGCCTGCAAACGCACCAACTCCAACATCGCCAGAAACGTGCAAATCAGCGCGCGCTCCGAGCGCGTATTGTGCAGCAGGCGACGCAGGCTCACCGGACGGTCTTCCATCAGCAATCGCCGTTTCAGATAGTCGATCATCTGGCCAACGGTCACCGCCTCCTCGTCGATATTGTGGACGGGGCGCTCGCGCAGGCGATTCAGAATGTCCTGAAACACGCGTACCAGATCGACCGTGTCGGCGGCGATCTCGCGCTCCGCATCTGCGGACTCCAGCCCTTCGTCTTCAAGAAACCCCTTCATCCCCGATTGCGACCACGTCGCCTCTTCAATCTGCTGCTTTTGCATCAGCATCTGCGCGGCGGCCTTGAAGCGCTCGTGCTCCAGCAGCCGCTCCACCAACTCACGACGCGGATCTTCGGCGTCCGCCCCCGTCACATCCGAAGGGTCGCGCGGCAGCAGCGTCTTCGACTTGATGTGAATCAGCAGCGACGCCACGTAAATAAACTCGCCAGCCGCGTCAATGTCGGTCTGCTTCAACTGGTGCGTGTACTCCAGAAATTGCGCAGTAATCCGCGCCATCGGAATGTCGTAAATGTCGATGTTCTGCTTGCGAATCAAATCTAGCAGCAGGTCCATCGGGCCGTCGTACACCAGGCCCACCGTGACCGAAAAAGGCGACTCCGAAGCCTCCGCCTTGTTCTTCTCCTTATCGCTCACGCGCCTTGGTTCCGCAACCGCCTGCGGCTCTAGCACAAAACCGATTTCCCGCTCCTCGCTCATCGCCTATGCCAACCCCATCGCCCGCTGCACTTCGTCAAGCGTCTGCTGCGCGCGTTTGATGGCGCGGTCTTTCCCATTCGCAAGCACGTCCTTCACCACGCCGGGCCGCTTCTCCAAATCGCGACGATGCGCTTGCATCGGCGCGATGGTCGTGACGATCGCGTCCGCCAACCAACTCTTGCATTCGATGCACCCAATCCCCGCGGTTCGACAACCTTCCGCCGCTTCCATCTGCACGCGCTCACTCGAAAAAACCTTGTGCAAATCGAACACCGGACAAACATCCGGGTTGCCCGGATCGTCGCGCCGCACCCGCGCCGGATCGGTCACCATGGTCTTCAGCTTCGCGCGCAGGTCGGCCTCTGGCTCGGACAGCATAATCATGTTGCCGTAGCTTTTCGACATTTTGCGCCCATCCAACCCCGGCAGCTTCGGCGAAGGGGTCAGCAACACATCCGGCTCCGGCAGGATAGGGTCGATTTTGACGACGCCCGAGTTCTTCGTTTGCAACGCCGCCTCAAAAAGCGCGCGCGCGCTGAACTCCATTCGCGTCGATTGTTTCGCTTCTCCGGCAAGTTTGCGGGCCTTCTCGAGGATGGCAGGCATCACCCACGCTGGCGCGTTTGCCGGTAGACGAAATTCCCCAGGGTACAAAGAGTTGAACCGCCGCGCCACCTCTCGCGTCAACTCCACATGCGCCACCTGGTCCGCGCCCACCGGCACAAAATCCGGTTTGTAAAGCAGAATATCGGCGGCCTGTAGCAGGGGATAGCCAAGGAACCCAAACGTGTTCAAGTCCTTCTCGGCAAGTTGCGCCTGCTGGTCTTTGTACGTCGGCACGCGCTCCAACCAACCCACCGGCGTGAACATGCCAAACAGCGTATTCAACTGCGCGTGCTGCATCACGTCCGACTGCTTGAAAATAACGCATCGCCCCGGGTCCAGCCCCGCCGAAAGAAAATCCAGTGTAATGTCGGTGGTATTTTGCTGCACGCGGCTGGGGTCGGCGTAATCCGTGGTCAGCGCGTGCAGGTCGGCGATGAAGAAGTAGCAGTCGTATTCATGCTGTAGTTTCACCCAGTTGTACAGCGCGCCCATATAGTTGCCCAGGTGCAGACGCCCCGTCGGCCTCATGCCGCTCAGCACGCGCGGCAGCGGTGTCGTTCTGATAATAGGAGAAGTGCTCATGCAATGACCTAAGGATACAGGCTCAAGCAACCGAGCGGGTTCGCGGCACCTTCGCAGCAACCAACGACACTGTTGCCTTGCTGTTGCTTTTCTTTCTGTCATTCCCGAAGGGAATCTGCTGTTGCTCTTGCCGTTGCTTTTCTTTTTGTCATTCCCGAAGGGAACCTGCTTTTGCTGTTGCTTTCTTTCTGTCATTCCGTAGGAATCTGAAGTTATTTCCCGCAAGCGACAAATCTACAGCCCCAGCAAACCATTGAACACCGCCATCAACGGCCCAAAGAAAAACATCACCACCGTAAATCCAAAAAAGAAAAACCCGATCATGAAATACAGACTCGACTTTTGAAACGTCTGCGCCGCGTTATAGGGCAGCCAGTTCACCAGAATCTTGCCGCCATCAAAGAACGGAAAAGGTACGAGGTTGAACACCAACAACAACAAATTGATCAAAATGCAGAAGTACAAAAACAAAATGAATGGAAAAATCGTGGGCAGGTCCATTGTGTCCGTACCCGGGACGTGCATCGCCAACCGCACCGCGGTTTGGAGCGCAGCGCCTGCGGCCGGGTTGGCACGCCGCATAGAAAGCAGCACAACCAGCGCGACCACCGCCGTCAGCAGTTGCACCGTGGGCCCGGCCAGAATCGCCAGAGTCTCATCGCGCCTCATGCGCTTGAAGTTGCGCGGCGTCATCGTCACCGGCTTGCTCCATGCGATCACAAACGGAGGCGACCGGAACAGCGTAATCAGCGGAAAGATCGCCGTCCCAAACAGATCGAAGTGCCGCGCCGGATTCATCGTCAGTCGACCCATCATGCGCGCGGTCGGGTCGCCCAGCCGGTTCGCCGCCCAGGCCTGCGCGCAATCGTGCAGCGAAAGCGCCAGCACCATCACGACAAGCTCAAAAATCGCCAACCCAAAATCTATCGGAGACATGCCTCTAGCCTAACTCGCGGATGACAGCGACGTGACCGCTGTATTTGCTACTGCTTTTCTTGTTGTCATTTCGTGCCTTCTTGTTGTCATTCCGTAGCGCAGCGAAGGAATCTGCTTTTGCTGTTGTCGTTGCTCTTGTTTTTCTTTCTGTCATTCCCGAAGGGAACCTGCTTTTTGCTTCAGCCCGCTCTACTTCTCCCGCTTCACCCTCGCCGGAATCCCCAACGCAATCGTATGCTCCGGCACATCCCGCGTCGCCACCGCCATCGCCCCCAGCATCGCGTCCGGCCCAATCCGCGACCCCGCCAGCACCGTCGCATGATATGTAATCCGCGCCCGCGGCCCAATCTCCGTAGCCTTGTTGGTGACGTCGGCCTGCGTTTGCAGGTTGTGAGTGTGCGAGTAGATGTTCACGTAGTCCGAAACGCTGCTCCGCTCATGCAACACAATCCCGCCGCGGTCGTCGAGCAAAACGTGTCGATGAATCCAGCAATCGTCGCCAATCGACAGGTTGTACCCAAAGCTGAACTGCACATGCTGAAAAATCCTTACCCGGTCGCCCATATGCGCGAAGATGTGCCGCCCCAGCATCTGCCGCAGCCGCTGGCCGAGCCACTCGTTCGCACCCAGCGGCGAAGCATCGAACTGCAGCCACAGCCAGATCAGCGGCTTGCGCGGATAATAGCGCGCAGGATCCATATCGCCGTAGTACTCCGGTTCGAGCGTGACATTGCGCGGGTCCAGCGAAGCCGTCGCCACGTCCAGCATCGACGACACGTCGCGTCCCATCCGGGGATACAGCAAATCGTGCAACGCCTTACGAACAATTTCACTGCGCTCTTCATACCCGGCGTTTTCCGTGAAGCCGCGGTCGAGCGCAGCCAGCCACTCGACATAAGCCTGCATGGCTTCCGGTTGCGGACTCAGGTCGCGATAGGAATAGATAGGCATAACGGACAACTCATAACTGGCAACTGGTAATTGGCAACCGACAAGCGAGCCACCGATTCTTGTCAAGCCCCCGAGCCTGTGCAAAACTCACAAAACCCCTATGGACACTGCCCAAAATCGCAAAATAAACTTGCCTGTTTATCCCGCCAAATTGCTACAATAGAGATAGGGCCAATCGCAAGCTTTTCTTTCTGTCATTCCCGAAGGGAATCTGCTGTCACCGTTGCTTTTCTTTCTGTCATTCCCGAAGGGAACCTGCTTCTTGCAGCCGCATAAACCACATCGTTTCAATATTTTAGCCGTATCCCCCACAGTATCAATATTTTGCGGGAGACACCATCATTCAAGTCGAAGATTCTAAATACCTGACCCGTAAAATCTCTTGAATGAATATTTTACCCATAAGCTTCTCATTTTGAAGACTTTGCAGCCAAAATCACACCCAGGGGGGAGGGGGTACCCCCCTCCCTACGCAACGTCCTTATCGAACACCAGATCCCCTAGCGCCACCACCACTTTGCGCGGGCCAACGTACGGATCGCGGGCGTGGGCGACCAGCATGTTGTCCAGGCTCACCAGGTCCCCAACCTGCCACTGGAACCGCACCGCGTTGCGCTCGTAAACCTCGCCCACATGGTCCATCACCGCATCGGAAATGGTCGTGCCGTCGCCGAAAAATACCTGGCGAGGCAGGTCTTCTTCCTTGAAAATCGACAGCAGCGACGCCCGCGTCTCCGGATCGACACAGTGGATGTGGTGCAGTTGCACCTGGTTGAAGAACGTCTTTTCGCCCGTCCGCGGGTGGCGGATCACGGCGCGGCACTTCTGCCGAACGCGGAGAAAGTTGTCGCCGTACCACTCGCAGGTCATGCCCGCTTTCCGGCACGAGGTTTCGACGGCCTCGCGATCCTCGGAGCTGAAGAACCGTTGCCAACTAACGTCCAGACCCTCCGAGAAATTGCGGACGTACGTCAGCCCCTTCTGCTCGAACATGTCACGCACCGCCGGGTCGAGGTCGTTGTAGACCTTGCGACAGTCCACGATCGGCGTCGCTCCTCCTTCTTTAGCCACCACAATGGTCATGAAGTTGATCTTGCTCGGCCACGAACTCATGTGTGAGCTCTCGTTGTGGTACAGAATCGACTTGTCTTCCGGATAAGGCGTCGACGTATACACCTTGCCGGCGACGCCCTCGCGCGGCAGGTCGCCGTAGTCGGCAAAGAGTTCATCGCAGATCGCGCCCGCCACGCGCTCGTGGTCGGCAGCGTCCTTCAAGCCAAAGCCGCGGAACAAAATGCCGCCGTGCTTTGCCTGCTTCTCGGCGATGTACTCCCGCTGGTTGCGCGCCCAATCGGTCAGATCCACCTGATCGCTCGTCGGCTCAATGATCAGCGGAAGCGGCTGGTCAGGCTGCAACTGGCTTTCCTTCACAGGATTGAAGTTGGTGAGATCGACCGCCTTGCGGCGGATGTCTCCAAGGCTCTTTTTAGGTGCTGCGGCTGCAGATAAAGACATGGCAATAGCCCTCGATTGATTATCCCCCCGTGGGGATGAAATCTGGCCCGAATAAATCTGACTTTCGTATAAATTACCACGTGAGTCAAGAGATCGTTTAGAGCAAATAGCCGATGGTGTGAAGACGATCGTCGAGCAAAGTTGCGGAGTGCGGTCGTGCAAAGTTGCGGAGTGCGGTCGTGCAAAGATGCGGGGTGCCCCATGTCCGGATTTTCGGACATGGGTTTCGACAGCGCCGCCAAGCTCTATCCCACCAGGAAACCGCTCTAACGGCCCGTAGTAGCACCACGATATTCCTGTCGCGTAACCCGTTTGATCGGCGCACTGGCGACACTGCCGACTCCACTCGCTTTTGTCTTATCGACCGCACCGGCGAAGTCCCGCAGAACAGGCGCCTCAAACATCGTCCGAAGCGCGACCTCCAGATTGAAGCTCTCGCGTATTCTGGAGATGACCTGGGTAGCGAGCAGCGAGTGTCCTCCGAGGTCGAAGAAGTTCTCGTCGGTTGAAATCTTGTCGACCTTCAACACCTCGCTCCAGATCTGCGCCACCAGCTCTTCGGTCGCAGTATCAGGGGCTTTATACTCTCGCGCCGCCCGCGCCTCCGGAGCCGGCAGAGCCTTGCGGTCCACCTTGCCGTTGGCCGTCAGCGGCAGCTTCTGCATCTCCACCAGCGCCGTCGGCACCATGTAATCCGGCAAACGCTCCTTCAGAGCCTGCTTCAGCGTCTCCAGCGTCGCCGCCTGCTGCCGGTCCAGGACCACATACGCCACCACCTGCTTGTCGTCGGGATTGCTCTCATCCTTGGCCCGCGCCAGCACCACGCACTGCCGCACGCCCGCCAGCGCCGCCAGCGCCGTCTCGATCTCCCCCAACTCCACCCGGAACCCGCGTATCTTCACCTGATCGTCCCCCCGGCCCAGGAACTCCACCACGCCCTCAGGCAGCCAGCGCACCAAATCGCCCGTCCGGTACATCCGCTCATCGGCATGAAAAGGGTCGGCCACAAACCGTTCCGAGGTCATCTCCGCCTGGCCCACATAACCCGCCGTCACGCCCGCGCCCGCGATGTACAGCTCCCCCGCAACGCCCACCGGCACCAACTCCCGGTTCGCATCCAAAATATACACGCGCGTGTTCGCAATCGGACGCCCGATAGGAATGCTCGCCGCAGAAGACTTCCTCCAATCGAAGTCCTTCAACCGCAGCATCAGCGACCCCACCGTCGTCTCCGTCGGCCCATAATGGTTGACCACTTCGCAAGTCCCGTTCAGACGTTCTACCAGCGCCGGCTTCAGAGCTTCGCCGCCCGTAATCAAATACTTCTTCGGCAGCACATCGCTGCCAGAGCCCTCCACCAGCGCCGCCAAATGCGACGGCACGATCTTCAACACATCAATCCCATACTCGGTCTGATACGCCGCCATGCGCTTGGCGTCGGTCGCCACTTCATACGGCAGCACATGCAGACATCCGCCCGTCAGCAGCGCCGGATAGATCACCGTGTTGCCCAGGTCGGCCGCCAGCGTAGAAACCGTCGCATACTGCAACCGTTCTTTATCCAACTCCAGTTCGCGCACCATGTGTGTCGCATAGTTCACCAGGTTCGAGTGCCGTACCCCTACGCCCTTGGGCGTTCCCGTCGACCCCGACGTATAAATCACATACGCCAGATCGTCACCCGTCACCTCCACATCGGGTGCAGTATCAGCCTCCTGATACCATGGCCGCTCCGCCCCATCCAATACGACTATCGGCCCCTCGAACTCCGGCAACTGACTCATGAACTCCGCTTCGGTCAACAACGCATCCAGGCCGCCCAACTGCCGTGCCGTACGCGCCCTGGGCTGGTCCGCACTCAACGGAACATACGCTCCACCCGCCTTCAAAATCGCCAGCACCGCCACCATCATCCCCGCCGACCGCGACACGCACAGCCCCACCAGCGATCCCCGTTTCACACCCATCTTCACCAAATGCCGCGCCAGCCGGTTCGACCCAATCTCCAACTCCCCATACGTCAGCACCTCCGCATCGCTCCGCACAGCCGCAGCACCAGAACTCCGCAACACCTGTGCAGAAATCAAGGAATGCATCGGAAAAGAA